>JANMVV010000020.1:0-47131 GCA_031392925.1 Vicinamibacteria bacterium
GGAGAGCGAGTGCACCATCGACGTGAACGCGCCGATGGGAATCGCGTACCGCGCGACTTCGATGGCCTTCTTCTCGGCCTCGCGCCCGACCTTCTTCCGCCGAGCCTCGGAGGCATTCGCGGAGAGATGCCGGATGTCGCCGATGATCTCGGTGGTGTCCTTCACCAGAATCTGCGAGAGGCGCGCGTAGGCCTCCCAGCCCTTCTCGATCGATGCCTCGTAGACCGCTCGGGCTTGGGGTGACAGGCCCTCCGGCACGTAGGCCCGCGCCTCGCCCAGCTTCACGAAGCGCTGCGAGGACTGCTCGGAGTTGTAGAAGGGATGCGAGTGCAGGAACGCCCAGACGAATTGCCGCGAAACGTTCTCGAGGCCGAACTCGAAGGTGGCGTGCTGGAAGACGGTGTGATGCCCGGCGGTGAAGGTGAGTGGCCCGATGGAGTCTCGCTGCTTGTCGGTGATCTCGGAATCCTCGATCACCCGCGGCGAGTAGCAGGTGCGCGCGGCCGCGATCGCCCCGTCGTAGGCGCGAGGCCTCGCGGCGCGGAGGGTCACTTTGGGAGGTCCGGTGAGAATCACGCCGCGGAGCGTACCCGAACTACCACTCTTCCATCTCGAACTTGAAGCCGGCCTTCCCGCAGATCCTCTTGATGTCTTCCATCCCTTCCGCGTTGCCGCAGGTGAGAACCGTGGTGTGACCGCCGGGCATGCGCGCCTTGAGCACGGTGCCGTCGATGCCCGAGCCGAGCCGGGGTCTGGTGGACTTTTCGAACGCCTGCTGCGCGGAGGCGACATCGCGCCCCGCCGCGCGGGCCTCGTCGACCACCTCCTGCTCGCGTGCGGGCAGACCCAGCACCAGGCGGAAGAGATTGTTGGCCCGACCCTGACCGAGGGCGGGATCGTTCGCATCCGCCGCGGTGGGGCGGCTCACCGACCGCACGTAGGCGAAGTCGAACCCCGGGATCGCCTCGTCGGCGAGTTTCCGAAGCTGATCGTCGTAGGCAAGCTCGACGACCGTGCGATTCGCGTGAATGAGCGTGTACTTTGCGGAAAGGACGCGCCCGGCCTTCGCCTCGTGCGCCGTCTGCTTCATCATGCCCACGAAAGGGGCGAGGCCCGTGCCCGTGCCGACCATGACCACGTGCGCGGCCCCGGGCGCGCGGTCGTCCAGGGTGAAATTGCCGACGATGCGCTCGACATAGCCAAGGGTGTCGCCCACGTGAGGGGCTGCGTCGAACAGTGACTCGGTGAACCGGCCGAGCTGGCCATGGCCGTGCTTCTCGAGTGTGATGTAGATCTCGAGCTCGCCGCTCTGCTTGGTCTCGAAGGGCGCCGATGCGACGGAATAAGAGTGGGTGACCGGGCCCAGCTTCGGCGTGCCGTCCGCATTCTGAAGCGGCTCGTAGCGAACCGCGCCCTCGCTGTCTCTCACCTTCACCGTGAGCTTGCAGCCTTCCCGGCGGAGGGCGATGTACTGGCCTGCCTTGTAGTCCGGGAACGCGGTTCCAGGATGGGATTTCAGTCGGAACACCGAAAGTCCGGGGACGATGTCCGCCCAGGCTGCGATGGTTCCGATTCTTCTTTCCGTCACCATCGAGGATTCTAGTGGTCGGCCGACCGGGACAGCTATGATCCTGACTCCAAAGGAGATGTTCATGATCTTGAACCCACGGCGGCTAGCGCTCGCCCTGTCGTTTCTGGCCCTCCCGTCGCTCGCCCTCGCCGCCGAGAAGCCGCGGATCGAGGTGGAAGAGTGGACGATGTCGAACGGCATGAGGTGGCTGCTCTACGAGCGCCACGACGCTCCCACCATCGCCACCGGCTGGGTGGCCCACGTGGGCTCGGCCAACGAGCGGCCCGGGATCACCGGCATCTCGCACTTCTTCGAGCACATGATGTTCAAGGGCACCAACACGATCGGCACCAAGGACATCGCCCTCGACTTGAAGCTCATTGAAGAGCAGGAGCAGGTCCGCACGGAGATGCGGAAGGAGATGTCGATCATGCGCGAGAAGCTGCGCAAGGGCCTCATCTCCAGCATGGACGATCCGGATGCCAAGACGCCGCGCTACAAGGAACTCGACGCGAAGTTCGATGGACTCGTGGCGAAGCAGCGCGACAACATCATCAAGGATCAGATGGACCAGATCTACACCAAGAACGGCGGCGAGTTCCTGAACGCCACTACCAATGAAGACGAAACGGTGTACTTCATGCGCCTGCCCAAGAACAAGCTGGAGCTCTGGGCGTGGCTCGAGTCCGATCGGCTGGAGAACCCCGTCTTCCGCGAGTTCTATTCCGAGCGCGATGTCGTCTTCGAAGAGCGGCGTCTGCGCACCGAGTCGACGCCTCTCGGCAAGTTCGACGAAGAGTTCAACTCGATGTTCTGGGACGCGCATCCTTACAGCTGGCCCGTGGTCGGGTGGGCGTCCGACCTGCCCATGTACACCCTGCAGCAGGCGAAGGACTACTTCGCGACCTACTACGCGCCCAACAACATCACCGGCGTCCTGGTCGGCGACTTCAAGGCCGCGGAGATCAAGCCCCTGCTCGAACGCTACTTCG
This sequence comes from Vicinamibacteria bacterium, assembly GCA_031392925.1. Lineage (GTDB taxonomy): Bacteria > Acidobacteriota > Vicinamibacteria > Fen-336 > JAGNNV01 > JAGNNV01. Next base: position 2,563 of record JANMVV010000020.1, read on the forward strand.
GCCGCCTGAAGCGCGGTCCGGCGCCGCCCGAGGTCGTGACCCTCGAGCCGAGGTCGCTCGGCGAGAAGCGCTTCTATGCGGAGGCCGAAACGTCGCCCACGGTGCGGGTGTGGTGGCAAGGCGTTCCGATCGTGCACAAGGACTTCGCGGTTCTCGACCTCATGACCGACGTCCTCTCCGGCCGCACCGGGCGCCTCACCAAGGCTCTCGTCCTCGACAAGAAGATTGCGAATGAAGCCTCGGCGTATGTGAACGGCCAGAAGTACGGCGGCATCGTGGGCGCGGAGGTCACGGTCAAGGACGGCCAGGACCCCGCCACCGTGGAAGCCGCCCTCTTTGAAGTCCTGGACAAGCTGAAGACCGAGCTGGTGCCCGACGCCGAACTCCAGAAGGTGAAGAATCAGGCGAAGGCGAACGCGTATCGCCGGCTCTCGAACGGCACCTTCATCATGTTTCAGCTTCTGAACAACGAAGGCCTGGGCGACTGGAAGATGATCAACACGGCCTCCGAGGCGGTGGATGCGGTGACCGCGGCCGACATTCAGCGCGCGGCGAAGCAGTACTTCACCAAGGAGACGCGCGCGGTGGGAATCTTCACCCGCAAGGCTGCGGATACGGCGGGGGCTTCCGCCGAGGATCCCGACATCCTGGCGTTGCCTGAGCAGGCGAGACCGATGGCCAAGCAGGCGCTGGGGCGGCTCAAGGCCGAGAAGGACGCGACGAAAATAAAGGCGCAACTGGAACAGATGCGCGCCCAGGCGGGTCAGGTGCCGCCGCCGATGAAACCCCTCTTCGACCTCATGTTGAAAAAAGGCGAAGAGAGACTGGCCGAGCTCGAGAAGGAAGGGAAGAAGTAGTCATGACCATCAACCGAATTGTGGCCGCCGGCCTTCCCCTCGCTTTCGCCGCCTCGTTCGCCGCAGCGCAGGCGCTTCCCGACAATCCTGAGAAGCTCAGCTATGCGCCGCTCACCTACACGCCGCCGGCGGCGAAGGACCATCGCGTCGTCCTGAAGAACGGCATGGTCGCCTACGTCATTGAAGACCGCGCGCTGCCCCTCATCAATATCCAGGCGATGGTCCGCGCCGGCTCCTGGCTCGAGCCCGCGGGCAAGGAAGGTCTCGCCCGGCTCACCGGATCGCAGATGAGGGCGGGCGGCACCAGGTCGCTGACCGCCGAACAGTTCGACGAGAAGGCCGACTTCCTGGCCGCCCAGATCGGCTCTTCCATGGCCGACACCCAGGCGGGCGCGTCACTCAACTGTCTCGCCGACAACCTCGACGATTCCCTGAAGCTCTTCATCGAGATGCTGCGCGATCCGCGCTTCCAGGAAGACCGGCTCAAGCTCGCGAAGGATCAGCTCCTCCAGGACATGAAGAAGCGGAACGACGAGTCGTCGGACATCGAGGGCCGAGAGTTCTCGGTCCTCGTCTACGGGGACGACCATGTCAGCAACCGGTTCAGCACCGAGGCGTCGATCTCTTCACTCACATCCGCGGACCTGAAGGCGTTCCACGACCTGTACTACTACCCGGCCAACCTCACCCTCGCGGTTTCGGGCTCGTTCACCAAGGCGGAGATGGTGAAGAAGCTCGAGGATGCGTTCGCGAACTGGCCGTCACCGAAGCGCGTGGTCGGCCCGATCCCGCAAGGCATCAAGAGCGCCGCGCCCGGCATCTATCGCATCAACAAGGATGTGAATCAGGGCCGGGTGTCGGTCGGCCTGCCCAGCGTGCTGAGGACGTCACCCGATATCTATGCGCTCGAGGTCATGAACGAGATCCTCGGCGGCAGCGGCTTTACCTCGCGGATCACCAAGACCGTGCGCTCGAACGAAGGCCTCGCGTACTCGGCGGGCAGCGGCATCGGATTCGGGACCTACTTTCCCGGTCGTTTCCGCGCGTCCTTCCAGTCGAAAAGCTCGACGGTCGCCTACGCGCTGCAGCTCGTGTTCGAGGAGATCAGGAAGATCCGCGACACGGCGGTGACCGACGAGGAACTCGTTACCATCAAGAACAACATCATCCAGACCTTCCCGAGCAACTTCGAGTCGAAGGCGCAGCAGGCGGGCACGTTCGCGGCCGACGAGTACACCAAACGCGATCCTCTCTTCTGGTCGACCTATCGCGACAAGATCCAGGCGGTGACCGCGGCCGACGTCCAGCGCGTGGCGAAGCAGTACCTGGTGCCCGAGAAGATGATCACCCTGGTCGTCGGCAACCAGCTCGAGATCAGCAAAGGCGACGGCAAGCACGACGTCACCCTCGAAAAGCTTGGCAAGATCACGGAGTTATCCCTGCGTGATCCAGCGACAATGAAGAGGAAGTGACGGCGGGGATGGTAGTGGTGGGAGGGGGTTGCTTCGTCGCAGTCCAAACGGAGTGGCTCCTCGCAATGACGTAGTGTGGTGCAGACGCACAGCACGGCGTTGGAAGCTGGTGCCGTCGTGTGTGGTACTGCGAACCCGCAAAGCCCGCCACCCCACACTGCGCGCCAACCCGTACCGCGCGTACCCCACTACCAAGTTTGCGCTGCCGTCTCGCACCCCCCTCACGTCATTGCGAGGAGCCACTCCGTTGGTGCCGCGACGAAGCAACCCCCTCCCACCACTACCAACCCTGCGGTCCGGCCTCGTTACTCGAGCTTGCGGATGACGAGGGCTTTCAGGTAGCGGGTTTCCGGCATGCCGAGGCGGACGGGGTGGTCGGGGGCCTGCGAGCGGCGCTCGATGATCTGGGCCGTGATGCCGGAGTCCGCAGCAGCGTCCGCGACCACCGCTTCGAATTCCTCTTCGCTCACGTGGTATGAGCATGAGCAGGTGAGGAGGATGCCGCCCGGCTCGAGGAGCTGCAGGGCGCGGCGGTTGATTTCCTTGTAGCCCCGCCAGGCCGCGTCGCGCGCGCCCTTGGTCTTCGCGAACGCGGGGGGATCGAGGGCGATGGTGTCGTAACGGGAGCCCGCGGCCACTTCGTCGGTGAGGAAGTCGAAGACGTTCGCCTCTACCGTCTGCAGCGTGAGCGCGTTGCCCGTGGCGTTCGCCTGAGCCCGCACCAGCGCCTCGGCCGAGATGTCCACCGCGACGACCTCTTTGGCCGCGGGGTTCCGCGCCGCCTGCAAGCCGAAACCGCCGTCGTGACAGAAGGCATCGAGGACGCGGCCACGCGCGAGGCGGCCGAAGAGGACGTGATTCGCCGACTGGTCCAGGAAGGTGCCGGTTTTCTGCCCGTTGATGACGTCGACGCTGAGGGTGACCGAGCCTTCCTGGATGTTGACCGCCTCGGGAATCTCACCCCACAGGGTCTTCGCCTCGCGCGGGAGGCCTTCGCGTTCGCGAACCTTCACGTCGTTGCGGGCGAGAACGCCCCGCGGCGTCACCCGCTTGACCAGGTCATCGACGATCGCCGGGGTGCGTGTCTCCATGGCCGCCGCGAGGACCTGCAGCACGAGCACGTCGCCATACCGATCGACGATGAGTCCGGGCAAGCCGTCGGATTCTCCGTGGATCAACCGGCACGCGCCTCGCATTTCCAGCGTCTCCTCGCGAAACCGGATGGCCGCATCGATCCGGTCGACGAGCCAGGTCTCCGCAAGGGCGCCACGAGAGAGCATGCGCAAGGTGATCTCGGAGTGCTCGGAGTAGAAGGCCTGGCCGAGGAAACGGCCTTTCGCCACCACGTCGACGATCGCGCCGTTCGACGCCTCCACCGGCTCGACATCGGACTTGAAGATCCACGGATGCCCGGTTTCGAGTCTCGAAAGACCTCGCGGCTTGAGAATGGCTTCGCTCATGGGGGAGAAAGGAGCATAGGCGACGCGCGCGGGTTCAGAGTGCTCCGGCGAAGCGCCGCACGATGTCCGCCGCGGGCTCGATCGACGAGATGGAGGCGACGCTCTTGCCCGCCTGCCAGAAGTCCTTGTCCGGCGCGTCGCGCTGGAGGCCGCGCTTCAGGGCCCAGATCGATTTGAGGCCGTAGATGGTCCGCATCCAGTGCTTGGTCCTGGGGCCGCTGAGCATCCAGCGTGCCAGCGGTCCCGCCTTTTGTCCGAGGCGTGCGACCGAGGGAGTGTTCAGCACCGCCACCGGCACCCCGGAGAGCCGCTCGGTGGTGACGATGTCATCCGCGGTGGCGCGGCAGATCGCGTCCTTGTAGGCCTGCGGCGCCCTGCACTCGTCGGTGGCGATGAAGCGCGTGCCGAGCTGCGCGCCCGCGTACCCGATCTCGAGAGCGCGAACGAAGTCCGTCTCATCGCCGATACCGCCTGCGCAGATCAGCGGCACCCCGAGGTCCTGGAGCTGCACGAACAGCTCAGTCTTCGCGAGGCCGCCGAGATGGCCTCCCGCGTGTTTGTTGACCGCGATCAGTCCGTCGACGCCGGCCCCTATCGCCTTCTCCGCGAAACGCCGCTCGGTGGCATCGTGATACACGGCCGCACCCACCGCGTGGGCCTTCTCGACGATCCACTTCGGATTGCCGAGCGAGGTCACGAAGAACCGGACGCCTTCTTCCAGGGCGATGTCGACCCACTGCTCCATCCGGCGCCGGTAGGTCTCGGAGGAGGCCTCGATGAGCGCGTTCATGCCGATGGGCTTCCCGCCGGACAGGCGGCCGATGAGGCGCAGTCCCTCGCGGAAGTCGTGGCCGTGGACGTAGGTGAGGGAGATGGGCTGCACGATGCCCAGGCCGCCGGCCGAAGACACCGCCGCGACCAGCTCGGGGTTGCTGCACGGGTACATCGGGCCGCAGATGAGGGGCGTTTCCACCCGGGCGTGGGTCAGGAAGCGCTGAACAGCGTTGTGGTGCAGTCGGGATGCCATCGGTGTCTCAGGTTTCTCGCCGCGGTCGTGGCACTGTAATCGGAAAATTGCCCGTCGACGGCAGCGAGGGCGCGAGAAAGTGCGTCGATCGACGGAACCTCAGCGCCGCCCCGGTCGTCTCTTATCCATAGAGAGAGGTCCCCCCATGAAGACTCCACGATCCGCGTTCATTTTTCTGACTGCCCTGGCGGTTTCAGGCTCGCTGCTCGCTCCTGCCCACGCCGAGGAGAAGAAGGTCACGAAGCGCCACGAGAGCGCTTCGTGGAACTTGGACTCCCTCGGATCCTGGTTCGAGGAGATGGGCGAGGGGTTCGCCGACACCTTCAGCGGTCCCAAGCGCACGGCCGCCCCCTTCAAGTGGACAGGGAAGATCGCGGCCGGGAAGACCTTCGAGGTTCGCGGCATCAACGGCCCGATCCGGGCCACCGCGGCCAGCGGTTCCGAGGTCGAGCTGGTGGCGACCCGCACCGGCCGGCGCAATGACCCGGAGTCGGTGAAGATCGAGGTCGTCCCGCACGCGGGCGGTGTGACGGTCTGCGCGGTCTACCCCAGCAAGGATGACTCACGTCCCAACCAGTGCCAGCCCGGCGGCGGCCACATGAGCACCCGGAACAGCGACGTGAACGTTGAGTTCGAGCTGCGAATTCCGAAGGACGTCAACTTCGAAGGCCGGACGGTCAACGGGAGGATCCAGGCCGATATCGAAGGCCGCGCGGCGCTCTCCACCGTCAATGGCCGCATCGAGGTGACCGCGGGGACGCTCACCGAGGCCACCACGGTCAACGGCTCGATCCAGGCGGAGGTGAAGTCGAACGCGAACTCAGCCGATGACATCAAGCTCTCAACCGTGAACGGCTCGGTCCATCTGAATCTCCCCGAAGGTGTGAACGCCGATGTCTCCGCGAAGACGGTCAATGGCGGGATCACCAGCGAATTCACCGAGATCGAAGTCCGGAAGAAGTGGGGCCCGCGGTCGGCCGAGGGCCGTCTCGGGCACGGCGGACGCGAACTCGAGGTTGCCACCGTGAACGGGGGGATCCGGATCACGAAGGGCAGCGAGCAGTAGACGCAGCGCAGCGTCGTTGCCACCCACCCACCAACGAAGACGCCCCTGACGGCGGGAAGGGCCCCACCCACGTCATTGCGAGGGCTCATTCCGTTCGAAGGGGCCCGAAGCAACCCCGTCCAACCACTACCAGCCCCGCAGGCTTGATCGGGGTCGGAGGGGGTTGCTTCGTCCCCAAGGAGGCTTCGCGCTGGCCCAGGCCAGCGCTGCGCGCTCGCACTACCAACGGAGTGGCTCCTCGCAATGGCGGTACCGGGGTCTCAACTAATATGTGCGGCTCGCCATGATTTCCCTCTCCCGCATTCAGAAGCAGTACGGCAAGCAGGTCCTGTTCGTCGACGCCGCCTTTCAGCTCAACCCCGGTGAGAAGGTGGGGCTCGTGGGCCCGAACGGCGCGGGAAAGACCACGCTCTTCCGCCTGATTACCGGCGAAGAGACCGCCGATGAGGGTGAGGTCTCCGTTCCGAAGAAGCTCACCATCGGCTATTTCCGCCAGGACGTCGAGGAGATGTCCGGCCGGTCCGTCCTCGACGAAGCTATTGCAGGCAGTGGTCGCCTGGGCGACCTCCACCACGAGCTGGAAGCCCTGCAGCACGACATGGGCGACCCGGACAAGGCCCAAAACATGGACAAGATCCTGGAACGCTTCGGCACGGTCCAGGAGGAGTACGACCACCTCGGCGGCTACGCGCTGGAGGCTCAGGCCCGCGAGGTCCTCCACGGACTTGGCTTCGACGATGCCCGGGTCGACGGCGACGTGGGCGCCCTGTCCGGCGGTTGGAAGATGCGGGTGGCCCTGGCTCGCGTTCTGCTCGGCAAGCCGGATGTCCTGCTGATGGACGAGCCGACCAATCACCTCGACCTCGAATCCATCGTGTGGCTCGAGTCCTTTCTCAAGTCCATTGACGCCGCGCTCCTGATGACATCGCACGACCGCGACTTCATGAACCGCATCGTCACCAGGATCGCCGAGATCGACGGCGGCGAAATCACCGTCTACTCGGGCGACTACGACTTCTACGAGCGCGAGCGGGCCCTCCGCGAGGTGAACCAGGAGGCGCAGTTCGCGCGCCAGCAGGCCATGTTCGCCAAGGAGCAGCGCTTCATCGACCGTTTCGCCGCGCATGCCGCGAAGGCCGCGCAGGTCCAGAGCCGGATCAAGGCGCTCGACAAGATCGAGCGCGTCGAGCCGCCGAAGAAGCGCGTGGTGGTGAATTTCTCGTTCAAGACCCCCCCGCGCTCCGGCGACGAAGTCGCGGTCCTCGAGGGTGTGTCCAAGGCATACGGGTCGCGGGTCGTCCACAAGGATTTCTCCATGATCGTCCGCCGCGGCGAGCGTCATTGCGTGATGGGCAAGAACGGCGCGGGAAAGTCGACGCTGCTCAAGATGATCGCGGGAGCGCTCGAACCCGACTCGGGCAGCGTGAAGCTGGGCGCCAGCCTTCGTCTTGGCTACTTCGCGCAGCAGGCCCTGGACATCCTGAGCCCCGATTCCACGGTATGGGAGCAGATGGTTCAGGACTTCCCGCACGACAGCATCGGCTCCCTGCGGGGCACCCTGGGCGCGTTTCAGTTCTCGGGCGAGGATGTGGAGAAGAAGATCCGGTCGCTGTCCGGCGGCGAGAAGTCACGCCTGGTCATGGCCCGCATGCTCCACAATCCGCCGAACTTCCTGGTGCTCGACGAGCCCACGAACCACCTCGACCTCGCTACCAAGGAGATGCTGGTGGGTGCGCTCAAGGACTTCGAGGGCACCATGATCTTCGTCTCGCATGACCGCGCGTTCCTCCGCGGTCTGTCGAATCGCGTCATCGAACTGGGCGGCGAGTCCGGCACGGAGACCGAGCCCCACCTCTACCCCGGCACTTACGTCGAGTACGTGGCGCGCACCGGGCACGAAGCCCCGGGCGTTCACAACTGACGGGGTTGGCAGGGGTCGCCTGGGAGACCTCCAACCACTACCAAATCACTCCCTTGTCGATCTCCGCGATCGACCGACGTCCGGTGAGGGCCATGGCGATCTCGAACTCCTTGCGGAGAATCGAGAGCGTCCGGGTCACGCCGGGGGCTCCGGCGACGCCCAGCGCGTAGAGGTAGGGCCGGCCGATGAGCACGGCGCTCGCGCCCAGAGCCAGCGCTTTCAAGACGTCCGTCCCGCGCCGTATGCCTCCATCCACCAGCACGGGCATCCGTCCGGCGACCTTCTCGACCACACTCGGAAGCGCGTCGATGGTGGCCGGAACGGTATCGAGGTTCCGCGCGCCGTGGTTCGACACGATGATCCCCGAAACCCCCAGGCGCGCCGCCTGCTCGGCGTCGTCGGCGCTCTGCACTCCCTTGAGCAGGACCGGGACCTTCGCGAACGACTTCAGCCATTCGATGTCCTTCCAGGTGAGGGTGGGGTCGAGAATCGCGCTGAAAATCTCGCCCTCGCGCGGAGGATGAGCCGCATTCGTCAGCCCCTTGAGGTGAGGCAGTTCCAGACCCTTGGGCAGGGCGAACCCCGCTCGTTCCTCCCGATTGCGCGCTCCCGCGAGCGGGGTGTCGACCGTGACGCAAATGGCGCGACACCCGACGGCCTCCGCGCGTTCGATCATGGAGCGGGTGAAGCCGCGATCCGGTTGGACGTAGAGCTGGAACCACAGCGGTTCCTTAGCCACCCGGGCGATGTCTTCGATGGCGGTGTTCGCGAACGAACTCACGACCATGGTGGCGCCGCCCGCCCCCGCTCCTCGCGCCGTCTCCACTTCGCCATCGGGGTGAACGAGCTTGTGGTATGCGGTGGGAGCGAGGAGGATGGGATACGCGAGTTCCTGTCCGAAGAGGTGGGTCTTCGTGTTCAGCTTCGACACGTCCACGAGCACCCGGGTGCGCAGGCGGATCTTGTCGTAGGCCTCACGATTCCAGCGCAGGGAGATCTCGTCGCCGGCTCCGCCGCTGATGTACTCCCAGGCGTTGCGCGTCATCCGTTCGCGCGCCCGGGGTTCGAAGTCCATGACACTCGCGATCCCGGCAAACGGGTTTGGCGCTGCCTCCTGGGCCGTCCCGGGCTCGAGGACGGACGCCGTCGTTCCGCCGGGGAGCAGATGGAGGGCGGCGGCGCCACCGGCGAGACCAAGGGCGTGTCGTCGTGAAACGGGCATCGGGACCTCTTTTCGTGGGGTCGGACGGTGTGTGAGTCCTGCGAAAGGGCGGGCGTCAGTCGTAGGCTTCGGGAAAGGGCCGAAGGGAGCGGTAGAACGGCAGGTCGTGATTGGGCCAGATCCAGGCGTTGGTCTGAGCGGCCAGCCGCTTGAGGGCTCGGATGCTTTCAACCGCCTCGTCGTGCCCGCCCTCGCGGAACCCCCCGGGCGCCACTTCGTCGTCGAGGTTCTCCTGCAGGTCGGCGGCATCGCCCGCGAGCAGGACCGGTCGTCCTTTCGGCAGCTCGATCCACATCGACATGTGCCCCGCGGTGTGACCGGGCGTCATCACCGCGCGGACGCCCTTCGCCACCTCGTACTCGCCGGTCTGAAGGGTGAACGGCAGCGGCGAGCCAAGGTCGTCGACCAGGTCGTCCGCGAAGACCGAAGGGTCCACACCGCTTCGAGCGGCCGCGATCTCGTCCTCGTGCACATGGAGGGCCGCGCCGCACCCCGCCCGATGGAGTTCCTTGAGGCCGCCTGCGTGATCGAAATGAAGATGGCCGATGAAGATCAGGTCGATCTCTTTGGGGGAAAGGCCGAGGCGGCCCAGCCATCGAGGGATTCCCTGTCCTTCCTTCATCTCCGGGGCGCCGAAGCCGAAGACCTTCGGATCGTAGTACCTCGCTCGCAGGAGCGGATCGTGGATCTTCGTGTAGTCGCAGCCGGCGTCGTACAGGATCCGGCCGTTCTTGGTCTCGATCAGGTAGGCGAGGATCGGCGCATCGATGAGCTGGCCGCGTCCACGGTTCCAGGTGGAGATCGACTTGTCGTAGCGATGGGTGGCGGTGAGCAGCGGCCGCAGGCCGAGCACTTCGGTCATGGCCCCTCCCGACGCCGAGCGAACGAACTCATGGGCCGACGATACCAAGGCGCCGCCCCGGTTCGGCGCTAAGCTTCCGCCACAAATGTGACCACCTCGACTGCCACCGGCGAATTTCAGCGGCGCCTCGCCGCCGGGGAGCGCGACTTCCAGGGCGCGAGCCTTTCGGGCGTGAACCTGCGCGGCGGGAATCTCATCGGCACGAACCTGCGCGGCGCCAACCTCCGGGGTGCCAATCTGCACGGGGCGGATCTGCGCGACGCGAAGCTGATGCGCACCGACCTCAGCATGGCCGATGTCGGCATGGCCGACTTCGGTTGCGCCGACCTCAATGGAGCGGACTTCCGAGGAGCGAATCTCAAGGGCGCCAACTTCACCGGAGCGCTTCTCGACGGAGCGAATCTCCGCAATGCCGACTTGCACGGCGGCGATCTTCGGACGGCCAAGCTGGTGCGGGTCGACCTGAGCCGCGCCGACCTGCGGCTCACCAATCTCTCCCGGGTGGACCTTCGCGGATCTGACCTTCGCGGCGCGGACCTCTCCGGCGCGAACCTGTCGGGTTCGAGTCTGATGAGCGCCTCGCTTCACGAGGCCGATCTCCGGGATGCGGACCTCACCGGCGTCAACCTCTGCGGCGCGAACCTCACCGACACCCGCCTGCACAACGCGAACCTGACCGACGCGCTGGCTGGTGGGACGGTTTTCGCGGATCTCGATCTGCGGCAGGTGAAAGGCCTCGAGACCCTGCGCCACGCTTCGCCATCGACGGTGGGCACCGACACTCTTGGCCGATCGCGCGGAAAGATCCCCGAGGCATTCCTGCGCGGATGCGGCCTTTCTTCGTTCGAGATCCTGGCCGTGCGGCATCATGATCCCTCCCTCTCGAACGAGGCCGCCGCCTCCCTTCAAAAGGCCATCGAAACGCTCCGCACGGAGTTCCGGCCCCAGCGGCGCCGCCTTCTCATTTCACACTCGCAGCAGGACGACGCATTCGTCGCGGAGCTTCGCCGCCTCTTCATCCAGCGGGGGGTGTACAGCTGGCTGGCCGCCCACGAGCTCAAGGGCACGCTGCGGGAACGTCAGTCAAAGCTCGCGATTCAGCACGACCTATGCCTCCTGCTCGTGCTCTCCGAGGCGACGGTTCACAGCGATTGGGCGGAGCACGAGGTGCGCCTCGCCCGGAAGCTCGAAAAGGATTTGGGCGAGGCGGTGCTGTGTCCCATCAGCCTGGACGAGGCCTGGAAGACCCCGGTGTGGCAGGGCCGGATCCTGGAACAGATCCCGACCGAAAAGGTTCTCTCCTTCGCGGACTGGCGGGACAAATCCTCCGCGCAGAAGCAGTTCGAGACGCTGCTCGAGGCGATCGGCATCTTTCAGCCCTGACTGCCGGCCGCCGAGCGGGGTCTAGAGGGCGCGGATGTCGATGGGCTCGCTGGCCCGCGGGCGCCGGAAGAAGAGCCAGTCGCCGCTCGAGTGGGATGTCCAGGCCTGCATGAACTCCCAGTCTTTGGCGTGCATGGCGAAGGCCTTCATGACCTCGGCGTTTCCGACCACCGATACCGCGTCGTATTCCCAATTCGGATCTTCCATGGCACCTCCAAAGAACGCCGCAACGGTACGCTGAAACGAGGAGGGCGTGCAAGGGCGCCCTCCTTATGGCTCCGAAGCGAAGTCCTTAACCGCTCGCACCAGATCGGTTCGCGCGACCTCGAACTGTCCGGGGCGAAGCTGCCGCCACTGCGTCCGATCCTTTTGAAGCGCGCCCGCGGCCAAAGCACCCGCCTCGAGATCCTTGAGGGTCACCATGCCCTTCGCCTTCTCGTCGGACCCGTAGATCACGACGAGGGGAATGCCGCAACGGTCCGCGTACTTGATCTGCTTGCCGAGACCCTTCTCGGCGCCCAGGTACATCTCCGTCGCAACCCCCGCGCGGCGCAGTTCGTAGGTCATCGCGAGGTAGTCGGCGGTGAGGGCTGGATCGATGGTGGTCACCAGAACCCTGGCGGTGGCCTTGCGCGTGCCCGTGCGCCCGAGTTTGATCAGCGCGGCCAGGAGTCGATCGACGCCGATGGAGGCTCCGGTCGCGGGCACCCGTTCGCCGAGGAAGCGCAGGACCAGATCGTCGTAGCGTCCGCCCCCGAAGACCGAACCGAACTCCGGGGCATCGAGGAGAACCGCCTCGAAGACCGGACCCGTGTAGTACGCAAGACCGCGGGCGATGCTGAGATCGATGACCGCGCGGTCCTCGTGATAGCCGAGAGCCGCGAGGTGACCTGAGATCTTCGCGAGCGGCTCGATGGCCTCCGCGGATCCTTCGACCCCGCCGAATACATCGAGCAGGCCGGCGAGGAGTTCCTCGCGCGTGTTTCCTTTGATGGCGAGAAACTGCTCGATGCGGTTCACCTGCTCGGGCTTCAGGCCGACGCCTTCGATGGTGTCACCCGACTCGTCCCGGTATCCGGTGGTGAGTTCTCTCCGCAGTTTCTCGGGCCCGATCTTGTCGAGCTTGTCGAGTACGCGGAACACGTCGCTCGCGAGTCCCGGATCGATGCCCGCGAGCGGCATGAGGAGATTCAGAACACGCCGGCTCGAGAAGCGCACCCGGAAGGGACCGCAGTCGAGGGCGGTCAGGGTGTCGCACATGCCCGCGATGATCTCGGTGTCGGCGATCTCGGAGGGCACGCCCACGGAGTCGAGGTCGAACTGGGTGAACTCGCGGAAGCGTCCCGGCCCCGGCTTGTCCGCCCGCCACACCGGCCCCACCTGATAGCGGCGGAAGGGACGCGGGAGCTCGGGGTACTGGGCAATCAGCCGCGAGAGCGGCACGGTGAGATCGAAGCGCAGGCCGAGCGGGTCGTCTTCGGGCCCCTGAACGCGGAAGATCGAGGCCGAAGCCTCAGCACCCCCGGAGCCCGCGAGGACGCGCAGGTGCTCGATGGCCGGGGTGGAGATGGGCACGAAGCCGTAAAGCTCATACACGCCCTGGATCGTCGCGATCATGCGCTGGCGGGCGATCATTTCTCCCGGCAGGAGATCACGGAGGCCGCGGGCAAGCGCGGCTTGGACAAGTTCCATTTGGTTGACGGGCGCTCGGATTCGGGAGTTTGACGGGCGGGGCCGGTCACCGCCTCCCAACCGAGGAGGCCTGGATTCACTCCGGCCCAAAGAAGCTGGTACAGACGCTCGGGATCGAACCGAGGACCTCCTGATCCACAATCAGGCGCTCTAACCAGCTGAGCTACGTCTGCCCGGTCAGTTTATTCGATTCCCCTCAATCGAGCCATCCGCGGCCGCTTGGGGTCGCCACGTATACTTTTCTTTTCGCGCGCCTGTAGCTCAGGTGGATAGAGCGGCAGCCTTCTAAGCTGCGGGTCAGGGGTTCGAGTCCCTTCAGGCGCATTTTCCTTTTAGGTGGGGGGTCGCTTGCCCATCGATCTCATGCTTGACCCCCCGCAACCCCCTGCTCCCACTACCAAGCCCCCATGCGTGACATCCTCATCGCTTCCCAGAACCGCGACAAGCTGCGTGAGATCGAAGGGCTCATTGCCGGCCTGCCGTTTCGCTTTCTGATACCGCGCGATTTCGGCATCGAAGAGAGTCCGGAGGAGACGGAAACCACGTTCCTGGGGAACGCCCGGCTCAAGGCCGAGCACTATTCGCGAGGGTCGGGCCGGCCGGCCGTCGCCGATGACTCGGGGCTTTCGATCGACGCCATGAACGGGGAGCCGGGCGTCTACTCCAGTCGGTTCTGCGGCGAGAACGCCACGTACCCCCAGCGTTTCGAAGAGATCTGGCGCCGGCTCAAGGACGTGCCCGAGTCGAAGCGAACCGCCCACTTCACCTGCGCGGTCGTGATGGTCGCTTCGGGCCATGTGATCTTCGAGACGGAGCAGCACGTCCACGGCCTTATCGTCGCGACTCCGCGCGGCCTCAACGGTTTCGGCTACGACCCGATCTTCTTTCACCCGCCCTCGGGTTGCACTACCGGCGAGCTGCCGCGCGAGAAGAAGGACGCGATCTCCCACCGGGGTCAGGCCTTCGCGAGGCTACGCGGTTTTCTCGAGACCCTGGCGAAGAGTCAGCCCCGTCCCTGAGCCCGAAGGTCTCAGCGGATCCAGCCGCGGCGGCGGTAGATGAAGATCCCGAGGCGTTCGTGGATGATCGCGCCGAAGGCCATCAGGCGTTCCTCCGGGCGGTCGAGGGTCTCGAGGTCGAAGCGGGTCTCCCTAGACGGTGTGGCCACAACGTCGAGGCCCAGAGCTTCGAGAAGAGCGGCGCCCCGGTAGGTGTGGGTGGGCGACGTCGTCACGATGATCCGGCTCAGCCCGAGCTTCCTCAGATACTCGGCGGCCAGCAGCGCCTCGTCTCGCGTGTTGAGCGTGGGGCCGAGGTCAACGATCTCGATCTCCGGCTTGAACCGCGTCAGCAACGCCTCGGCGAAGGGGCGCTGCGAAGCGTAGGGCGGTGGCAGTTCGGTGATCATCAGCCGGGGCGCCAGGCCATCCTTCACGAGTTCGAGCCCGCGAAGAAGGCGGGAAAGCTGGGCCGCAGTGGGGTCGCCATCCGTCTGCATCCGCGTGCCCAGCACCAACACGGCGTCCGCGGGGCGCAGCGCGTCGCTTCGAACCAGTCCATCGAGGAGCACGCGGCTGAGTGGTCCATAGGCGACCCCGATCCACAGGAGGACGAGCGCGGCGAAGCAGGCGTAGAACGCCTTTCGCAGGCGAGTCGCGACGCAAAGGGCTCCGATGATCGCGGCCAGAGGCAGCAGGATCAGCCGATCGCCCCAGAACGACACCAGGGAGGTCAGGTCGAGGTCGCGGGTCAGCACTCCCGCGGCCAGACCAAGAGCCGCCCCGAACACGGCCTGTTCGCGCGTGGTCACGGTCGCTTCGAGCCCATACGATGCTTCAGCCTGAAACCGAGCTGGTTCACCACCACTCGTTCGTGGCCGTCCGAGGGCACGTTCTGGATCCCGCCTTCGGCCTCTATGTACAGGGTGGTCGATCCGCCCCCGTCGAGATTGATCGCGTCCACGACCTTCTGGTGGAGGAAGATCTCGCTCATCTGAGGGCCGGTGAATCCGAGGGCGTGTTCGCGCCGCCCGTCCGCGACCAGGATGACCACCGTTCCATCCTTCCGGAGTCCGAGCGCGGTGCGCGGATGGCGTATCGAGGCGAATCGCTCGATCGTGGGGGAGGGCCGTGAGGCCTCGACCAGGCCGGGGCGGCCGGAGACCGCGGCCACGAGTCCCGCGGTTGGAACCGAGGCGCCCTTCGTCAGGGCCTTTCCGTTGTAGATAGAAGCCTTGCCGTCGCGGAAGAACGCCACCGTCATCGGACAGCCTTCGGAGACCGGGGTCCAAAGGTGGCCCTGGCCCGCGGTCACGCCGCAGCTCTCGGTCTTCGAGAAGAAATTCGCGTTGATCGCGATCTGCGCTCCGACTTTCTTCGCGAAGTCCGAGACCACCGCCCATGCCTGATCCTGGTCCGTGCCCACCACCTCCATGGCGCGGGGCGCCAGGATCACGAGGTGATAGTCCTGCGCGTCGTCCGCCCGGTGAATGTGCGTGACGCCCGGGTAGGGCCGGGTCACGCGTTCCTCGGCGCGGCCGAGGGTCGCGCCGAGCAGGAAGATGGCGAGGAGCGGGCGCAGGGGAGTCATAGAAGCGATCCAGTTTATTGTGTCCCATGCTCCTTACCGTGGCGCTCCTGATCTCGGCTCTCCAGTCATCGCCTCCGCCCGCCGTGAAGTACTTGATGGCCATGGCCCCCGCTGACGCCGCCGGCGTGAGCTCAACCCTGCGGGTGTCCATCACCATTCCCGCCGACGCCTCCATGGCCGGCGCCACCCTCATCATGCCGCGGGCGATTCCCATGGGCTACGGCCAGGTGGCGTACGACCAGTTCGTGAACCTGACCGCCGCGCGATCCCGATCGGGGTCCCTCGCCGCCATCACCCGGGGCGAAGGTCCGCGATGGTCCGTGTCGAGCGCTAAGGCCGCCGATCCGGTTGCGAGCATCGACTACGAGGTCGACCTTGCCGCGATGGAAGCGAACGTGCTGGCGGGCGGGGATTCCTCCCGCGCCCGCGAGGGCTTCGTGGGCCTCCTTGGCTACTCGGTCTTTGCCTATGTCGAAGGGCTGGAGGACAACCCCATCGATCTCGCGATCTTTCCGCCGCCGAACCGGCCGGATTGGCCGGTCTTTTCGACCCTTGCTCCGAAAGCCCCGGCTCAGGCCGGCGCGATGAAGGCCGCGGCCTCCGACTTCTACCGTCTCGCCGACTCGCAGATCCTCATGGGCCCCGCGTTCAGAGTAAAAAAGCTCAAGGCCTCGACGGATTTCTTCCTCGCGTTGCACGCCGAGGGCCCGGCCGACGACGACGTCATGTCGCCCCTCGTGGAGCAGGCCTTCGACGCGCTCACCCGCTACTTCGGCACCACACCCTTTCCACATTTCACTCTCCTCTTCGACTACCTCAAGCCCATCTCGCCGCGGCACACCTACGGCTTCAGCATGGAGCACCTGGAGAGCGCCACCATCGGCGCACTCGCCTCCGTTGCCCCCACCGCGAAGTCGACCGACCGTGAACGATCCATGTTCCGCTACAACGTCGCTCACCACATCTCGCATGCCTGGATCCCCAAGCGTTGCGCGGGGGAGGGGTACTTCCCCTTCCGATGGGAACTGACGCCGCTCATCGACACCATCTGGCTGAGCGAGGGGTTTGGTCAGTACGCGGCGGCGGACGCGCTCTCCGATGTTCTGCCGCCCGGCGCGGACGGCCGGCCCTATCGGGCGGCTCTGGTGGAGGCGCGGTTCCGAAACACCTTGAGGGACATGCCCGACTTTCTGAAGCGCATGCCGCTGGTGCAACTTTCGCGCACCGCGTCGACGTTCTATTCCGAAGACTTCCGCACCGGGCGCACGGTCTTCGCCCGCGGCGGGCTGATGGCGTATGAGATGGACGAGAAGATTCGATCCGCGACGAACGGCAGAGGGCGGCTCCGGGATGCGCTGCGCGCTCTCGTAGCCTGGTCGGGCCGCGAGAAGCGGGCGTTTTCGATCGACGAACTGCCGGCGATCTTCAAGACCGCGACCGGCGTCGACACCAGGGAGATCATGGAGCGCTGGCTCGCCGGAATGAACTGAAGCTGCGTGCCCTTCCTGCGTCGATCAACGAGACCCAGGCGGCCCGATCGCGCGGCTTGGCCGGATGAACGGTGATCCGATGACAAGATAGGGAGCAATCCCATAATGTGCGTCCGTTTCCTTGTCGCGATCCTGCTGAGTTCCACTTCCTGGGCGGTGCAGACTCCATCACCCTCGCCGACCCCGCAGACCTCCCCCACGCCGACGCCGTCACTCACACCCGAGCCCACTCCGGAAACCGTCGCCTTTCTCGCCCTGGCCGAGGCGCACTTCTCCCAACGTTCCATCGGGGCCATCGACGAGGTGGCGAATCCGCAGGAGATCGATGAGGCGATCGAGCTCTATCGAAAGGCCCTGGCCGCCGACCCGCGGAACATCGAGGTGCTCGCGAAGCTGATGCGCGCCCTGCAGTTCCGCGGCGCCTACACCGGCCTCAGCATCGAGGAGAAGAAGGTCTTCTTCGAGGAGGGAAAGAGGCTCGGGCAGGATGCGGTGGATCGCCTCGAGGCGGAAGCGAGAACGGCGCGCGGCTTGTCGCGCATCGAGGCCCTTCGTCTGGTGAAAGGGGCCCCCGCCTTGTATTTGTGGACAGCGGGGCACTGGGGAGAATGGGGTCTTGCCAGGGGGAAGTTCGCGTCCGCCCGCAGCGGGGTGGCTGGACGGCTTCGTGATCTCGCCCAGACCGTGATCGATATGGACCCTCTGTTCGAAGACGCCGCCGGCTATCGAATCCTCGGAAGGCTTCATTCGGAGGCTCCGAAGATCCTCTTCGTCACCGGCTGGGTTTCCCACGACAAAGGGGTCCAGTACCTGAGGCGCGCCTACAAATCTGCGCCGGATCACCCCGCGACCTGTTTCTTTCTGGCCGACGCCATCCTCGAACACGAACCCGAGAAGAAGGAGGAGGCGCGTCAGATCCTCGAACATTGCGTCTCCTTGACCCCGCGCCCGCACACGGTTCTGGAGGATTCCGTCTACATGAAGGATGCCCGCGCAAAGCTCGATGATCTCCGCGCCGAGCCCGCCCGGTAAAGCGGTTGGTAACGGTCAGCGATCCGATGACTTTCGACCTTGTCCTCGAAGCCGACCGGGCGGTCCGGATGCGCGACGGCGTCGCGCTGTCGATCGACATCTATCACCCCGCGCGAGGTGGCGTGGCCGTGGAGGGTCGCTTTCCGGTCCTCCTCGAGCGCACGCCCTACGGCAAGCGCCGCGTGGTCCTGAACCAGGCCGGCGAGTTCTTCGCGCGAGCGGGCTATGTGGTGGTCATGCAGGATGTGCGCGGCCGGTTCGCCTCGGAAGGGGAGTGGTATTTCCTCTCCGAACAGGAAGGCCCGGACGGTTTTGACACCATGGAGTGGCTGGTGTCCCAGCCCTGGTGCGACGGCCGGATCGGCACCATGGGCCTCTCGTACAGCACCGCCACCCAGCAGGCACTCGCGGTGCTGCGCCCGAGAGGCCTTGCCTCCCAGTTCCTCTCCGACGGCGGCTACGACTACTTTCATAGGACGCTTCGCCACTCGGGCGCCTTTGAGCTCGGCGTCCTGCTTCCTTACGTTGTTCGCCTGGCCCGCGAGGGCCCGGATCTGGCGAGCGATCCCGAGCGTCGCGCCGCGTTCGAAGCCGAGCTCGACGGCCTGAGGCCGTGGCTCGACCGGCTGCCCCTTCGCAGAGGCGAGTCGTTCCTGCGTCACGCGCCCCGCGAGGAGCGATGGTTCTTCGACATGCTCACGACCTCCCGCCGCGAGTCCTATTGGACGCAAGCGACCCTCAGCTTGAGGGATCACGTGGACACGTATCCCGACATTCCGATCTTCTTCCAGACGTCGTGGTACGGCCATCACGTGTGGGCCACCATCGAGAAGTATCGCGCCATCCGCCGCGGCCGGACCTCTCCCATGCGACTCCTGATCGGCTCATGGCTTCATGGCTACGACGAGTTCGCGCGTTCCCATGCGGGCGAGGTTGACTTCGGGGCGGAGGCGTTGATCGATTTCAACGCGCTTCGGAAGCTCTGGTTCGACGCGACGCTCAAAGGCGTGGACAACGGCATCCTGGCCGGTCCCGAAGTCCACATCTTCGTGATGGGCGGAGGAAGCGGGGAACGCGACAAGGCGGGCCGCTTGCAGCACGGCGGCCACTGGCGAGACGAAACGGCGTGGCCTCCCCCCGGGGCGCGACCGGCCGCCTTCCATCTTCATGGAGATGGCAGCCTGCGCGTGGATCTTCCGGCCGAAGGCGCGCCTCCGCGCCGTCTCACTTTCGATCCCCTCGATCCGGTGCCCACGGTCGGCGGCGGCGTCCAGAACGGGATGTTCCCGGCCCTCATCCAGGGTGGCGCCTACGACCAGCGTTCCCGGGAGGAACTCTGGGTCTGCTACGACTCGGAACCGCTTTCGAGCCGCGACGACGTGCTCGTGTTCCAGACCGACCCGCTCGAGGCGGACGCCGAGGTCACCGGGCCGATCTCGGTCCGCCTGTTCGTCTCCTCTTCCGCTCCCGACACCGACTTCACCGCCAAGCTGATCGACGTCCATCCGCCCTCGGCCTCCTGGCCGCGGGGTTTCGCCATGAATCTGACCGACTCCATCGTCCGCTGCCGCTTTCGCGAGGGTTTCGACCACGAGGCGTTTCTTCGCCCCGGCGAAATCGTGGAGATCAAAATCGAACTGCAGGCGATCAGCAACGTGTTCGCGAAGGGCCACCGCATCCGTCTCGACGTCTCCAGCAGCAACTTCCCGCGCTTCGACGTCAATCCCAACACGGCCGAGCCCTGCGGCCTCGAAAGGGGCCTGCAGACCGCGACGAACCTCGTCCATGCGGACGCGGCGCACCCTTCGAGCGTCGCTCTCCACCTGACCGAACGCATCAGTTAGAATTCGCGCCCCGCGCCCCAGGTGGCGGCCGTTTCCCCGGGCGTGTTCCCACTCCCCCACAAGGTTCCTCTTTTAGGAGAAATGCATGTTCTCGTTCGTCGAGCGTAAGCCTTTCAAGCTCGCCCTCCTGGCGGCGCTCGCGATCGTGGCCTCCGCGGCCCCGACGTTCGCGAGTGAAGCCGAACTCGTCCTGCCCGACCTCACCTCGGTGAACTTCTTCGGCATGACCGGCCAGACCCTGCTCTTCCTCGGCCTGTTCGTCTGCGCCGCCGGAGCCCTGTTCGGGATGGTCTTCTTCAAGCAGCTGAGAGACATGCCCGTGCACTCGTCCATGCTCGAAGTGTCGGAGCTGATCTACGAGACCTGCAAGACCTACCTCCAGACCCAGGGCCGCTTCATCATGCTCCTGTGGGTGTTCATCGCCTCGATCATGGTGGTGTACTTCGGGTGGCTGCGTCACTTCTCCATTGACCGCGTCCTGCTCATCATCTTCTTCTCGCTGGTCGGCATCGCGGGGAGCTACGGCGTCGCCTGGTTCGGCATCCGCATCAACACCTTCGCGAACTCGCGCACCGCGTTCGCGGCGCTTCGGGGCAAGCCCTTCCCGACCTACGCCATTCCGCTCAAGGCCGGCATCTCCATCGGCACCCTCCTCATCTCGGTTGAGCTCGTGATCATGCTCGCCATCCTCCTCTTCGTCCCCGGCGACTACGCGGGCCCCTGCTTCATCGGCTTCGCGATCGGCGAATCGCTGGGCGCGGCGGCCCTCCGCATCGCGGGCGGCATCTTCACCAAGATCGCGGACATCGGCTCCGACCTCATGAAGATCGTTTTCGACGTCAAGGAAGACGACGCGCGCAATCCCGGGGTCATCGCCGACTGCACGGGCGACAACGCGGGCGACTCCGTGGGCCCCACCGCCGACGGTTTCGAGACCTACGGCGTCACCGGCGTCGCTCTCATCACCTTCATCCTTCTCGCGGTCGCCGATCACACCGTCCAGGTTCAGCTCCTGGTCTGGATCTTCACCATGCGCATCCTCATGATCGGCACCTCGGTGGTCTCCTACTTCGTCAACGAGGCCTTCGCCTCCGGCAAGTACGGGAACGCCGACAAGATGAACTTCGAAGCCCCCCTCACCTCGCTGGTCTGGCTCACCTCCATCCTTTCGGTGATCGTGACCTACGTGGTCTCCTATCTGATGATCCCGGCCCTCGCGGGCGACACCACGCTGTGGTGGAAGCTCTCCTCCATCATCACCTGCGGCACTCTGGCCGGCGCGATCATTCCCGAGCTCGTGAAGATCTTCACCTCCACCGAGTCGTCGCACGTGAAGGAAGTGGTGACGGCCTCGCGTGAAGGCGGCGCGTCGCTGAACATTCTGGCCGGTCTTATCGCGGGCAACTTCTCGGCCTTCTGGCTCGGCCTCACCATCACCGGCCTCATGGGCATCGCGGCCGCGATCTCCACCGGTTTCCCGACCACCCTGATGCTCGCTCCCGCGGTCTTCGCCTTCGGCCTCGTCGCCTTCGGCTTCCTCGGCATGGGCCCGGTCACCATCGCGGTCGACTCCTACGGTCCGGTCACCGACAACGCGCAGTCCGTCTTCGAGCTCTCAACCATCGAGCAGATCAAGGGCATCGAGGCGGAAATCGAGAGGGACTTCAAGTTCAAACCGGACTTCTCAAAGGCCAAGCACTTCCTCGAGGAGAACGACGGCGCCGGCAACACCTTCAAGGCCACCGCGAAGCCGGTTCTCATCGGCACCGCCGTGGTCGGCGCCACCACCATGATCTTCTCGATCATCGTGATGCTCACCGAGAAGCTCACCGTCAACATGGATCACCTTTCGATCCTCTACTCGCCCTTCCTTCTCGGCCTCGTGTCCGGGGGCGCGGTGATCTACTGGTTCACCGGCGCCTCCATGCAGGCGGTGTCGACCGGCGCCTATCGCGCGGTCGAGTTCATCAAGAAGAACATGAAGCTCGACTCGGGCGCCACCAAGGCCTCCGTGGAGGACTCCAAGAAGGTCGTCGAGATCTGCACGAAGTACGCGCAGAAGGGGATGTTCAACATCTTCCTCACCGTCTTCTTCATCACCCTGTCCTTTGCCTGCTTCGAACCGTTCTTCTTCATCGGCTACCTGATCTCGATCGCTCTGTTCGGCCTCTATCAGGCGATCTTCATGGCGAACGCGGGCGGCGCCTGGGACAACGCGAAGAAGATCGTGGAAGTCGAGCTGAAGGAGAAGGGCACCCCGCTTCACGCCGCCGCGGTGGTGGGCGACACCGTGGGGGACCCATTCAAGGACACCTCGTCGGTGGCCATGAACCCCGTGATCAAGTTCACCACTCTCTTCGGCCTTCTCGCCGTCGAGCTGGCGGTCGAGATGACCAAGAACGGCCAGCATGGCCTGACCCAGGCCCTCGCCGTGGTGTTCCTCGCGGTGGCTCTGTTTTTCGTCCACCGGTCGTTCTACGGGATGAGAATCGACACCACGCTCTAAGCCGTGCCTGATCGGGGGGCAAAAAAGGCGGGCCGGCTTCGGGAAGCACCGGAGCCGGCCCTGTTACACCCTTGGTCTCGTTCCAAGGAACATAGGCGGCGGACGCCTTGCCTCCTATGAGCCATTTGCAGTATTTCCATGGGCCCAATGGATGACTGCGTGTTTCCAGGAGAGCAGGAGTAACTTACGGTCGTAGACGTAGCAACCGGCCCTCGCGGATTTGTCTCTTGAAAGGAGATTCCATGAAGCCCCCTCTCCTCATCCTTTGCGCCACGGATTTGAGCGCCGACGCCGACCTGGCCGTGGTGGCTGCCGACGAAATTGCCCGACTCTTCGGTTCGCGTCTCGTCTTCGTCCACGCGGTTCCCTATCCCGCTCCGGCGCAGGTCCTCTTCCCGCACCTGGTGAAGGGCACGACCGATCGCCTGATGGCGGTTTCGCGCGTGGCGTCGGAAACCGTGGCCGCCCGGGTCGCCAGTCTCACCGCGCGCACGGCCGAGGACGTCGATGTGCGGGTGGACGTGGGCGCGCCGGACGAAGTCATCGTGGACACCGCGGAGGAATCGGGCGCCGATCTGCTGGTGATCGGTGTCGCGGGGAGCGACTCCGGAGGTGAGGGGCTCGGCGCCTCGGCTCTTCGAATCGCGCGCCACGCCCACTGTCCGGTGCTGGTGGCCCGAAAGGGGCCGGCCAAAGGCCCGATCCTGGCCGCGACCGACCTCTCCGATCCCGCGCAGGGTGCCCTGGCTATAGCTTCTCTCCTCTCCGCGAAGATCGGCGAGCCGATGGTGGCGCTTCACGTGGTCGACTATTCGCCCATGGTGGTGGTCCCCGAAGCCTTCGGCCCGGGCATTCCCATTCCGGTTTCCGAGGAAGAGCACAAGGCCATTCTCAAGGCGGCCGCCGATCGCCTTCTTGATGTCGTCACCAGGCTCGAAATCAAGGCCGACCGGCTTGTCGAGGAAGGAGCGCCGCCTGACCGCATCGTCTCGGTGGCCGAGCAGATCGAAGCGCGCATGGTGGTGGTCGGCACCGCGGGCGGAGGCGGGCTGAGGCGGATGCTGCTCGGCAGCGTAGCCGAGGATGTGCTGCGCCTCGCCCCCTGTTCCGTCCTGCTCGTTCGTCATCACAAGCCTGGAGGACATGAATGAAGGATCCGAGACAAAGCAATGTCCGTGAATCGACGGTGGTCCTCGTCTGCCGCGACATCGAGCTCAACGGGGAAGACCGCAAGGAAATCGAACGTAGCGAGGCCGCCCTCGCCCACGTCTTCCCGAAGATCCATCGAATCGAGTGGACCGTGACCGCCAGGTCGCGGCCGGTGAGAGTGGTCGAGGTGCACGCCCAGATGCATGCGCGAGGAGGAGATTTCGAAGGCAGAGCGTCCGAGAAGGACGCGCGCACCGCCTTTCAGATGGTCACGAAGAAACTGCTGACCCAGAAGCGAAACCAAAAGGCTGCGACCCTCGGTTCACGGCGGGACGCGCAGCAGCGCCAGCCGGCGAGCGACTGGTACTGAGCAAAGCCGGGATCGAACCGACGATCGAGCGCCGGGCAGGCCGTCAAATCGGCCGTCCGCTCATTGGACGGCCACTTTTGAGAATCGCACGGCCGTGATCCCTTCTGGCATGGGGCCAATGGGCGGCAGGCTACCGAGCTTTGCGACTTCCTGCCTTGAGAAGGGATAGGCGCCCAGGCGGCGCGCGAGGACAATGGCCGCTCCTTCGCTACTGTGGTCAGCGAGAGCCTCCGGTGTGAGCAGTCTGATGCGCTCGTCGTACCCGGCGTGAGGGAACAAGCCGCTTTGCACCAGCACCATCCGCTCGTTTTGGAGTCGGGCGAGCGCCTCTGGAACAGCGGTCACCTCTGTCCTCCAGGGACGCAGACTGTAACCTCGTTTTCCGCTGCCGACGAGAAGGGCTCCCATTAGAATGACGCTGGCCGCGACCATCTGAGCTCGCCCTTCGGTGCGAGTGAGTCTTCGGGCTACGCTGAGAGCGCCCAACGAGGCCCCAATGACCAGAAACGGAACGAGGACGATCGCGTAGTAGATCCCAAACGCCCGGACCTGCTCGTTGACCGATGCGCCATAGATAAGGACGATCGGGATCAGGCCGAGCATCCATCGCCAGCCGATCACCGACAGGAACAGGTGCGGCTTGATCGTTCCGCAGGCGCCGGATGTTGCGGCGCTCGCCAGCACCCGCCACGGATGCATCATCATGCCGAGCAGCGCCAGCATCGGGGTGTCGCCATAGTTCGCCCAGAAATTCGCGTAGCTCGGAATGCCTCTCCCGGTGAGCAACGGCACCACGCAGCTGTAGTAGGCGGCAAGACTCGACAGCGCCAGGGCGTTTGGGAACACGAGGAAGAGGCCTCGGTCGCGCCAATTCATGGCGGCGAAGCGGTGTAGCGCCAGCGCCACTGAGACCGCGAAGATCGGCAGGCATGCGTCTTCCTTCACCAGAACGCAGGCGAGAGTTGCCACGAGGAAGGGCTTTCGTGCGCCGCGAAGACCGGCGTCGATCATCCAGGGGATGAGCCACGCGTAGAGAATCTCGGGATGGAAGCCGTAGTTCAGGGTTCGAGCGGTGTTGTCGTTCAGGACGAAGGCCAAGGCGGTCGCGCCAGCGAGGACTCCTCCCGTGCCCAGGCGCCGCATGATTCGCAACGAGAAGAAGGCGCCGCCGGCGACCGCGGCGGCCGAGACGCCATGAAGCCAAAGGGGGCTCGGAGAGATCGCGTAGAGAGAGCAAATGGGCAGCATGGCCCAGTAGGCATGGTCCGCGAGTTCGCTGCGGTTTGAGTACCCGGGGGTGTCGGAGTTCTCGACGAACAATGGCCTGCCATGAACGGTCTGGAAGCATGGCCGGTCGAAGTAGACGGTGAAGTCCACGGCGTTGATCTCACCGGACTGGAAGCGGGTCAACACATACCAGAAGAGGGCCAGTCCGACGAATAGGCCGCCGCAGCAGACGAGGCGGGGGGATGGCTGCCACAAGAGCGCGTGAAGGTCGGCCTCGCGCCATCGCCATGGCCGTATCACGATTGCAGCGAGCGCGAAAGCGGGCGTCAGGACGGCCGGGAGCCGCACGACGGGAGGCCAGCCCGCAAGGGGTGCCGCCACGAGCACGAGAAGAACCGAGAGACCGATCGCCGTCAGCCAAATGCGTTCAGCTCGTGTCAGGCAGTGCATGGCTGCTTCCAGGCGCAATCTCGAACCGCAAGACGAACTGGCTCGATCGGTCCGGCATAGCGGTCAATTCTTGGGGGGGAGGAGGCCCGGCGAATCGACCCGCCCGGAGCCTCCCTTGGAGGCTCCAAGGAGCACCCCGCGAGCACCCGATGATCATCAAGCATCAAACCATAACAACCATATCTCAGACAGCCACCGGAGCACGCTCCCTCCCGTGGTGTCTTCCCCGCCGCCTCGGAGAGACGGCGACGGTGGCTCGCGGCGTTTTCCACGACGCGATCGAGACCGGACCGGCGCTGACTAGTTGGGTGCTTTCACGATGAGGCGCTTCGCGGCCGCATCGTAATACCACGCGGCGTCCGGCGAAGCGTTGACCAGAACCTCCGACGTCTGCTCGCTTGTGTCCCCTCCCTGATTGACCAGGACCTTGGAGCCCTCGATGCCAACGGATCGGGGCCGGGAGTTGACGCGCGCTATTCGATAGAGGATCGGCTCTTTGGGGAGAGGTTCCGCGGTCAAAGTCAGAGCGTCTCCGGATTGAGCCGAAGTGAAAGTTGTCCACGTCGCCGTCACGTCCTCGTAGTAGCGGAACGTGGAGGTGCCGCTCGGATACACGAGCACAGTCAGAGAGCCTTCAGACTCGCGTGTCCCATGGCCGGTGTAGTCCCGCTCCACCTCCATCGGGATGATGGAGCCCAGTCTCAGGAAGATGGGCTCATGGCCCAAGGGAACCGGCTCGCCGTTGATCGAGCCCGAAACCAGGCGTTGCTCGTCCCAGTAGTCCACCCACGGTCCGCCCGGCAGCGTGATATTCAAGTTGCGCACCGCGTCGGTCACGAGCGGGGCGAAGATCTCGTTGCCCACGGACAGGGTGTACGAGCCGGGGCCGGCGCGAATCACGGGCAAGTCGGGCGATTCGTGCATTCGGATTGCGTAGCTCAGGAAATAGGGACCAAGCTCCTTGTGGAGCCAGGTGTAGTAGCGGAACGCGCGGAGGAGCGCCGCAGAGTATTCGGGCCGCCACGGATCCGAGTTGGCATACGGCGTGTGCGCCATGACGGGCTGAAACGCTCCGAAGTGCAGACGGCGTATGAAGGTCTCCTCGTCGGGTGGGTCGGGATTCTGAAACGCGTAACCGGTGAATTCGTTGTAAGGAGCGGGCAGGAACTCGGATTTCGCCACGATCCGCTTGAACCCTTCCCGCATGCCCGCGAAGTCGTGCGAGAGATCGCCCACGTAGGCTACGTTTGCGAGTTGAGCCAGGCCGACGTTGGTTGTCGCCGGCGCGCGAGTCTGATACGCCTTGGCGACGGTTTCCCAGTTCCCGGGCTGCTGGTCACTCATAAACTCATCCACTCCGCGGAGGTCATCGTCGGATGAACCGTCGTCGAGATAGAACCCCAGCAACGCCGGCCCGAGCTGCGCGCGGACCCGCGCATATTGCTCCTCCGAATGGCACCCTCCCCAGAAATGAACCAGGGCTCGAACCCGGTCCTGCGACATCCTCCTAATGATGCTGTCGCCGAGTTTCCAGGAGCAACAGTCATCGCCCGAGCAGGAGTTGGTGGCGCTCGAGTCCCTCGCCGACCACGCGCTACCGTCGAACAGGTAAACGCTGACCGGAATGTCGTATGCCTTCAGGTGGTCCATCTGGCACGTGAATTCCTCCGCTACGTCCCTCGATCCATCGCAGCCGCAGGCGCCGAACTCCGGGCAGCCGCTGCCCCACCACAGGCCGAGCGCAGCCTTGTTCAATCCGTGGTCCCGCACCCCTCCTGTGCTTTCCGTCGCCGCGTCGACGGCGCCCTTGCCGCAGGAGGCCAGTCCGGCTGCGGTGAGGAGGAAAGGAATCAGGATGCGGACAAGAGACCGAGGGAGCGAAAGCACGTTAGGCAGGTTCGAGCTCCATTCGATTCCTGAGGACGCCGATCCCCTCGATCTCGACTTCGACCACATCGCCCGCCTTCATGAAGATGGGCGGCTTGCGGGCAAAGCCCACGCCGGACGGCGTTCCCGTGGCGATGAGGTCGCCCGGAGCGATGGGGGTGAACGATGAGATGTACTCGATGAGCTCGGGAATCCTGAAGATCAGTTGCGACGTGCTCGCGTCCTGAAGGACCTGCCCGTTGAGCCTGGTCCTGATCGTCAGGTTGTGGGGGTCGGGAATCTCATCCTTCGTCACCATAAAGGGGCCCAGGGCCCCGGTGTGCGGGAAGTTCTTCCCGGCCGTGAACTGGGTGGTGTGTCGTTGCCAGTCGCGGATGGAGATGTCGTTGAAGCAGGTGTAGCCCGCCACGTGATCGAGAGCGTTCGCTTTGTCGATGTACCGGCCGCCCTTGCCGATCACTACCGCGAGCTCGCACTCGTAGTCGACCATGGCCGAGATGCGCGGAACCCACGCGGCCTTTTCGTGAGCCACCAGGGTGTCGGTGAAGCGAAGGAAGATGGTCGGGTGATCGGAGGCCCCGCGGCCCATCTCCTTCTGGTGATCCGCGTAATTGACGCCGATGCAGAAGATCTTTCCCGGGTTCGGAATCACCGGGAGGAAATCCGCCGCCTGCAGGGGCATCCAGTCCTTGCCGGTTCCGATGAAGGGCGCGAGACCGTTCATCCCGCCCCCGCCGATCAGGGCCTTGAGGTCGGGGAAACGCCCTCCAAACTTCGGCCCGAGGTCCACCAGCCGGTCGTCCTTCAGCCCGCCGTAGGTTGCTTTCCCATCCTTGATGAACGACGTGAGTTTCATCGACTCCCCCTGTTTCTTGTCCGCCCAGGCCGGCCGGCCGCTGGGAATGCTACGCGACCTGAAGGCGTACCTGACTACTGGAGGCGTATGGTGACGCCGAATGTGGCACCGAAGCGGTGGTTGCCATCGCCCGAGAACTGGCCCCTCTGGTCCGGCCCGAACTTACCGGAGAGGGCTCGCTGGTAGGCGGCCTCCGCGAACAGTTCAAAGTTGCCGTAAAGGCGCGCGCGCAAACCCGCCGGTGTGGTCAGGTACGTGATGCTCGACGTGCCATAGTAGGAGTTGTAAGCCCCGCTGCCGTTCACCGCGCCCTGGGGCTGCGCGCGCCCACCGACGGTCGTCGAATACCCATTGTTCGCGGACCCGTAGTAGATGCCCCCGCCCGCGTATCCATAGACCCGGTGTCCCCAACCAAAAGAGCGAAGAACCGTGCCGCCGAGGGCGGCCTGGAAGCCGGCCACGTCGCTGTAGCCGAGGGCGATGGTGGGCTGAAGTGTCCAGTTCTCCTTGAACGTCCAGCCGACACTCATGCCGCTGCCGAGGCCGCGGCCCATGTTGAGGGCCACGTCTCCTCTGTCCTGCGCGGACGCTAGGCCGGCATTGAGAAAGAGCGGGAGAAGGAATGCATATCGAGAGACGCGCATGGAAGAACCTCCGCGGACGATCGTGGTGATGGTCGCGGTCCTGGTGGAGACCGCGTGGTTCAAATCGTGCAAGCAAAAAACACGCCGCCCGTCGGAGAGCGGCACCCTTTGGTAAATCGTCAGTATTCGCGGGTCTGGCGCTCCGTGACACTCGAGCGGAGGCGCGCTCGAGGTCATCGGTTGGAGACGGCCCGTCCCATGGAGGCGACGCTGGACTATCAAATCCTTAAGACATTCTTTAGAAGCAACCGTCACACTGCCTTCAATGAGCACCCTCATCCGCCGTCTCGCCGCCGCCTCTGCGCTCGCTGCCTGCTTCGGCTGCGGCTCGGGCGCTCCGACCGGCTCGGCGGCGGCCGCAACCTCGCCGACCGCGGTCTCTCCCGCGGCGCGCTCACTTGCAGCAAACGATGTCTCGATCCTGTTCCCTCTCGGTCGCGGCGACTTGTGGACCGCCTCCATGCCCGCGCGCGCCGGACAGGCTTTACTTCCCAGAAGCGCCTTCGACCTCGTGGGCCGGCCGGTAATCCGCGAACTCCAGGGACCGGATGCGACCTACGCCGGCCTGCGCGTGGTCTCCCTGCGTTTCGATCCGTGTTTCTCGGGGAATCCCTGCTACCCGCAGATCCGGCTCGTCCTCCAGGGCTTCTCCGCGAATCGCGCCACCGCGTTCGATGGGGCGTTTCACGCCCTCTACAATCTGACTGCGGACGAGTTCGCGGCCATGGTGGTCAGGGTCAAGCTCCTCGCCGCCCTGGCCCCCGAGAACGGCGGCGTCACTCGACTCGAAGTGAGCCCGTCGCTCCTCGCACAGGGGATGACCGGCGCCTACGCGAGCGGCCTTCGCGACCTGGTGACCGAGTACATCGGCGCCACCAACCTCGCGAAGCTCACCTTTATGACGCGAGCCGCGGGAGGCGGTGATCGCTGGGACTTCGGCGGCTTCAACCTGAAAGACTTCCAGCCCGGCGGCGCTTTTCCCATCGCCGGACTCGACGACGGTTCGCTCCTGCAGACTGTCCGCGAGGGCGGGGGCGGCGGCGGTCGCGGCCCCGGAGGTCCGGGCGGTGCCCAAGCCTACGCATACACCGTGACGCCGGACGTGCTTCGCGGCGAACTGGCGTTGGTGCTCAACTCCGCGACCGCGCAAAACACCGCTCCCGCGGACCGACAGCGTGCCATGGACGCGCTTACCCGGATCGAGAACCCGGTCCTTGAATCCCCCGATACCGTCGACTGCGCGGCCTGCCATCTTGCCAATCGCGTTCGCGGACATCTCCAGACCACGTTCAGCCTGAGCTCCAGCCTGAGCTACGCGGGAACCACGGAGGCCACGCGCCTGATCGGCGGGGCCGACCGGGACAACGAGAACCTGCGCGCGTTCGGCTACTTCAACGACCAGCCCGCGATCTCGCAGCGGGCCGCGAACGAGACCATCAAGGTTCTGACGGCGCTGCGCTAGAAGCCTGCCGCCGGGCGACATGTCGCTCCCGCAGGACCTTCACCGCGTCATGAACCGAGAGGCCCCGCGACCGCAGCAGGACGGTGAGGTGGAAGATGAGGTCGGCGGCCTCGCCCAGGAGTGACTCGTCGTCTTCCGCCACCGCCGCAAGCGCCGTCTCGACGCCTTCCTCGCCCACCTTCTGCGCGATGCCCTTTGTTCCCGAGTCGAAAAGGTTCGCGGTGTAGCTTCCGGGCGGGCGGTCGCGCTCGCGTTCGCGGATGTGGGCGTCGAGCTCGGCCAGGAAGTTCGCGGGCGCCTCCACGAAGCAGCTGGCGCGCCCTTCATGGCACGTGGGTCCGGAAGGCCTCGCGATCACCAGGAGGGCATCGCGGTCGCAGTCCGTCTCCATCCGGACGAAAACCAGAGCGTTGCCGCTGGTTTCGCCCTTGGTCCACAGGCGCTCCTTGCTCCGGCTCCAGAAGGTCACGTGGCCGGTGTCGAAGGTCGCGTCGATCGCGTCTCGGTTCATGTAGCCGAGCATGAGGACCCGGCCGTTGTCCTCGTCCTGCGCCACGGCGGGCAGAAGTCCGCCCTGCTTTTCCCAGTCCAGTCCATCGATTTCTTCAGGCGACATCACGTACCTCAATCTGCTCTTTGCGCAGGTACTTCTTCAGGGTGGGAATCGGGAGGGCCCCCGAGTGAAAGACGCTTGCGGCCAGTGCCGCGTCGACATCGGCTTCCTTGAAGACCGCGGCGAAGTCTTCGGCTCGTCCCGCCCCGCCCGAGGCTACAAGAGGGACGCGGCAGACCAGGCGCGCCGCCTTCAATTGCTCCAGATCGTACCCCGTCCGGGCGCCATCCTGGCCCATGCAGTTGAGAACGACCTCGCCCGCGCCCAGGGCCTGGACCTCGCTCACCCAGTCGAGGGTCCGCTTGGGGAGGGCCCGCATCTTGCCGGGATCGCCCGAATACTGCCTTACCCGCCACTCCCCGTCTTCGTCCCGCAGCGAGTCGACGCCCGCCACCACGCACTGAACGCCGAACGCGGCCGCGAGTTCCCCCACCAGGGCGGGTCGCTCGAGGGCGGGGGAGTTCACGGAGATCTTGTCGGCCCCCGACCACAGGACCGCGCGCGCGTCCTCCACGGACCGGATTCCTCCCGCGACGCAGAAGGGAATGTCGATCAGGCGGGCCACCCGCGCCACCCACGCGCGATCGACGGATCGTCCTTCGGGGCTTGCGGTGATGTCGTAGAAAACCAGTTCATCGGCGCCCTCGTCCCGATAGCGCAAGGCGAGGTCTTCGATCCGGCCCATCACCACGTGGTCGCGGAAGCGCACCCCCTTCACCACCTCTCCGTTTCGCACGTCGAGGCACGGAATGATTCTGCGGCTCAGCATGCGACCGCGTCTTTCAGTTCGAACCGTCTTTCCAGCAGGGCGCGGCCGAGAATGGCCGCGCATGCGCCCGCTTGCTTCGCGGCGCGGATATCGTCGAGATCGCGGACGCCTCCCGAGGCCTGAATCTGGAGACTCGGGAAGCGCGCGGCGAGCGAGCGGTACAGCTCGACATTGAAGCCCGACAACATTCCGTCGCGGGCGATGTCCGTGCATAAGACATGACGCAAGCCGGCCTCGTCGTAGAGAGAGAGAAGGTCATCAAGCGTCCGGGGCGTGACCTCGGTCCAGCCCTTGACCGGAAGCCGCCAGAGGCCCTGCTCGTCCTGACGAGCATCGAGGGCGAGGGTGATCCGATCCGCGCCGAACCTCTTGAGCCAGCTCGAGACCCGCTCGGGCTCTCGAATCGCGACCGTGCCAACCACCACGCGCTCCGCACCGGCCGCGAGCAGCGCCTCCACATCGCCCTCGGCACGAATGCCGCCGCCGGTCTGGATTCTCAAAGAGGTGCGCGCGCCGATCTCCTCCACCAGGGGCGTGAGGGTGTATCGGCCCGCGCGCGCCGCGTCGAGATCCACGAGGTGAAGCCACGAAGCCCCGTCTCGTGCGTACCCCTCGATGGTCTCGATGGGCGAGTTGCCGTAGATCGTCTGACGCTGGTAGTCGCCCTGGTTGAGCCGGACCACGGAGCCGGCGCGGATGTCGATCGCGGGAAGGATCGTGAAGGTCATGAAAGAGACAGGAAGTTTCCGAGCAGTCGCGCGCCCGCGGCACTCGACCTCTCCGGATGAAACTGCGCGCCCATGACCAGGCCCTTGGCCACCATGGCGCTGAAGTGGATCCCGTGAGTGGTGGTGGCGATCGTATCGGGAGAAGGCAGGGCCGCGTAACTGTGGACGAAGTACACCGAGGCCTGATCGAGGCCCTCCATCAGGGGATGCGCGGCGCCGGGAGAGGTGTCGAGCCGGTTCCATCCCAGGTGGGGCACGCGGATGCCGGGCGAGGGGGGCAGGAGGCGGACGTCGCCGCTGAGCAGGCCCAGGCACTCCGTATCGCTTTCTTCCGAACGCTCGAACAGGAGCTGCATGCCCACGCAGATTCCGATCAGGGGCTGGGTCAGGCGGGGAACGAGCTTGTCGAGGCCGTTCTCGCGCAGTTTCGTCATGCACACCGCGGCGGCTCCCACCCCGGGGAGCACGACGTGGGTGGCGTCGCGGATGGAATTCCAGTCCGACGTCACCGGGGCTTCGACCCCCAGCCGGGAGAATGCGGCCTGGACCGACCCCAGGTTCGCGCCCCCGGAGTCGAGGAGAACCAGTCTTGGTTTCACAGGGCGCCCTTGGTGCTCGGCAGCTCGACTCCCTCGCGGCGGATGGCCTGACGCAGGGCGCGCGCCACCGACTTGAAGCAGGCCTCGATCATGTGATGCGTGTTCTCGCCCTGGACCTTGAGGTGCAGATTCAACCCGGCGGTCTCGCACAGGGAACGAAAGAAGTGAGGCACGAGTTCGCTCGGGAGACCGCCCACGGCCTCGCGCGGGAAGACGCCTTCGAAGACGAAGTACGGGCGCCCCGAGAAGTCGAGGGCGGCGCTCGCCAGGGTTTCATCCATGGGCAGGGTGAAGCCGTAGCGGGAGATGCCGCGCTTGTCGCCGAGGGCCTGCTTGAGCGCCGTTCCAAGGGCCAGTGCCGTGTCCTCGACGGTGTGGTGCTCGTCGATGTGCAGATCGCCCTCGCAGCTCACTTCGAGCGCGAAGCCGCCGTGCTTGCCGAGCTGCTCGAGCATGTGGTCGAAGAAGCCGAGCCCGGTCTTCACGATCGGATCCCGCGTCCGGTCGAGGTCGATCGAAACCCTGACTCGTGTTTCTTTGGTCGCCCGCTCGACCTGCGCGGCGCGCGGCGCCTCGACCAGGGCATGGGCGATGGCGGCCCACGAGTAGTCCTTCGGGCTCAGCCTGAAACCGCGCACCCCGAGATTCTTCGCGAAGAGCATGTCGGTCTCACGATCGCCAACCATGGCGCTGGCCGCGAGATCGATGGAGCGATCGCGGAGGTAATGCATCACCATGCCGATGCTCGGTTTTCGTGTGGGCTTGTTCTCTTCGGGAAGACTCTCGTCGATAAGGACCTCCCTGAAGCGAATGCCCTGCGAGCTCAGGATCTGGAGCAGGAGACGGTGTGGTCCCTCGAAGCTCTCCCGGGGGAACGCGGCCGTTCCCAGGCCGTTCTGGTTGGTGACCATCACGAATTCGAACCCGGCATCGCGAAGGCGAAGAAGGGCTTGGATCACCCCGGTCACCAGACGAAACTTCTCATACGAGTCGATCTGCTCGTCCTCGGGCTCCTCGATGAGAACACCATCCCGGTCGATGAAGAGAATGCGGGTCATTGGAACGAGGGCTCAGAAAGGGCGGCGATCATGGTCTTGTTCTCATCGGGAGCGCCGATGGAGATGCGCAGAGCGTCGCCGAGTTGAGAGATGGCGCGCATGTCCCGCACCACCACTCCGGCGGTGAGCAAGCGAGAGAGCGCAGCGTCCGCGTCGGCGAATCGAACGAGCAGGAAATTCCCCTGGGACGGGTACACGCGGCTGACACCCTTGACTGCGCGAAGCGCTTTGAGGAGCGCGTCTCGCTCGCGGATGGTGGTGGCGATCCGCGACTTCGCCTCTGCCTGCGCTTTCTCCGACAGCGCCTCGAGGGCCAGGCTCGCCGAGGGGGCGGCGACGGAATAGGGTGCGGCCACGCTGCGGAGGACGCCGATCACATCCGGGTCGGCGAGAACTGTTCCGATGCGGGCGCCGGCCATGGCGTACGCCTTCGACAGCGTCCGCAGAAGAATGAGATGCGGGAACTCATCGAGCAGTCCGGTGGCGCTTCCGACCGACGAGAACTCTGCATAGGCCTCGTCGAGGACGAGCACGGACTTGCCGGTGGCCGCCTTCGCGAGATGCTTGATCTGCTTGATCGAGAGCGCCTGTCCGGTGGGATTGGCCGGTGAACACAAGAACACCACCCGCACGTCGCCGTGGGCGATGACATCCTCGACCGCGGTCAGGTCGAGCGAGAAGTTCTTCCCGTCATCGTCGAGCGGCACCTCGACGAGAGGCGCGTTTTGAACCCGGGCGCTCACCGCGTACATGCCGAAGCAGGGTGGTGCGACCAGGACGCCGTCGATGCCGGCGCGACAGAAGGCGCGAACCAGCAGGTCGATACCCTCGTCGCTTCCCCGAGTCACCATCACTCGCTCGACCGGCACGCCGTACAGATCGGCCATGCGCGCGCGCAAGGCGGCGGGCTGAGGCTCGGGATAACGATTCAACCCGAGGCCGGAATCCGCGGACGAGCGCCACGGGCTCTCGTTGGCGTTTAGCCAGACGTGGCCGGTCGCCTTCTCGCGCCGAGCCGAGGCGTAACCCGCGAAGGCGCGCAGGTCGGGACGAACGAGATCGAGGACCGAGGTCATGAGTGCGATTCCAGTCGGCGGACCACCGCCTGAGCGTGAGCTTCGAGACCCTCGGCGCGCGCGAGGGTCATAGCACACGGACCGATCACGGCGAGGCCCTCGCGGCTGACCGACTGCACGCTGATGGAGTTCTGGAAGCTGGCCACGCTGACCCCACTGTACGCGCGGGCCGCGCCATTCGTGGGCAGGACGTGGTTGGTGCCGGAGCAGTAGTCGCCAAGGGTTTCGGGCGCATGGTCGCCGAGGAAGACCGACCCGGCGGCCCGAACCTTCGAGAGTTGCGCTTCCGGGTCGCGCAGGGCGAGGATGAGGTGCTCGGGCGCGTAGTCGTTGCTGATGCCGATCGCGGTATCGAGGTCCTCGACCACCACGAGGCGCGCATGCTCCAACGCGCGTCGCACGATGTCGGCCCGCGGCAGGATTCCAAGCTGCGCCTCGATGTTCTTCAGAACGGACTCGATGAAATCCGGAGAGGTGGTGAGGAGGATCACTTGCGAGTCCGGACCATGCTCGGCCTGGGCGAGGAGGTCGGCGGCCACGAAGACCGGAGAGGCGCCTGAATCCGCGATGACCAGGACCTCCGACGGGCCGGCGGGCATGTCGATGGCCGGCCCGCCCGAAAGCATCGCCACCTGCTGCTTGGCGCTGGTGACGAAGGAATTGCCGGGACCGAAGAGCTTGTCGCAGGAGGGAATCGACGCCGTGCCGAGGGCCATGGCCGCGATCGCCTGCGCGCCTCCGACCTTGAACACCCGGCGGATGCCGCACAGCTGTGCGGCCACCAAGACGGTTGGATCCGCGCGACCGTCCTTGGAAGGGGGCGTGCACAAGACGACATCTTCGCAACCGGCGAGGCTTGCGGGCACGCCCAGCATGAGCGCGGTCGAGGGCAGAGGAGCGGAGCCCGAGGGGACGTACAGACCGACCCGCCTGATTCCGCGGAGCACGCGCCCGCACGAGACTCCGGGCGCGGTGTCGATCTGAAACTCCTTCGCCATGCCGGCGCGATGCCACGCGATCAGGCGCTCGCGTGCCTCTGCCATCGCAGCCTTCACTTCGGCCGGCACCAGCCTCGACGCTTCTCCGAATTCGGCTCCGCCGACTTCCGGCACCTCGACGCGAATCCCGTCGAAGCGTTCGGTGAGGGCGACCACGGCCACGTCGCCGCCCTCGCGAACCTCCTCGATGATCCCGCGCACCAAGGCGCCGAGGCCGGACTGATGGTCCGGGTTCGGCCGACGGAGCAGTTCGATCCGGGCCGGCACGCTGAGTTCGCTCCAGCGAGCGGACCGGACCCTCGGGCCTTCGGCGCCGATGGTCGCCACTACCGTGAGCCCTTTCGTCTCGATGCCGTGCCGAGCACGCGCGCGGAGGCCAGGCGATACCCGCCCGCGCCGAAGCTCAGGCAGCGGGCGATCCGGCCGATGGTGGTGACGCTCACGCCCGTCCGGTCGTGAATCTCGCGATAAGGCGTCTCCCTGAGGAGCAGAGGCACCACGCGCCACCGGTCGGCGATCGCCTCCAGTTCGGCCGGAGTGCACAGGTCGTCCAGGAAGACTCTCATCTCTCCCGGTGTGCGCATGGCCAGGAGGGCGTCCAGAAGGGGATTGAGAGCGGGCGCCCCTCCCCCCGAGCCTCTTCGCAGTCCCGCGTCCCGGTGCTTCATGAGCATAGTGTAATAGCACGCTATTACATTGGCAAAACGGCTCCCCCGAAGACTCAAAGAACCCAGCCGGCGGGGACGGGGTCTAGCCGGCTTTGCGGGTGAACGATCGTGCCTTCGCTTGCAGATGCTCTTCGATGCCGCCGCACACCGTGCGGCAGAGCTCGAACACCGAAGGGTCGGCCACGCTGACGAAGACGGTGGTCCGCTCCTGGCGCCTCGCCACCAGACCGCCTTCGATCAGGAGACGGAGGTGTTTGCTCACGTTCGGCTGCGAAGTCCCGATGTCCTCGGCGAGTTGCGACACCGAGGTCTCTCCGTCCTGGAGACGGTTTAGGATCTGCAGGCGCAGCGGCTCGG
This sequence comes from Vicinamibacteria bacterium, assembly GCA_031392925.1. Lineage (GTDB taxonomy): Bacteria > Acidobacteriota > Vicinamibacteria > Fen-336 > JAGNNV01 > JAGNNV01. Next base: position 39,897 of record JANMVV010000020.1, read on the forward strand.
AAAGCAACCTGAACCTCCCCGCGACCATATCGAGGCCTTCAGGGGTAAGGTTCTTGAGGTGGGATGCCGTCTTCATGTCGATGCGTAACTATATGCGACACGGGTTATATTAAAGGAATCCCATGACCTGCACCGTGCCTGACCGCTCCGGATCCAAAGCCTTCCCGCCCCTGCCCGTGCCGACCTTCGAGTTCAGGCAGTTCTACATGGGCTGCCTCGCGCAGGCTTCGTATCTTCTCGGCTCCGATGGCGAGGCGGCCATCGTCGACCCGAGGCGCGATGTGGATCTGTACATCGACGAAGCGAAGACTCTCGGTCTTTCCATCCGCTATGTCATCGAGACCCACCTTCACGCGGACTTCGTGAGCGGGCACCGGGAACTCGCGGAGCGCACCGGGGCCACCGTCCTGATTTCGCATCGCGCGCGCGCCGCCTTTCCCCACCGGGGCGTCAAGGACGGGGACTCGGTCCAGGTGGGCGCTCTCTCGCTCCGCTTCCTGGAGACGCCGGGCCACACCCCGGAAAGCATTTCCATTCTCGTGACCGACACGAAGGCGTCGGACCAGCCGCAGATGGTCTTGACCGGCGACACTCTGTTCATCGGCGATGTGGGCCGGCCCGACCTCCTCGGCAGCAAGGGAATCACCGCCGAGCACATGGCCGGTCTTCTCTACGATTCTCTTCACACCAAGCTCCTGCCTCTGGCCGACGACGTGCTCGTCTATCCCGCGCATGGCGCCGGGTCGCTGTGCGGGAAGAACCTGTCGAAGGACACGTTCTCGACCATCGGGCGTCAGCGTGAGACCAACGTCGCGCTCCAGCCCATGGACCGCGACGAGTTCATCCGCTTTCTCACCGCGGACGCCCCCGAAATTCCCCGCTACTTCCCGATGGACGTCGAGATCAATCGCCGCGGAGCGCCGAGCCTTCCGGCCGGGATGAAGCCGAAGCCGCTCAGCGCCGCCGAGGTCGAACGACTGCGACAGGACGGCGCCGTGGTGCTCGACGTTCGCGCCTCCGCGGACTACGCGAAGGGATCGATTCCGCAGTCGCTGAATATCGGCCTCGACGGTCAGTTCGCGTCGTGGGCGGGCACGCTGGTGGATGCGAACCGCGATCTCGTGATCGTCGCCCAGGACGAGGCGGGCGCATCACAAGCGCGAACGCGGCTCGCCCGGGTGGGCCTCGAGAGAGTGGTCGGCTGGCTCGCGGGAGGCCTTTCGGAATGGAGGCAGGCCGGATTCCCGGTCGACACCACCGAGCAGGTGACCGTGGGCACCCTGAACGCGTTGCTCGCGAGGGTCGAACCGAAGGCGGGCAGGACGTTTCAGGTGGTCGACGTCCGCCGCGGCGGGGAATGGTGTGGGGGGCATATCGCCGGCGCCATCCATGCGCCTCTTCACGTCCTCGAGGATCACGCCGCCTATCTCGATCCCGCGCTCAAGACCTATGTGGTCTGCGGCGGCGGCTATCGGTCCGTGATGGCCGCGGAGATTCTCCGCGACATCGGGGTCAAGGATGTGGTGGACGTGATCGGCGGCATGGCGGAGTGGAACGCGCAGGGCCTCCCCACGACACTCGCCTGATGCGGCTCCTTCTTCGCCGCGCCATGGGCGCGGCCCTCCTGACTCTCTTGGCCCAGGCGAAAGCCTCCGGCCAGACCCCGGCCGAGGCCTCCTCGCCGGTCGGCCGGCTCGTTTCCTCGTACATCGACCGCTACTTCGACCTGTATCCCACGCGGGCGACGGAGGCGGGGCGGCACGACTCTGATTCGGCGATCGAAGACTTCTCAGCCCAGAGAATCGCGAGCTGGATCGAGTTCAATCGAACCACGAAGTCCTCCCTCTCGACCGCGGTGAAGACCGCCGCCTTCGACGATCGCCTCGACGCGAGCGTCCTCAAGGCCCAGATCGATCGCGAACTCCTCGATCTCGACACCCTGAAGCGGCGCGATCGCGATCCGCTCTTCTGGACAGCTCCTCTCTCCAACGCGACCGTCTTCCTGCTGGTGCGCGACGATCTCGGGCGCGAGGCTGCTCTCGCCGCGGCGCGCCAGCGCGTGAGCATCATCCCTCCCCTGGCCCGGGCAGCGCGAGAGGTCTTCGAAGCCGCAGATCCCGCCACGGTAGCGCCCGAGCACGCCCGCCTGGCCGCGGCCCAGGTCTCGTCCCTGGCCCGTTTCTACGCCACCGGGTTCGCGCAGGCCTTTCCTGCGGCCGAGCGCGAATTCGTTCAGCGCGAGGCGGATTTTGCCTCTCTGGCCCTCGATGATCTTGGGGCAACGCTGCAGTCGGTGGCGAAGGCGGCCACGGGCCGCGCCCAACTGGGTTCTCGCTACCCCGAGGTGTTCCGCGTGGGCACGGGGCTCGCCGAGCCGCCAAGGGCGGTTCTCGCCCGCGCTGAACGGGCGCTTGTGGCCAAGCGGCGAGAGGTGGCACAGTACGCCCGTTCGGTGTACGCGGAAGTCATGGGCGAAGCCAGCGCACCCGCCCGCGATGCAGACGTGATCCGCCAGGTCTTCGCCGCCATCGGCGAGGACCGCGACCCCGATCTCGACACCTACACCGCGGGCTGGAAGCGGAACACCGTGGATGTGGAACGCTTCGTCCGCGGCCGGAAGGTGATGACGCTCAAGGATCCGCTGACCCTCAAGATCGATGTCTCTCCCGCCTACTTCACCGGCCAGAGCGTCGGAGGCGTGTACGCGGCGGGGCCCTGGTCGCCCGAGGGCAGCACCATCCTCTTCCTGCCCGTGCCCCGGACCGGAGCTTCACCCGACGAAGCGGCCGCCTTCTATCGCGACTTCAACCGCGGCTTCAATCGGATGATCGTCGCCCACGAACTCATTCCCGGCCACTACACCCAGCTCAAATATGCCGCCCACCATCCCCGCAAGGTCCGGGCGCTCTTCGCCGACCCGGTGTATGTCGAGGGATGGGGCACATTCTGCGAACGCCTGCTTACAGACCTCGGCTTCGGGAACTCGAGGGCGCGTCTCGCCCACCTGAAGAAGCAGCTCGAGAACATCGCGCGGACCATCGTCGATATCCGGGTCCACACCGAGGACATGACCGAAGCGCAGGTCCGCGAGTTCGTCACCCGCGAGGCCTTTCAGGGCGAGCAGCTCGCTCAGAACATGTGGATGCGGACGCTCACCACCTCTCCCCAGATCACCAGCTACTTCCTGGGCTACGACCAGATCGAGACTCTCTATGAGGACGTTCGTCGGGCGCGAGGCTCGGCCTTTGTTCTTCGTAACTTCATGGACGGCATGATGGAGATGGGTCCGGTGCCCGTGAGCGAGTATCGAAAACGTTCTCTGCCGCCCCGAAAGTAGCGCGGAGGATCGCCGTTATTTCGAGAGCAGCTTCTCGATGCGCTCCATTCTGCTGAGCGCTTCCGAGTACAGACGGTCCACCTTCTCGTGGAGCTGGGCGACCTCGAGTTCGGCCTTCAGATTGACGTCGTATTCGATGTCCCCCCGGATCTTGTCCTTGGCCGCCTGGCGGCTCTGAGAGAGCAGGACGAAGACCGAGAGGACGATGGCCTCGAGCGACACGGTCATGGTGAGAAGGCCGTACGGGAAAGGGTCGAATCCAGTCATGGCCTGAATCCATGGCGTCTCTATGCTCGAAGCCCAGTGGGTGTTGAGCAGGATCCAGAAGAAGAACCAGAGGACGTGCAGAAAAAGAAAGGTAAGGCTTCCCGAGAACTCGGCGATCCAGTCGGCCACGCGCTGGACCTTAGTCCGCGTGTCCTCCACCTCCTGGTTCACGTTCCGTGAGGCGGTCTGGCGAAGGAGGCCGACGGTCTGACGGAGCCTCCGACCGGTGGCCGCCAGCAGATCCATGGCCGCGTGCGGGTGCAGTCGAATCAGGGCGTCGAGGTCATTGCGATCGACCCGGATGGCCTCCATGTCTTCCTTGACCACGACAGAGGCGGTTCGAGGCCCTGCATCCAGCAAGGAGATCTCGCCGAAGAACTCTCCCACCCCGAGGGTCTCCAAGACCACGCGCTGGCCCGTCGTGTCCTTGAAATAGATCTCGGCCGCGCCCCTCGTCACGACGTACAGGGAGTCTCCGGGGTCGCCGACCGCGAACATCTCGTGGCCCGCCGGGTGGCGCACGATCTCGATTTGTCCGGCTAGGGTCTTGCGTTCTTCATCGTCGAGCTTCTCGAAGAACGGGACATTCTGAAGAACGGTCTCGTTGTCAGGCGCCATCGTTCAAGTGTCTCAGACAGATCCGTCCGCCACAAGTGGCAGACCGCGGTCAGTCGCCGTCGCGGGTCGCTTCGAGAACCTCGAGGGCCGAACGATCTCCCGGCCGCCGCTCGAGGGCGAGCATCGCCATGGCGTGCGCCTCGTGCTCCCGGCGCAGGCGCATGAAGGCATGGGCCAGGGCGGCGGCGGCCCCGCCCTGGACGTCGAGGGTGACCGCGGCGGCGAGCGGGATGATGGCGCGCTCCGGCTGGTTGAGTTGCATCCAGAGGCTGCCCAGCATCTCGAGCGCCACCGGATGGGGGTCGAGGTCGACCGCGCGCTGGAGTGTCTTCACCGCGGCGGCGAGTTCGCCCTTCTCGGCCTGCTGCTGCGCCTTGTGCACGAGCCGTGACGACGCCGGCCGTGACAGCTCGTTGGTCTGGAACAGATCTTCCTCGGTCAACTGGTCCCCTCGCCCGGGAGTCTAGCCCTTTCCTACCCCCTGGTCCCGGCCCGCTCCAGACTGTGCATCAGCGCCTCGAACATGTCGAAGGTGAGGGCCTGCGGCCCGTCGGAAAGCGCGGTCTTGGGATCGGGATGGATTTCGACCATCAGTCCGTGAGCGCCGCTGGCCAGAGCGGCCCGGGCCATGGGTGGAATGAACTGCCTCACTCCGACCGCGTGCGAAGGATCGACGATCACGGGCAGGTGCGACCTCTCCCGGACCACCGGCACCGCGGAAAGGTCGAGGGTGTTGCGGGTCGCGGTCTCGAAGGTGCGAATGCCGCGCTCGCAGAGCAGGACCATCTGGTTGCCGTGGGCGAGGATGTACTCGGCCGCATGCAGCCACTCGTCGATCGACGACATCATCCCGCGCTTCAGCATGACCGGCCGATGGACCTGGCCCACCTCGCGCAGCAGCGAGAAGTTCTGCATGTTCCTGGCCCCGATCTGGATCATGTGCGCCTTCTCCGCCACCGGGCCGATGTCGCGCGGGTGCATCACCTCGGTCACGATGGGGAGCCCGGCCTCGGCTCCCGCTTCGGCGAGCCACTCGAGGGCTTCATAGCCGTGACCCTGGAAAGAGTATGGGGAGGTCCGAGGCTTGAAGCATCCGCCGCGAAGCATGGACCCGCCGAGTTCCTTCACGATGCGAGCGCAGGCCCGGACCTGGGCGAGCGATTCGACCGCGCAGGGCCCGGCGATGACGATCGGGCGGGACGCGCCGCCGACGGTGACCCCCTGGGAGATCGGAATGACGGTGTCCTCGGCGCGATGGTCGCGCGAAGCCAGGGCGGGGGAGTCGCCCTTCGGCTTCGCGACGGCCGACGGTGCGGGGGCGGGCGGCTCCTCGACGCCGGTGACGCGCACGCGCGGCCGTGGTTCAGCCGGGCGTCCCTCGGGCGACGTGCGCGAGGGGTACGAGCCGAGCACCTTCAGGAAGCTCGCGCGCGACTGCAGATCGCGCACCGCGGCGGCCACGTCGGGGTCCGCGATGTTGCCCTCGAAGTCCGCGTAGAAGAGATACTCCCAGGGCATTCCGGGACGCGGGCGCGATTCCAGCTTGCTGAGACTCAGGTGATGCTCGGCGAGGACGGCCAGGCACTGGAGCAGCGCTCCCTCCTCGTGCCGGGTCGCGAACACCAGCGACGTCTTCGCGGGCACACGCAGGTCGCACGGCTCGGGACGGCGGGCCACGATGGCCATGCGGGTGAAGTTCTCGCGGTTGTCGGCGATCCCGCGCTTGAGGATGACGAGGCCGTGGATACGCGCCGCCTCCTCGCTCGCCACCGCGGCCTGGGCCTTGTCACCATCCTCACGGATGCGTCGCGCGGACATGGCGGTGTCGGTGAACGCCTCGACCTCGCAGCCGTGAAGCGTCGACAGAAACCTGCCGCACTGGGCAAGGGCCACGGGATGTGAGAAGACACGGCGGATGCGGGAGAGGGGCACGTCCTCGAGGGCCAGCAGGCAGTGATCGACTTCCTGGATCTCCTCGCCCACGATGGCGAGACTCATGCGCGCGAGCAGATCGTAGTTGGGAGTCACGGATCCGGACGTGGAGTTCTCGAGGGGCAGGATCGCGCGATCGATCTCTTCCGCCTCCAGAGCTGCGAGCATCATCTCGAAGCCGTCAAAGCCGCGATAGGAGATCTCCCGAGACTGCGTTCCGAAGTGTCGCAGCCCGGCGAGATAGCTATAGGCCCCCTCGCTTCCCTGGTACCCGACGCGCAGAATCGATATCGAAGCAGCACGGCCGGGGGCGAGAAGACTCTCCTGGGTCCGCAGCGAGTGTCCGAGGATCTCGCGGAAGACGCGCGTGACATGGAACGGGTCGAGGCCGCTTTCGCGGCCGAGTTCGGTCACGCGGGTCAGGACGTCTTCTTCCCGGCTGACGTCGCGCAATGCGGTCGTTCCCGAGGCCTTGACTTGCGCCACCTCGAACACGAGACGCTGTCGGGCGGCCAGGGCGTCCACCAGGGCCGCGTCGGCGGCGGTCAAACGTTCGCGGATTGAATCGAGTTCCATCGTTCTTGTCTCCAGAAATGCGAAAGGCCCGCTCCTTGATGTTTGGTCAAGGAAGCGGGCCAGTGCGGCTCAGCGATGAGTGAAGTGGCTAGACGACGCCTCCACCCGCTCCATGGGAGCTGGTAAAGACGAACCGTCCGCGCGACTTCGCAATGTTCATTGCGCGCAGATTGTCGTCGGGGCGATGCCTCCGTGTCAACTCCACCGGCCCTCTACACCTTCGGCCCGAAGCATCCGGGAGCCCTGGATGGTGAGGGAATCAGGAGTGAGGCCATACGGAACGTGGGGAGTGACCGACTCGCCGTGGCCGCCCCTGACGAGTGAGCGCAGTGTGTGCCTTCTTCAGAGCAGCGTGCCTTTCAGCATCCTCGCGGCCACTTCGAAGTAGATGACGATTCCGGTCACGTCCACCAGGGTGGCCACGAAGGGGGCGGACGATACCGCCGGGTCCATGCCCAGGCGCTTCAGGGCGATGGGAAGCATCGATCCGGAAAGAGTGCCCCAC
>JANMVV010000021.1:0-6960 GCA_031392925.1 Vicinamibacteria bacterium
CGGCCCTCGTGGCCGGCCTCATCCTTCACAACCTCGGAATGCCGGGACCCGCGGTGGTCGAACGACTGCGAGAACGCCGGCCCGGCGCGCTATTCAACGAGCGGTTTGCGGAGTATTTGGTCGGCCTCCCCGGGGGGTGACATGCGGCCCATGCGTCATACGCAGCGGTGGGTTCGTGATGATCAGTGCGTGGTGGGCGCCTCTGCCGTCTCGCCGCGGCAGGCGGCGACGTAGCGGCGGACGGTCTCGGCGAGGCCGAGGTGGAGCGCGTCGGCGATGATGGCGTGACCGATCGAGGCCTCATTGATCTCCGGGACTTCGCGCGCGAGGCGCGGAAGGTTGCGCAGATCGAGATCGTGGCCGGCGTTCACGCCCATGCCCAAGGCGGCGGCGGCGCGGGCGGTGTCGCGCACGCGGCTGAACTCCATTTCGGCGTTCGGCATTCCCTGCGCCTCCGCGTAAGGTCCGGTATAGATCTCGATCCTCCGGGCGCCGGTCTTCGCCGCTTCTTCCATCATGGCCGCGTTCGCGTCCACGAAGATCGAGGTGCGAATGCCGCGGTCGTTCAGCCGCGCGATCGCGGGCATGATCGAGGCGGCCTCCCGCGGCAGCGAGAATCCGTGATCGCTGGTGATCTCGCCCGGGGTCACCGGAACCAGGGTGCATTGATCCACACGCACCTCGCAGGCAAGAGCGATCAGTTCCTCGCGCAGATCGCCCTCAAGGTTGAACTCGACGTGGCGTTCGCGGCACAGGGCGACGAGATCGCGCACATCGGACGCACGCGTGTGACGGTTGTCCGGGCGCCAGTGCAGCGTGATCCCGGAGGCGCCCGCGTCGAGACAGACCGTGGCCGCGACGCGCGGCGATGGGTTGGAGCCGCCCCTGGAATTTCGGAGCAGCGCCACTTTGTTGAGATTGACGGAAAGTGCGATGGCCATCTCCCCGCATTATCCACGAGCGCGGCCTTAACGGGAGGCCGGCCTCGGCGCTGAGCGGCTTGGGGACGCCGCCTATACTGAGTGGATTGTCAGAGGCACGCCCATGACGAACGAGATCGACGCCCTCCGAGCCGAACTCGCCGCCCTGCGGCAGGATCTGGAGAATCTCCGTCTCGAGTTTCCAGACGCCCTGCTCGAAGGCGACATCGCAACCGAACGCGTGCTCTTCATGAATCGCCTGGCCTGCCAGGTCTTTCGGTGTTCGCCCGAAGAGGGGCTCACCCTGACCGCGAGGGACATCTTCGCCGAGGGCGACTACCGGCGCGCCCAGGCTGAGACGCGCCAGCGCATCGAGCAGGGCTTCAGGGACGGCGGGGGCACGCGCTACATGCGCAGCCAGACGCAGGACCTCCGTGAGTTCACCATGCGGCGACCGGACGGGAGTCACTTCCCCGCCGAAACCCACTCAACCTTCATTCTGGACGCCAGCGGGCGGCCGCATCGCATGCGGACGCTCGTGCGCGACATCACCGCGCGCAAGGAGATGGAGACCAGACTCGAGGAACTGAGCCTCCGAGACCCCCTCACCGGCTGCTTCAATCGCCGCTTTCTCGAAAAGCGGCGCGCTGAACTGGAACAGGAGGCGGCCCACTGGGCGTGCCTGGTGTTCGATCTCACCGGCTTCAAGGTCATCAACGACACCTACGGCCACGAAGAGGGCGATCGCGTCCTCCAGGCGTTTGCGCACTTTCTGCTTCGCCTCCACCGCAGCGGAGACATCCTGGTCCGACTGGGCGGCGACGAATTCGCCCTCTTCATCAGGACCGCCTCGCACAATGAGGGGCACCCCATCGTCGATCGCATCCTCGATGCGGCGAAGCGCGACAGCCCCGCGGCCTTCAACTTCGGCGTCGCCCTGCGCCTGCCGGGCGAAGACATCGCCACCGCCCTGGCCCGGGCCGATCAGGTGATGTACGCGGCGAAGGGCCGCAGCCTGCGTTCCACGAGGCGCTAGTGTCCCGGCGAATCTTCATCGGCGACATCCAAGGATGCCGGGACGAGCTCGAGCGCCTGCTCGCGGTCCTCAGATTCGACCCCGCGAGCGACGAGCTCGAACCCGTGGGCGACTTCGTCAACCGCGGCCCGGACTCGCTCGGCACCCTGCGGCTCATGAAGTCCCTCAAGGCCGGAGGCGTGCTCGGAAACCACGACCTGCACCTTCTCGCCGCCCGCCGCGGCGAGCGGCAGACGAAACCGGCCGACACGCTCGCCCCGGTGCTCGGAGCGCCGGACTGCGACGACCTGCTCGCCTGGCTCCGGGCCCGACCCTTCATCAAGACCTGGCCGGGGATCTTCCTGGTTCACGCCGGGCTGAGTCCCGCCTGGACGGACCCCGTCGCTGAGCTAGCCGGTCTCAACCCGGAAGTCGGCCACCCCAACATCGATCTGGCCACCCGACTGCGCTGGTGTGACGAGAAAGGGCGGATGCCGAAGCCCGAAACCGATCCGCCCCAGGGCCCGGGCTACCGGCCCTGGCACGAGCACCTCGAGGGCCGATTCAAGGAGACCGTCGTCTTCGGGCACTGGGCCCGGCCGGGCCTGGTCAAGCGTCCCGGCTTCCGCGGCCTCGACACCGGCTGCGTCTGGGGCGGAAGACTCACCGCCTGGATCGCGGAGGACGACAGCTTCGCGAGCGTGCCCGCGGCGCGCCAGTACTCGCCCTTCTGACCGCGCGGCTACCTCGGAACCTGGCCCCCGCTCCGCGCATCCTCGGCGGCCTGGGATCTTCCCGCATCGGCCCACAGGCGCTGGGTGACGCGGATGAGAACGAAGCCGCTCGCCGCAAACACCGCGGTGAGAAGCAGAGCCGTGGAGAGACGCGACGCATCTCCCGCCGCGTAGAGGAAGTTCCCGATCGCGAAGAGGGACGACCAGATCACGAGGCAACCCGATATCCAGCCCAAAAACGCCACGCCCACGAGATTCTCCCGCTCGACTTCGGAATCGGAGATCCCCGCGGCCTCACGAATGGCGCGCCATCCCGGGCCCGCAGGCTTCACCTTTCGCACGAACGCGATGAGGGTGGCCCGGTCGGTCTCCGGACCGAGGAAGGCGGTCACGAGCCACGCGACCGTGGTGATGCCCACCTGCACGATGGTGACCGTGGCGAAGCCCGCCTCCGGCATCAGACGCGGCACCAAAAGCGAGGTGAGGAGCGACAAGGCCATGGCCACGATCTCGCACCAGGCGGAGACGCGCCACCAGAACCATCGCGCGACGTAGAGGAGCCCGGTGCCCGCGCCGATGGACAGGAGCACCTGGAATGCCTGCTGGGCGGAACTCATGGTCAGGCTCAGAAGGGCAGCCACGAGGTAAAGCCCGACCGTGGAGAGCCGGCCCGCGTTCACGTAGTGCGATTCCGGCGCGTCCTTCCGCAGGAACCGCCGGTAGAAGTCGTGGACGAGGTAGGACGAACCCCAGTTGAGGTGGGTGAGGATGGTCGAGGAATTGGCCGCGAGGAGGCCGCCGATCATGAGACCCACGAAGCCCTCGGGCAGGAACTTCAACATGGCCGGGAAGGCGGAGTCGTGCCCGATGAAGGCGGCGTCGGCGTTGGGGAAAGCGGCCTTGATGGAAGCGAGGTCGGGGTACACGATGATCGAGCACAGCGCGGTGACGATCCACGGCCACGGCCGCAGGACGTAGTGGGCGAGGTTGAAGAACAGGGTGCCGCCGAGCGCATCCTTTTCGGACTTCGACGCGAGCATGCGCTGGGCGATGTAGGAGCCGCCGCCCGGTTCGGCGCCGGGATACCAGTTGGCCCACCAGCTGATGGCCATGGGCATGATGAAGATCATGAGGGCGAGGTCGGACATGGCGAAGTTCGGCAGGAGGTCGAGGATCGGCTGGCCGGCGCCGTTTGTCGCGGACATCACCGGTTGCCCGTCCGCTCCCGCGCTCACCTGCCGGGCGGCCAGGGCGGTGACCAGGGCCTTGAGCCCGGACCAGGCGGAAGCGTCCCCGGCGAGACGCCGGCCCACCTCCACCAGCGAAAACCAGGCCGCCGCGAAGACCGCGGTCATCTTGATGAAGAACTGGATCATGTCGATCACGAGCACGCCCCACAGGCCCGAGTGCGCGGCGAAGACCACGTTCAGGACGCCGCAGATCACGATGGTCTGGATGGACGACAGGCCGAAGAGAATGTTCGCGATCTTGCAGGCCGCGAGCGTCACCATCCCCATGATGAAGCAGTTGAAGAACAGGCCCAGATAGACCGCGCGAAAACCGCGCACCACGGAGGCCGAACGCCCCGAGTAGCGGAGCTCGTAGAACTCGAGGTCGGTCAGCACTCCCGACCGGCGCCAGAGGCGGGCGAAGAAGAACACCGTGGCAACGCCGGTAAGCACCATGGCCCACCACTGCCAGTTTCCGGCGACCCCGTAGCGCCGCACCTGCTCGGTGACCCAGTTGGGGGTATCCGAAGAGAAGGTGGTCGCAACCATCGAGAGACCGGCGAGCCACCACGGCACCGAACGACCCGATCCGAAGAACTCAGCCGTGCTCGTTCCCGAGCGTCGCGCGAGGAAGAGCGCGGGGATGAAGCAAACGAGAATCGAGCCCATGGCGATGGCCCAGTCGACCCAGGTGATGTGCATGCGCGTCGAGCATATGTCGGCCCCGGGGCCCTGGTCTCGTGGGTTAACGTCGCATTCACCATGACTGACCGCGACCTCTCTCGACGCCGGTTCATCGAGGTGAGTGCGGCCGCCTCGGTGGCGGCCCGCCTTGCCTCCCCCGTCGCCGCTTCCCCCTCCGAAACAGGATCTGCCGCGGATTTCTTCCGGGTCCCCCCGATTCCCCTGGTCCGGGTCGGCTTCGTGGGCTGCGGCCTCCAGGGCACGGAGCACATAAAGAACCTGCTCGACATCGAGGGGGTCGAGCTTCGCGGGGTTTGCGACATCGTTCCGGAAAAGACGGAACGCGCGCGGCAGCTCGCGAAGGATGCGGGAAAGCGCGAGCCGAAGGCGTTCACCCGTGGGCCGCGGGATTTCGAGCGTCTCTGCGCCGAGGAGGATTTGGACCTCGTGTACACCGCGACGCCCTGGGAGTGGCACGTCCCCGTGATGCTCGCGGCCATGAAGAACGGGAAGCACGCGGCGACTGAAGTCCCGGCGGCGCAGACCGTCGAGGACTGCTGGAACCTCGTCGAAACTTCCGAGAGACTGCAGAGGCACTGCCTCCTCATGGAGAACTGCTGCTACGACCGGCCGGAGATGATGGTCCTGCACATGCTGCGCAAGGGCCGGTTCGGCGAGGCCATGCACGCGGAGGTCGGATATCAGCACGACCTGCGCGAGATCAAGTTCGAGAGCCGGGACGAAGGGCTGTGGCGGCGCGCTCATGCCACGCGCCTCAACGCGAATCTCTATCCCACGCATGGTCTCGGGCCCGCGGCCCAGGCCATGGGCATCAATCGTGGCGATCAGTTCGACTATCTGGTGGCCATGGCGAGCCATTCGCGCGGCCTTCAGGATTTTCAACGCGAGCATCTGCCCGAGGACGACCCGCGTCGCCAGGAGCGCTACGTCCTCGGGGACGTCCATACCGCCATGATCAGGACGAAGCTCGGCAAGACCATCTACCTCGTCCACGACACCAACCTCCCTCGGCCCTACGCGCGCTACAACGTCTTCCAGGGGAGCAAAGGCATCTACTCCGGGTTTCCGCCGCGTTTCTACTTCGACGGGCAGACGCCGGCGCATCGATACAAGCCGCTCGAGGAGTTCGCGACCGAGTGGGACCATCCGCTGTGGAAGGCCGACCGCGTGATCAACGCGAAGAACGGCCACGGCGGCATGGACTTCCTCGAAGACCTGCGCCTGATGGAGTGCCTGCAGCAGGGCCTGCCCACCGACTACGACGTTTACGACGCGGCAGCGTGGAGCTCCATGGTCGAGCTCACCGCCACGTCCACAAGGTCACGCTCGAAGGCCGTCGATGTCCCCGACTTCACGCGCGGAAGGTGGAAGACCCGCCCGCCCCTCGGGATCATAGGCGGCTGAGCGGAGACCAGGGTACCTGAGCGGTGCGAGCGCCCGAGCAACTGATCGGCGCCGTGATCCTCGCGGCCGCCACCTACTACGGCGTCCTGCGTATCGCCGAAGCCAAGTGCGACGCCGCGGTGGGTTCCCTGGGAACGCCCATCGACGCGAGCCGACCCGAAGATCTCGCCGCGTTCCAAAGCCTGCAGGGTCAGCTTGCGGCTCTGGGCCAGGCCGCATTTGCCGACCGACTCGAGGACCTGCGACGGAAGGGTGAACTGTGGGCAGCCCCGGGCCTGGGACCGGACCGATGGGCGGCCTACGTCGAGTCGCTTGGGCTGGTGCGACGGATCTACATCCGTCGCGTGGCTCTGATAAATCCGCGCCTTCACCTCTACCCGGCGGGCGCTCCCGACGTGCCCGCCGGCCACCAGATTGCCTTCGCTTGGCTCAGTCTCTCTGGGGCCATGCGCCACGAACTCGCGCACCGCGATGGGGCCATCGAGGAAGCCGAGGCCTATCGAGTGGAGCTCGCGTGGTACGAGGAGGTCCGAGGGTCGCCGTTCCTGATGTCGCGTGAGGGCGATGAACGCGCCAGGTGGGACTGGGCGCTTGAATCCGCCATCGCCAGCGCGAGGAAGGCGGCAGCGCGAGCCGGCGTCACCACCGGCTGAGTTCGGCCCCATGCTTGCCATCCCAGCTCGCAGTGTGGAGCGACGTATAGCGCCTAGCGGAACCGCGGGGTGTAGCGATTGATCGACGAATAGGGGTCGGGCCAGGGCAGGCGGACGCCAAAGTCCTGAGCGGCATGCCGCGTCCAATACGGATCGTAGAGGTGCGCGCGCGCGAGCGCCACCAGGTCGGCGCGGCCCGCGGCGAGGATGGTGTTCGCATCCGCGTACGACGAGATCGCACCCACCGCCATGGTGGCGATCCCCGCCTCGTGCCGGATGCGGTCCGCGAAGGGGGTCTGG
>JANMVV010000212.1:0-1760 GCA_031392925.1 Vicinamibacteria bacterium
CGGCCAGGTCAACATTCCGGCCTTGATCTCGAGTTCGAACGCCGCGAAGGATCCGCGTTTTCTCAAGGACAACGGCTATCAGGGAGTGCGCTCCATCCGTCTCGGCGCGAAGTTCTCCTTCTAGGTCTTAAAGCGGGAGCGTGGTCCTAGCCGCGCTTCTGAGATGTTCAGGGGAGCCCTCGCGGGCTCCCCTTCTTCGTGTCCGATGTCAAGGCGCCTACCGCCTCTGCTCCGCGGGTGGAGGAAGACGAGCCCCAACCTCTGGCGCCAGCCGGCGGACGGTGTCGAAATACCGGTTCGCCATCTTGATATCGCCCCGATCCGCGTAGATCTGCCCGAGATACAAGGCGGTCTCCGCCACCCGAGATGGATCCAGCCTCTCTCCAACGCGCTCCAGATAAGGCTCCGCCTCTTTCGGCCGGTCCAGAATGAACAGGGCCTTGCCCAGCCCGAAGAAGATGCCGGCATAGTCGAGCGTCGGGTCGGTGGCGAGTGCCTTGGAATAGGCGGTCGAGGCCTGTGCAAAGTCGTCACGGTCGAGACTCCAGTCCCCGAGGTTCGTCCAGGCCTGCGCGTGAAACCTGCGGATCTGGGCGATGTAGGGCTCGCGGCGCGTCGATCCATCCGGCCTCTTCTCCGGCGCGTGATCCCGGGCGGGCCGGGCAAAGGCATCGGGATTCCGGTACTCGTAGTCCCAGTCGCGGAGGTCCACCGAGCCAGGCACCGCCGTGAGCTTCCAGAGTCCCCCGGCCGGAGTCCACTGCGCACCGGCCGGGATCTCCGCGGGAAGACGCGTGCTCATGTACACGGAGTGGGTCTTGAGGCTCGATCGGATCAGTGCTCCCACCCACTCCCCGGTGGTTGGAGGACTCGCTCGCCCCTTCGAAATGTCCTCGAACTCGAACGCGGGATAGCGGCTCTTGAGCTGGTCGGCGAACCAGGGGCTGGTGACGACGCCGGCATCGATGCGGATCACGTCCGGGCGTTCGTGCGCCACCGCATCCAGGTAGTAGGTGAGGGCGTTCTCCTGGTCCGAGACCGCGATGAAGACGGCGCCTGGTTCGAGATGCCGGTAGAGATTGCGGCCGAAATCCTCCGGGACGAAGTAGTCGCTTCGGTCCACCAGGGCGGCATTAGTCGAAATTGATGGCACGACGGTGAGAGCGGCGAGGACCAAGAGGCAGAGGACGGCTGGCCCGCGGGGCAGGGCGGAGCGAAGAACGAGGTCGATCGCCACGCACAGGCCTGCCCCCGACACAACGAACAGGACCATGCAGGCGGTCAGCAGCCAGAAGTCGTATTCACCTCCGCGCAGGTACAACAGAGGAAGGAGAAAGGCGGGAATGAGTATCAGAACCAGAAAGCGGAGGAGCACGGGCTGTTCCTTGAGGAGCCACCTTGTTCCGAGCACGAGGCCGACGAGACCCATTCCGAACATCTCGTGCCAGACCTGAGTCGGAAGGTCCATGAACCGGACGGAAGACCAGCCATAGTTCCGAGCGTCCGTGCTCCACTGCGAGCCGCTGATCTGAGCCGCGAGCCCCGAGAGACTGATGACCCCGCTGTAGGGTGTTTGCGGGAAAGCCGTTGCGGCCCACGGGAGATAGAGATAGGGCAGTAATGCGCTGCCCGCGTAGGCCGTGGTCGCGAGTCCGAGGAAGCGCGGATTCCGGAGCGTCGCCCTTCCCTTCCAGGCGAGCCAGAGGATCGCGGGAAGGAAGACCACGGTGACCGGATGGTTCCCGAACGAGAGGCCGTGA
>JANMVV010000025.1:0-17546 GCA_031392925.1 Vicinamibacteria bacterium
CCGAAGGGCGACGGCGCCCTCCCGAGATCCTCCCACGCACCGATTCGGCCCTACGGGCCGAATGGTGGCGTGGGAGGGAATCGAACCCCCGACACGTGGATTTTCAGTCCACTGCTCTACCAGCTGAGCTACCACGCCACATCCAGCTTCATCGCACGAGGCGACCCCATGGAACGCTACGGGGATGCGGATTCAATCACGCCGCGTGAGTGCGAGTCAATTTTCCGGCTCGCAACACGACGCGATTCGCTTGCTTTCTTCGCGAGCGAATCGCGGCTGCATCATCAGGCCTTCTTCTTGGCGGCTTCAGGCGCCTCAGGCTTATTTTTCTCGACTCCGGGGGCCTCGGCAGGCAGGCCCAAGGTCGCGCGCAGACGCGCGTCGATCTCGTTGCGGATATCGCGGTTCGCGAGGAGAAACTGCCGCACGTTCTCGCGACCCTGGCCGAGCCGCTCGCCCTTATAAGCGAACCACGCGCCCGACTTCTCGATGACCTTATGTTCCACGCCGAGGTCGATGAGATCGCCTTCCGTCGAGATGCCGACGCCGTAGAGGATGTCGAACTCGGCTTCCCGGAACGGGGGAGCCACCTTGTTCTTGACCACCTTCACGCGGGCCCTGGAGCCGATGACGTCCTCGCCTTCCTTAAGGGAAGCGATGCGCCGGATGTCAAGCCGGATGGACGCGTAGAACTTCAGCGCCCTGCCGCCTGTGGTGGTTTCCGGGCTCCCGAACATGACGCCGATCTTCTCGCGGAGCTGGTTGATGAAGATGAGGCAGGTGCCGCTCTTCGAGACCACCGAGGTGAGCTTGCGGAGGGCCTGGCTCATGAGGCGGGCCTGCATGCCCATCTGCGCGTCGCCCATTTCGCCTTCGATTTCCGCCCGGGGAACGAGGGCTGCGACCGAGTCGATGACCAGAACGTCGCACGCATTGGACCGGATGAGGACCTCGGCGATCTCGAGAGCCTGCTCGCCGTTATCGGGCTGGGAGACCAGGAGGTTGTCGATGTCGACACCCAGCTTGCCCGCGTACTTCGCGTCCAGGGCGTGCTCGGCGTCGATGAAGGCGGCCATGCCGCCGCGCTTCTGGGATTCGGCGATCACGTGGAGCGCAAGTGTCGTCTTTCCAGAAGATTCCGGGCCATAGATCTCGATGACCCGGCCTTTGGGGAAGCCGCCTACGCCGAGCGCGGCGTCGAGTGAGATGGACCCGGTGGGGATGGACTGGACCTCGATCTTCTCGCGGCTCCCGAGCTTCATGATCGAGCCCTTGCCGAACTGCTTCTCGATCTGCAGCAGGGCATTGGCGACGGCGGTGGTTCGGTCGGTGCGTTCTTCGGCCATTACGACTCCTTAGGTAGTTGGTTTGGTTTCGTTGGAGAGCGCGCGAAGTCTGAATTGAGGAGGTGCTGGATCGGGTCCCGCGGGTCCTGTTGTTTTTCACATTGTGTGGGTCGCGGGCGTCGGTGATGGGGGTGAGCCGCCTTGTTCACGGTCGGTTTCGATAGACGATTCTAGCCCGCAGGAAGTGCGAAGGCAAATATAAGGCGAAAACATGGACCGGGAGGGTTGTAACAAAAAGGTGTTGAAAATGCTCCATTTTGGGTATCATCTGGTCGAATCGGCCAGAGCAGAGCGTCAACGACGACCGCGGCCCGAAGCTCAGATCAGAGGCAAGGCCTGGTGATCGCATGAGGCAGGAGAAGCGTTGAAGAAGGTCAAGAAGAAGCCCTCGAGTAGCGGAAAGAAGAAGACTTCCAGCCCGAAGGCGAAGTCCAACAAGAAGGCCGTGAAGGTGAAGGCGCCCGCGAAGAGCAAGGCGCCCAAGGTGAAGTCGAAGGTCGCGAAGGCCAAGTCCAAAACCGCTGCCGCTCCCAGGAAGCGCTCCAAGGAGTTCGCCAAGCGCCCGGTCCTCCGCACTCCGGTTCCCTCGCCGCTGCCCCAGCAGCACGTGGCCGCCCCGCAACCGACCATCGTGGCCCCCGCCCGTTCGATGCCGCCGCGGGAAGAGGTCATCATCCCCTTCGCCCCCATGCGGGCAGCCGTGGCCCTGCCCACGGACTTCGAAGTCGGGGGCGTCGTTCTCGTGATCTCGTATTCGATCCGGGATGGCCGGCGCGCCGATTTTCTGAATCTCATCTCCGATCTGAAGCCCCTCCTCATTTCCATCGGCGGGACGGACTTCACGCTTTACGAGGACCGGAGCCGGGTCAACTATTTCATGGAAATCTTCCGCTTCCGTGACGAGGCCGAGTTCACTGCCTTCGACGACAAGTTCCACAAGGATCGCAAGATCGCTGCGATCTACGGACTGCTCGACGAGATCGTGGAAGCCGAGAAGAGCGACTTCAAGATCTACGACCGAAGGTTGTAGTTCTTCGCTCAGGCGTCCATGCCGACGCCCATAGGCCACGCCCTCGCGGGCCTCGCCGTGGCTGGAGTCGCTCGCCGGTCGCGATTGCCTGGTCCGCACATTGCGATGCTCGCGTTCTGCGCAGCCGCCCCTGACCTGGATCTGGTTCTTCGGCTCTTCGACGGTGTGAACCACCACCGGGGTCCCTCCCATAGCCTCGCGGCGGCGGCTCTTGTCGCTCTTGCCACTGCGTGGTTGCGCCGCGCGGGTGTGGACCTTCCAGGTGCTTCCCTCATGGGAGCGGCCTGGGCCTCGCATGTGGTTCTCGACTACTTCGGCCTCGACACGTCCCCGCCTTCCGGCGAGATGGCCTTGTGGCCGTTCTCGGAGGCCTTCTACATCTCGCCCGTTGCGGTCTTCTACGACATCCCGAGGTCGTTCAGCGCTGCCGCGATCCGGCACAACCTCGCGGCGGTCGCGATCGAGGTGGTCATCCTCGCCCCGATCGCGTGGCTGTGCTGGCGTCGCTTCAGGTCCGTCCCTCGCTCCCGCCCGGCCGGACTCGACTGATACACTGCCCTCGTTCGTTGAATGAGGGGGCGCACCGGTTTCGACGGGAGCGTTTGACTTCAGCAAGGAGCAGGCCGAGCGTGTCTACCGGCTCGTTAATTCGGTGGAAAACTAGAAGTGCCAACGATAACTTGGCTTTGGCTGCCTAAAAGGTAACCACGCTCTGATCTCAGCTCGCCCGTGGCGGGGGTTAAGAGCGTCATCAATGCGGGCTCTGCTTCGATCCCTCGGTCCGGGGGAGGAAAGCGAGACTCAATCGGACTAGCGCCGCGCGCTTTTGTTCCGCCTTTATGCGCAGCGCGAAACTCCAGGCGGAACTAAGCCTGTAGGGCCTTCTGGGGCACGTTTTCGGACGCGGGTTCAATTCCCGCCGCCTCCACCATTCGGCGCGAAGCGCCGAATCAGTGAGGCGGCGCTCGGTGGCACCCGGCTGCGGCGCTCGCCTACCCTTCGGGTTGGCTTAGGCGCCTTGCATCGGTCGTCAACTCCCGCCGCCTCTAGCCTTCATACCGCCAACGCCGTCCCAGTGAGATCGTTCCGTTGCGGCCATCAGCGCGAAAAACTGCGACTGCCCTATGCGCGATATGGGCCAGTCAATCGGCTGCCCCGGCCCAGAAAATCCGCATGTCCCGCATCATTCCCTTCCTTCGTCCGCTCAACGCGGTTGCCTTGTCCCAACGGTGCGCCCGTCAGGTCGCCGAACGACGGCAGGCTCGGCCAATCCTTTGGCCTTCCTGTTGACCGACTGTTCAGTGCCTTGGGCGTGTCCACGAGTCGTGGCGGAGCACAACCTCGACGCGCTGGTTCGTCGCCGGGCTCAGCGCAGGGTTACCGGGATGCTCGTTGCGCCGGACTGGGTTCCCAGCGACGTCGTGATCATGATGGTGAACTTCATGGTCCCCGTGATTACGCCGCCGTTCAAGGCGCCGGAGAAATCGACCATCTCGCCGGAGGGCTGAGTGCTGAAGGCGAGGTTGTTGCCGCTGCCGGTGAGCGTAGGATTAAAGGTCGTCGTACTGGTTTCACCAACGGGGAAGCTGCCGATAGAAACACCGCACATCGTTCCCGTATTTCCAATGACGGTGCTTGTGCTGGTGAAGCTTGCAGTGCCGGTCACGGATCCGCCCGACGATTGGTTCAGCGTGATGCTGATGGTTCCGCTGAGTGTGGTCGTCACTGTCTGGCAGCCTACGGTGGTGTCGCCGTTGTTCCAGACGAAACGACGTGTTTGCTGCCCCGAAAAGGGCCCGGTGTACGTGGTCATCGACGTTCCGGTCGGAGAGGACGGCGAGCGTCCGGACGCCGACGAATTGCCGCCTCCCTTGGTCGCGACGGCAACCCCGGTCGCGGCGGCGCCTACCCCGGCCACGATTCCAACCAGCGCTCCGGCCGAGAGCCCTCCGCCGGCTGCCGCTACCCCGGCCGCGCCCGCGACCCCCGCCGCCCCCGCAGACGAGCCGGCCGACGAGCCCGCCGCCGACCCTGCGGCGGAACCTGTTACGACCCCCGTCGACGCGAAACCAGCGGGCAGCGCAGCCACGCCGGCCGGGCCCTGGAGGACCACCGACGCCGATCCGAGTGCTCCAGCCATGAGTTTGCCGTTGCAGGCGCTTGAACTGTCGACAACCGCGGTCGTGTAATCCGCGGTTCGGTTCGTGCCAAGCGCCTTATCCGTGACCTCGATGTAGTACCGGAAAGTCTTCAGGCTCTTCTTCGGTTTGGGAAGGACTCCAACGAAAGTGCGTCCTTCGGCCTTCATTGCCACCGAATACCACTCGGGGTTCTGTCCCTGGAACACCACGCGGGCCGCGGCGATGGTGTCCGCGGGTGCGAAGCGCGCCTCCAGTCGAGGGAACTTCTCAGCCACCGCGCACCCCACCGGCTGATGATCAATGCCCGGGGTCTGGGCGGCGACCGACGAAGAGAGGAGCGCAAGAAGGCCGACGCCAGTGAGGAAATGCTTGGCCATGAACATCCTCCGGAACCGAGCCAAACCAACAATAGACGCCTCATCGCGGCGACGGCTGCGGGGGCACCGTGAAAAGCGAAGGCTGTACACCAAGCTCAACCCCGTCGCGATGGTACACCCCTTGCGGTGGAAGCACCTCGGGATTCGCGAGCAAGGGACGACATCCGCTTCCGGGTCTCATGCGCCGATCCGCGGCAGCGTGATTCATCTGAGGGCCGTGCTTCACATACGCGGGCCCGCTTTGGCTGGATTCGTCGGCATGATGTTCGCGTCCACTCGAGCCTTCGCGACCGTGCCCGCAGCCGCCCTGGAGGAAGTACGACGCCTGATCTGATGAGTGATACTCTGACGAGAGCCGGTTTGAACCTCGCCAGAACCAGCCATTCTCAGGAGGCACGCATTGAGAACACTCTCGATTGTGCGTCAGTTTTGTCCCTTGGCGGTGTCATTCCTCCTCGTCGCCTGCGCGAGGCCCGCGCCCGCACCCTTCGACGGCGCCGCCGAATCGGCGCGTTTGATGAAACGCGATGCCGAGTGGGCCGATCTCGCCAGCGCGGGAAAGGATATCGAGAAGGTCATTCGTACCCCGCGTGGAGCCCACTCCAGAAAGACGAGGCCTGCCATCGCAACTTTGGCACTTTCATGCCGACCAAGTTGCGTATTCGATTTCGGGGAGGTCCATTCCATCATTCTTCGGTAACGAACTCATATAAGGAGCATCCATGCGTCGCTATTTCGCGTTGCCTTGCACTCTCACTCTCTTCATGACAGCGCCCGCCGCGCCCAGCGACGACGGCTCGCGCCTCGTCAGCGTCGATCATTATGTTCGGGTGAAGTCCAGCGCGCCGGCCATCGCCGGACAGGATGCGCAACTCTACGTGCGCGAGGTGGTGCTCGTGGGCACGGCTTTGCGCGACGGCCCGGCCGCGGATCGAGTGGTGTTGTTCGTGCACGGCGCCGGCACGCCGGCGGAAGTCACATTTGACGTTCCCTACAAGGACTACAGTTGGATGGCCTACCTGGCCAAAGCGGGCTTCGATGTCTTCTCGATGGACATGACCGGCTATGGGCGCTCCGCGCGCCCACCGGCGATGAACGACCCCTGTAATGTTTCGGAACAGGAGCAGGCGCAGTTCGTTCCGAACCTGATCCCGGCGCCGTGCGCGCCGTCACACCCCACGCCCATCACGACGATGGGTTCGGACTGGAACGATATCGGCGCGGTGGTCGATCACCTCCGCGGGCTACGCCGGGTGGATAAGGTTTCCCTCGTGGGCTGGTCGCAGGGCGGCCCGCGTGCGGCCGGCTATGCGGCGCGCAACCCGGCGAAGGTGGCGCGGCTGGTTGTGCTGGCGCCTGCCTACGCCCGCGCGTCGCCGCTCGAAGCGCCAAACCCGCTTCCCCCCGGCAACGGTTCAATGACCGTGCAGTCGCACACGGACTTCGCAGCCAACTGGGACCGCCAGGTCGGCTGCGCCGACCAGTACGAGCCCGCGGTCAGCGCTTCGGTCTGGTCCGAAATGCTCGCATCCGATCCCGTCGGCGCCAGCTGGGGCGCTGGCGTACGGCGTGCGCCACGGGTGTCTACATGGGGTTTCAATCAGGCCGTCGTTGCCAGGATGCAGACGCCCTTCCTTATGGTGGCGGGCGCACACGACAAGCAGGTACCCCCGGAGCGCGTAAGGGAGCTCTACGCCGATCTGGGATCGAAGGAGAAAATCTTCATCGACCTCGCATGTTCATCCCACAATGCCATGTGGGAGAAGAACCACCTGCTGCTGTTCCAGGCATCCCTTGAATGGCTGAGGGACGGCAAGGTGAACGGAGTGCCCGAAGGCGCGTTGAGACTTGGCTACTGACAGCAAGACGTCCAACAAAGCGGTACCGCGGGACGGAGTGCCCTAATGTATGGGAAGTGAAGGGCGCCAGCGCGATTCCTTCTTGGCGGTCCTGGACTCCTGTTCAAGCGGCATAGAAGCCGGAGGTATTGAGGAGAAACGCGGAAGGATTGAGGAGAAACGATGATGCAGAAACGCAAACTGGGAAATAGCGGCCTCGAAGTCTCGGCGCTCGGCTTCGGTTGCATGGGATTGAGCTTTGGCTACGGTCCCGCGCAGGAAAAGGAGGCTGCGATCTCACTGATCCGCGACGCGTTCGAGAACGGGGTGACGTTCTTCGATACCGCCGAGGCTTATGGTCCCTTCACGAACGAGGAGCTCCTGGGCGAAGCCTTGGCTCCCATCCGCGACCAGGTCGTGATTGCCACGAAGTTCGGCTTCAAGGATGGGGACTCCAAGACCGGCATGGACAGCCGGCCGGAGCGCATCCGGGAGGTCGCCGACGCGTCGCTCAAGCGGCTCAGAATCGACCGCATCGACCTCTTCTATCAGCACCGTGTCGACGCGAATGTGCCGATGGAGGACGTGGCCGGCACGGTCAAGGACCTGATCCGCGAGGGCAAGGTCAAGCACTTCGGTCTCTCGGAGGCCGGCGTCCCATCGATCCGCCGAGCGCACGCGGTGCAGCCGGTCGCGGCCCTTCAGAGCGAGTACTCGCTGTGGTGGCGTGAGCCCGAGGCGGAGCTGCTGCCATTGTGCGAGGAGCTGGGCATCGGTTTCGTGCCTTTCAGCCCGCTCGGCAAGGGCTTCCTCACCGGGAAGATCGACGAGAACACCTCTTTCGCCAAGGACGACTTTCGCAACATCGTTCCTCGTTTCTCACCGGAAGCCCGCAAGGCGAACCAGGAGCTGGTCGATCGGCTGGCCTCGATCTCTACCGCCAAGCAGGCGACCCCAGCCCAGGTCGCGCTCGCCTGGCTGTTGGCTCAAAAGCCCTGGATCGTGCCGATCCCGGGCACGACCAAGTTACATCGCCTGAAGGAAAACGTCGGCGCATCGGCGGTTGAATTGACTCCGAGCGACTTGCGCCAGATCGAGGAAGCCCTCGCTCAGATCAAAGTGCAAGGGGATCGCTATCCCGCGCATCTGGCGGCGCGCGTCGGTCGCTAAGCGAAAGTCTGGGCCTTGAGCCGGAAGACGGACTCCAGTTCCGGACTGCGGTCCTTGCCGAGCACGCGGTCCGCGACGTATTCCCCGACCACCGGCCCATGCTTGTAGCCGTGGCCGGAACCGCCGCCCACGAGCCATACGTTGTCGAGGCCGGGGTGCCGGTCGATGATGAAGTGTTCGTCGACGCTCATCTCGAGCTGGCAGACCCGGCTCTCCACCAGCGGTTGGTTCGAAAGAGCCGGGAAGCGGGCGGCCAGATAGTCGCGCGCTCGCTTGAGCTCGAAAGTCGACGCGATCCTCTCGTCGGTGTCGGGATCAAAGGCGGTCAGCTCGCCCACCGGACAGACCTTGAAGCCACGATTGTCGATGCTGGGGAAACCGTAGTAGCCGGAATTGGCGCCCTCCTCGGAGTAGGTCGGGAAGTTCGGGTAGGCGAAGCGATCATCGCCCGCGGGCGTGCCGAAGAAGAAGACGTCGCGCCGGGGCGTGAAGAGCTTCTTCTGCAGGAGAGCGGGGAACAGCTTGCGCAGCCAGGGCCCGCACGCGAAGACATAGGTCGCGGCGGCGAGCGAGGAGCCAGAGGACAGCGCGACGTCGAGAAGCCGGGAGCCGGACTGACGGCCGAGTTGGGCGCGGCCGATGCGGAACCGGCCGCCTTTTTTCTGAAACGCGTCCGCGACGGCCATACAGCCCTCGCGCGCCTTGAGAACACCGGTGGTCGGCTCGAAGAGCGCCACTCCGACTCCCTCCGCGTTCATCTGCGGGTAGCGTCTCTTCACCTCATCCTGGGAAAGTCTCTCGTTGGGGACCTTGTACTTGTCGAGCACCGCCTGGGTCACCTTCAGGCCCTCGTTCCATTCCGGTGCTATCAGAATGCGACCGGTCTCGAACAGCAGCCGCTTGCCCCACTCCTCCTCCCGGGCCCGCCATCGGCCGAAGGCCTCCAGCACCCAGCGTGTGTAGAGCTCGCGGTCCGCGTAGCCGGCGCGGATCTGACGCGTCTCACCTCCCGAACTGCTCCGTGAGTTCCCGGGCCCGTAGGCGTCGACCAGCGTCACCGAGGCGCCTCTCTCGCGCAGAGCCAGAGCCGTCCATCCCCCGAAAGCGCCCGCCCCGATGACGACGACTTCCGGGCTCGTCTGCGCGGCCGTGCGCGTCGCGACCGCGAGGGCTCCCGCCTGCAGGCCGGCCGCTTCGAGAAAAGCGCGCCGGTCGATCTGCCCCATGGATGGCGACCACCCGGCCGCGCGCCGACCCGACTCGCGCGTGCCGTTTATGGACGGCCTTCGATCCGCGCCGCTCGCCTTCTTCATCGCTGACCCCCTCGCTTCACGCCCGTCTCGGCCCCCGGCGCTTCGTAGACCAGCTTGCCGCCCACGATGGTCGCGACGATTCGGCCCTGCAGCAGTTTCCCCGGGTCGGTGGCTCCAACCACGAGTGGATCCGTGTCCATCACCGTAATGTCCGCCCACCGGCCGGGAGCGAGGATCCCCGACTCCTTGTCCCACGACGCCGCGTAGGCGTTCCAGGTCGTGTACCCGCGCACCGCTTCTTCCGGAGTGAGACTCTGCTCGCGATACCAGCCTCCGGCCGGCTCCTGTTTCTTGTCGCGCCGGGTTATCGCGGCGTGCAAGCCATAGAAGATGCTGTGATCGGAGCCGATCAGGTCGGAGTTGAAGGCGAGGCGCGCCCCGGCCTTGCGCAGGGTGCGCCAGGCGTAGGCTTCCTTGATCCGCACCGGCCCGAGGCGCTCCTCGGCCCAGGTCATGTCCTCGACTGCATGCGGAGGCTCCATGGAGGCGATGACGCCGAGGCGGGCAAAGCGCGGGATATCGTCGGGATGCACCACCTGGGCGTGTTCGATACGGTGACGCAACCCTCGCGCTTCCGTTGCCCCGGCCAGCACCGATTCGATGAAGTCCAGGGTCTCGCGGTTGCCGGCATCGCCGATGGCGTGGATGCCCACCTGAAAGCCCGCCCTCATCATGTCGGCCACCAGCTTCTGGTCGAAACCGTACTGACCGCCGCTGACCCCGCGGTGGCCCGGCCGGTCCGAGTAGTCCTCAAGCAGCCGCGCGCCCCTTGAACCGAGCGCCCCGTCGTAGTACGCCTTCACCGCCCGGGTCACCAGCATGCGGTCGTTCGTCCGGTCGGGGCCGCGGGCCAGCCACTTTCCGGCACAGATCCCCTTCTCTTGCCGAGAGCATCGCGTACACGCGCACCGGAAGTTTTCCTTCGGCTTCGAGCGCCTCGAACGCCCGCATGTGCCGCGCGCCCGCGCCGGCTTCGTGGACCGCGACGTAGCCGTCCTTCGCCATGATCCTCAGCCCCGCGAGAACGTACGACTTGAACTGTTCCTCGGTCGGCTCGGGCAGGGCCGAAGAAAGCAGCGGCACCGCGCGGTTGAGAAGGATGCCCGTCGGTTTGCCGTTCGCGTCCTTGCGTATCTCGCCCCCTTCGGGAGCTTTGGTCTCAGCGGTGATGGAGGCGCGTTCCAGAGCCAGGCGGTTGCCCCAGCCCGCGAAGCCGTGAAGGCTCGCCAGGTAGACGGGGTGATCGGGGACTTTCTCGCTCAGCAGACGCAGGTCGGGATAGTGGTTGGCCCAGGCCCCTTCGTCCCAGCCGCCTCCCACGATCCACTGTCCCTTCGGGACGCTGCGCGCGCGCGCGGCGACCCGCGCCACCGCTTCCTCTTCCGTCTGCACGTCCACGAGGTCCACCCGGCTCGCCGCCTCTCCCAGTTCGGCGATGTGGGTGTGGGAGTCGACGAGACCGGGAAGCACGGTGGCGCCGTGGAGGTCGAGGACTCTGGTGGCTGCGCCACGGTGAGCTTCGGCGTCGCGCGCGGTTCCGACGAAGACGATCCTGCCCCCGCGGATCGCGACCGCTTCGGCGTCGGGCCGAAAGCCTTCCTTCGTGCGCGGCGCGTTCTTCGCAGGCGTCCCGTCGTTCCCGGGCTCGTCCCACGCGAAGGTGTAGACGCGACCGTTCAGAAGAAGCAGGTCGGCCGCGGGCTTTGCCGGCGCGGGACGCGCAAAAGCAAAAACCGCAATCGCAGCAAGTCCAAAGAGAGTCTTCACGGGATCTCCTTCGCATTCATGCGCGCATACACACACGATGCGCTCTTGAGGCGGGATTCTAGGCCCGGTCCTGACGACCATCTTTGAACGTGGTCGATTTCGGGATGAACGTCCAGCAGGCCGTCGACGCGGGGGCAGCGCAGTCTCCGCGGGCGGAGGGACTCCCTCCCGGGGAATTCCTTAGGTTGGAATCGAAAATCAACTTGCTTTCCTTCTCCGACTAGCACTACGCTGCCGACACGTCAGGTTCACTGCCAGAACTTCCGGGCTCGTCGGCCTTGGCTGGCATCTTTTCTTTCTTTGGGGAGGTTCCGATGAAACATTTGAGAAGCCGGCTCGCGTACGGCGTTGTACTGATCGCCGGCGCAACCTCGCTTTTGGCTCAGACCTATCACGGAGGCCTGCGCGGGCAAGTCCGCGAGTCGGGCGCCGCGGTACCCGGAGTCTCGATCACTCTGACCAACGAGGGGACCAATGCAGTGCGTACGACCCGAACGAACAACGTGGGTGAGTACGTCTTCGCCAACGTCGATCCCGGCAGCTACGCGGTCAAGGTCGCGATCCAGGGTTTCAAGACGGTCGATACCAAAGGGGTCCGCATCGGCACTCAGCAGTTCCGCACCCTTGATTTCACTCTTGAGATCGGCACCCTGAGCGAGACCGTCGAAGTCGAGGCCAAGGCCCAGCTGCTCGAGACCTCGAACGCTTCGGTAGGCAGCACCATCGACGCGAAGACGCTCGAGACCCTGCCCACGGCCGGGCGCAACCCGTTCTTCATGGCCACCATCACGCCCGGCGTCACCCACACGGGCGACCCGCAGTTCGTGCGCCAGCAAGACCAGACGAACTCGTCCCTCCTCTCGCTCGGGGGCGGTCCCCGCCGCGGCAACAACTACACCCTGGACGGCGTCTCCATCGTAGACATCCGCAACCGTGCCGTGGTCATCCCCTCGATCGAGGCCGTGGAGGAGGTCAAGGTCCAGGTCACGACCTACGACGCGGAGATGGGACGCACCGGCGGCGGCGTTTTCAACATGACCGGAAAGTCCGGCTCCAACACCTGGCACGGTAGCCTGCTTGGCCAGAACCGGCCGAGTTCCACACGGTCTCAGTCGTTCTTCGCCCGTAAGGCGTGCGAGGATGGAACCGGCTCCTGCGAGAAGGCCAACACCTACTTCTACCTCTACGGGGGCTCGTTCGGCGGCCCCATCGTCAAGAACAAGACCTTCTTCTGGGGCTCCGTCGAGGGCTACAAGACCGACACCATCGACGACAGCGTGGTCCGAGCGCCCAACTCGCGCGAGCTGAGCGGCGACTTCTCCCAGAGCGGCGTCACGATCTACGATCCCCTGACCACGCGCCCCGATCCGGCAAATCCTGGACGGTTCATCCGCACTCCCTTCCCCGGCAACGTGATCCCGGCTAACCGGATCAGTCCGGTGGCGACGGCCATGCGCAAGTACTGGCCCGCGGCCGGGTCCGCCAGCTCCGAGCTCGTCGACCAGTCGAAGACCGCCACCGGCAAGCTCGATCAGGTCTGGAGCGACAAGGTCCGCTCTTCGGCCATGTACACCTACTATCACTCGGTCGAGCCTCAGCCGCGCTCGTACCTCAAGGACGGCAAGACCCAGGACATCGGAGCGAACCACGCCGACCCCGGTGACGGCGCCCTCTACCGGACGGTGCACGCGGTCGCGGTGAACAACACCATCACACCGAACGCCACGACCGTCGCCCATGTGCGCCTGGGATACACGAGCTTCGCCGACGACTGCGTCCCCGTCGCCGGGTTCGATCCCGGGACTCTCGGCTTCTCCTCGAATTTCGTCGGCCAGGTGCCGGTGAAGAAATTTCCCTACTTCGCCATCGGCTCCTACGGCACCGACTACAACGGCTACATGTTCGGCGAGCGCCCCATCAACAACATCTCCTACTATTCGTGGGACGCCAACGCGTCGATATCAAAGCTGTGGGGCAAGCACACCGCCAAGTTCGGAGCCTCCTACCGCAAGATCGGCGTGAAGAACATCAACCCAGGCCAGTCGAGCGGTGTCTTCAACTTCGACGGCCAGTTCACGAGCGCCGATCCGTTGAACGCAAACGACGCAGACCCCTACGCGCTGGCGGCCTTCCTGCTCGGGTACCCCTCGAGCGGGAACATTCCGGTGTCGGCGCCGATCAATGCCTACATCAACTACATCGCGGGCTACGCCCAGGACGACCTGAGGGTCAACTCCAAGCTCACCATTAACGCCGGCCTGCGCTACGAGTTCGAGCAGGGCCTCCAGGAAAAGGACAACCGCCTGACCGTGGGCTTCGACCGTACCCGGGACTGGCCGGTCCGGGCGCCGGGCTTGAACCTCAAAGGCGGTCTGATGTACGCCGGCGTCGATGGCTATCCCACCCACCAGAGCGATCCCTCCAAGACCAAGTTCGCACCTCGTCTCGGCTTCGCCTATGCGGCCAGCGCCAAGACGGTAGTGCGCGGCGGGTACGGTCTGTTCTGGGCCCCGCATCAGTACTCGGGCATCAACAGCAACTCCCTGGGCACCCGCGGCTTCACCCAGCGGACCGACCTCGTGGCCACGACCGACGGCGGCCTCACGCCCACCCCGGGCTTTAACCTCACGAACCCCTTCCCGCGCGGCATCGCGCAGCCGACGGGAAACGTCGGCGGCATCCTCACCGGGGCCGGGGGCGAGGTGCGATTCGTCGACCAGTTCCGCAAGTCCGCCTACGTCCACCAGTACTCGATCGACGTCCAGCATGAGTTGCCCGGACGGCTGGTGGCGGGGTTGAGCTATATCGGCGCCACCTCCCGGCATCTCGGCCTGGGCGGTAACGACGATGCCACGCTGAACATCAACCAGCTCGACCCGAAGTACCTGTCCCTCGGCTCCGCCCTCCTGGACCAGGTGCCGAACCCGTTCTTCGGCAACCCCGCCTTCGGCGCCTTCGCCGATCAGAGAACCATCTCGCGCGGCCAGCTCCTGCGGCCGTACCCGCAGTTCGGCGACGTCCTGGCCCAACAAGTCAGCGGGGGCAAGGCCCAGTACCACTCGGTGGTGTTGAGGCTCGAGCGGCCGATCGTGGGCGGCTGGGGCGGCCGCATCAACTACACCTGGAGCAGTAACATGAACAACATCTTCGGGGAGTTGAACCAGTTCAGCAACAACAGCGGGAGCCGCAACCGGCCACTCAACAGTTACGACACCGACGCCGAGTACGCCCACTCGATCACGGAGCAGCCGCACCGGCTCAACTTCGCGATGACCTTCGAGTTGCCTTTCGGCCGGAACAAGAAGCACCTGAGCGACCCGGGCCTTGCCCGCGTTCTCCTCGGGGGCTGGTCGATCACCCCGGTCGGATACTTCCAGAGCGGCTTCCCCGTGGCCGTCGTCCAGACCCCCAACAATACGAACCTGTTCACCCGGGTCCAGCGGCCCAACTTGGTCGGCGACCCCGCCACCTCGGGCAACACCGAGAGCCACTACGATCCGGGGTGCGGCTGCATCGCCAACTGGTTCAACGTGAAGGCCTGGACGCAGGCTTCCGCCTTCACCCTCGGCAACTCGCCGCGCACCCTCACCAGCGTGCGCACGCCCTTCAAGACCCAGACCGACGTGGCCATCCAGAAGGTCGAGCCATTGGGTGGGTCGAAGGAGATCATGGTCCGGTTCGAGATGATCAACATCTTCAACAACACGCAGTTCAACGGCCCGGACACAACCTTCGGCTCGTCGTCGTTCGGCACTATCACGGCGACCCGCGGCTTCCCGCGGCTGTTGCAGTTGACCGTGCGGTTCGCGTTCTAGGACCCAAGCCGGTCCTGACCGTCGGGGCGGCCCTTTCGAGGGCCGCCCGTTTTGTTTCCGGCGTCAGGACTCCATCCGGTCTGCTGGTGCGCTCGGCTAGGATTCGTCTCGTGGGCTTCCGGAGAACCAAGCGGACAAGACCAGGTTCTGCGCGCCCGGTTGTCACCCGCCGAGGTTTCCTCGGCGCGGCCCTGGCCGCCAGCAGCGCCACGCTGGCGGGCCCATCCGAGTTCGTCTTTCCGAAATCGACCGCCGGCGGAACGCGGTCCTGTCCCGATCCGTTCGAAGGAGGGCGTCTGCTCGGCACGCTTCCTCTCTCGGGGCGCGGCGCCGTCGACCACCCGCTCGGAACCATGCTCGGCGAAGGGCTGGACGCCAGGCTCGCGACCGACCTTTCGAAGCTGACTCCGGAAACCCTGGTGACCCCGAGCGACCGTTTCTTCGTGCGCACGGACGTCCCCGAAGGCCTCGACGCGCGAAGGCCATGGAGGATCCGGGTGCGCGGCCTGGCCCGAAACGTTCTCGATCTTGGGTTGGATTCGCTCGCCCCGCTCGTGGTCCCCACGGGCGTCCATCTGATGGAGTGCGCAGGCAACAACAACCCCGCCAACTTCGGGCTGATGAGTGCCGCGAGCTGGGCCGGGATCCCCCTGGAAGTTCTGATCGAGCGCGCGCAACCCCTGCCCACGGCCACCCGCGTGCTCGTGTCAGGAATGGATGTTCACGCCGGTCGCTCGAACTCGTCTCTTCCGGGCGCGAGCTGGATCTTCTCGCTGGCCCAGATCGAGCGCTTTCGGCCGTTTCTCGCCACCGGGATGAATGGGGCGCCTCTGGCCCGCGTGCACGGCGCGCCCGTGCGCCTGCTCGTGCCCCGCTGGTACGGATGCGCCAGCATCAAATGGGTCACCGAAATCGAGTTCGTCGACGACACCGCCCCTTCGACCCCCCAAATGCGAGAGTTCGCGAGGCGCACCCACCAGGACGGGATCCCGGAGCGCGCGAGCGACTTCAAACCGGCGAGCATCGACCAGGCCGCCATGCCCGTGCGTGTCGAGAAGTGGCTGGTGGATGGGTCGATTCGCTATCGAGTGGTCGGCATCATGTGGGGAGGCGAACGGATCACCGACACCCTGCAAATCGGATTCGGTCCGGACGAGACCTACGTTCCTTTGCGTGTGTGTCCGGCCCCGGCCACCAACGACACCTGGAGTCTGTGGACGCACGAGTGGAAACCGCGGGCGCCCGGTTACTACCAGATCCTCCTGCGCGTGGGTGACCGATCGATCTCCACGCGCCGCCTCGATCTGTATTTCTACATTCGCGGAGTCCGGGTGGACGAGGTCTAGCGAGTGCCGCCCTGGAGGATTCTTCCCATTCTGGGTTTCCTGGCCACGGGCTTCGCCCCGACTCAAACCGACACCGCGGGCCTCGGGAAACTGAGCTTTCCGACATCGGGAGCCCCAAAGGCTCAGGTGCCATTTCTCCGGGGGGTGGCCGCCCTGCACAACTTCGCGTACGAAGAAGCCGTCCTCGAATTCCAGAAGGCTCAGGGCATCGATCCCGGGTTCGCCATGGCGTATTGGGGGGAGGCCATGGCCTACAACCAGACGCTCTGGCTCAATCAGGACGTCCAAACCGCGCGGGGCATTCTCGCGCGCCTGGGCCCCACGAAGGAGGCGCGCGCGGCCAGGGCCGGGTCGGAGAAAGAGAAGGGTTTTCTTGCCGCCATCGAGGGACTGTTCGGATCGGGCGACAAGAGTGCTCGCGATTTCGCCTACGCGAAGGCCATGGAGCGGATGTACCTTCGCTATCCGGACGACCATGAGGTGGCGTGTTTTTACGCTCTGGCCCTTCTCGCCACCGCGCTGCGCAGCCCGGCCCTCTACTCCGAGGCGAACGAGGAGGTTCATCAGCACGCGCTCGTGGGAAGTGAGACCCAATCGCAGGTAGCCGCCATCCTCGAGAAGGTCCTCAGGGGCAATCCCGGACATCCCGGAGCGCTCCACTACTTCATCCACAACTACGACGACCCCGACCACGCCAGGCTCGCCCTTCCCGCCGCCCGCAGGTACGCGAGGGCCGCGCCCGAGGCGTCGCACGCGCTCCACATGCCCGCCCACATCTTTGTGCAGCTCGGCAGCTGGGCGGAGGCCGCGGCCTCCGACGAGGCCTCGTTCGCGCAATCGGTGAGCTGGGTGAACCAGCACGGCTTCCCAATCGGCATGCGCGACTACCATAGCCTCTCCTGGCTGTGCTACGAGGCGCTCCAGCAGGGGCGGTTCCGCAAGGCGAGGGAGACCCTGGAGCTGATCCGGCCTGCGGTCACGGAGACGGTCGCCCCGCGTCTGAAAGCGGTTCAGTCGGTGATGCGCGCCCAGTACGTGATCGACACCCGCTCGTGGGAGATGCTTCGTGGCCAAGCGAACTTCGACACCGCCGCGGAATTGTTTGCCATCGGCATGAGCGGCGCGCAATCGGGGGCTCCCCAGGTGGCAGTGCTCGCCGAGGGCGAGCTGCACCGCCGCGCCCAGAATGGGAAGCTCGACGCCGCGGTCATGGAGAAGGAGGTCGCAGCGGTCCGGGAACTCCGAGAAGGGCGGAAGGCCGCTGCGGTCGCGCTCGCCGAAGAAGCGGTGGCTTTTGAGAAGAGGCTTCCGCCGCCGCTCGGTCCGCCCCGGCCCATAAAACCGGCGTTGGAACTCTATGCGGAGGTCCTCCTGGAAGTGGGCCGGGCCCGCGATGCCGCAAC
>JANMVV010000348.1:0-4231 GCA_031392925.1 Vicinamibacteria bacterium
GGCCTTCACTCCCGCCGCCTTCAATTCCGTCTGTTCGGCGTCCGTCAACTTCGCCGGCATCTTCGTGAAGGGCGCGTAGAAGGGATTCTTCCCGGGTTCGACCGGGTCCGCGATGGAGGCGATGGAGAGGTCGCGTCCGGTCAGAGTCACCCGCGGCACCGAGAATCCGCGGGCGAGGCCCGCCTTCATGTTGACGATCTGCTCGCTGAAGTACCTGGGGATGTCCGCGAGCAGGCGCAGATAGCCCTGGTAGTCCGCCAGATTGTGCAGGGGCCGTTGTGCGGCGGCCGTGACCTCGGCCCAGAAGGACGAATCGGAGTTGAAGGGCTTTTCGTAGTCGCGAAACGAGGCGCTCGCTTCCAGGGCTTCGACCTGGGCGCGATAGATGGCGTAGTTCACCTGATCTTCGGCGGAGAATTCGGCAACCGGGATGGCCTTCAGGTCCTTCAGGACGTCTCGCCAGTAGCGAACACGCTCGCTCTGGGTGATCGCGTCCACTTTCGGAAACCGGTCGCGCACCGCGGTCGCGCGGTCGGCCTCTTCGTCGAGCCCGGAGTACTCAGCCTGGCGCCAGCTCCATTCACGGGTGTAGAGAGCCTTGAAACGGTCGGCGGAGGAGGACGGAGTCTGCGCAAGCACGGCGCCCGGCCACGACATCGCGAGCGCGGCCATCGCGGTGAGGACGACGAGAGTGTTCTTCTTCATGCCCGGGCATTCTCTCCCAGGAAGGTCGCGGGGTTCCCGGGGTGTAGGCGTACCTTTCCAGTTCCGATCGCGCTTCGATGATCGATGGCTGCAGGACCAAGATCAGAGACGAGGCCACGGTCACGGCCATCAAGATGGCGGTCTGGGTTCTGAGACTCGTCCTCGGCCGTCGTCATCCTCGGAGGAGCGTTCGATCGATGAAGGCACGGTCACGGAGGCTACGGCAATACGTCGAGGTGCTTCTTGAACCAGCCCATGACTTCTTCCATGTGCTTCCGGCTGTTCGGGCCCTTGAGGATCCAGTGTCCTTCGTCCGGGAAGATCACGAAGCGCGCGGGCACCTTCAGGCGTTGAAGCAGCTTGAACGTCGTCATTGACTCGGAGAGCGGCACCCGGAAGTCCTGCTCACCCTGGGTGATCAGGGTCGGGGTCTTCCAGTTCTTCGAGTAGCGGATAGGCGACTGATCGAACCACTGGCCCTTGCCGGTCTCCCAGATGGGCGCGCCCATGCGCAGCTCGCGATCGATGCCGCCATCGTTCAGGCCATACTGCGATTCGTTGTTGACCGCGCCGGCATGGGCCACCAGGCACTTGAACTGGTTCGTGGTCCCGTTGTACCAGTTCATCAGATACCCGCCGTACGAGCCTCCGGCCGCGCACTGGCGCGTGAGGTCCATCTGCGGATACTTCTTCGCGGCCTCGGTGATGGCCTCGAGCGTCTCGAGGGCCGGTCCGCGCAGCACGTCGCGCTCGATATCGTCGGCGAACTTCTCTCCGAAACCGGTGGAGCCCGTGTAGTTGGTCATGATGAGGTAGTAGCCGGGCGCACTGAGGAGGTGGAAGTTCCAGCGCGTCGAGAAGCCGTCGGCCGACATCGAGTTTGGACCGCCGTGGGGGAACGCGATGATCGGGTACTTCTTCCCAACCTCGACCACCGGCGGAGGCACGATGATCGAGTGGATCTTCTTACCGTTCTTCGCGGTGAACCAGAAGTGCTCGGGCTTGGGAAGGTAGATCCGGGCCAGGCGCTCCTGATTGAATGACGTGAGCACCACGTAGCTCTTCTTGACCGGATCGAAGCGCACGATCTGGCCGGGATCCGTGGAACCGGAGAACTTGCCGACGAACGTGCCGGCCTCGGACTGGAGGTCGGTCACCGCGCCGATCGTCGGGGCATGCACGACTTCCGGCGCGCCACCGGTCGCGGGGAAGCGGAAGAGCTTGGTGGTGCCGTCGTCTTCGGCCTGCACGTAGATCTGACGGGAGTCGGGGCTGAACGCGATGCCCGAAACCGAGCGATCCCAGCCCGCGGTCACGATCGCGACCTGCGACCAGTCGGGGCCGGTGAACCGCGCGAGGCGGTTCACGAAGTAGATCTGCCTTTGCGCGGGCATCCGCGATTCGAGGGCGTAGAGGGCCTGGCCGTCCGGAGAGAACTCGGGGTTCGAGAAGCTCGTGCCCGCCGGAGTGATGCGTTTCGGCGCGCCACCGCCCGCCCCGACCCCGTAGAGGGCGGTCTCGGTGGGCTCGTACATACCGTGATCGCGATTGGCGCTGGCCTCGAACACGATGGACTTCCCGTCGGGCGTCCAGGTCGGGTTGAGGGTCTCGCCGCCGCCCCCGTCGAAGCTGCCACGCAGGGGGGCCACGCGCAGAATCGTCGGTGTCTTCGCGTCGAGTTCCTGCCATCCGATCATCGGCTCCTTCTTCTCGAGCCACGCGTTCCAGAATCGG
The DNA here is from genome assembly GCA_031392925.1 of Vicinamibacteria bacterium. Taxonomy (GTDB): domain Bacteria; phylum Acidobacteriota; class Vicinamibacteria; order Fen-336; family JAGNNV01; genus JAGNNV01. Next base: position 2,440 of record JANMVV010000348.1, read on the forward strand.
ACCGGGAACGAGTCGTAGGTGCGCGCGGTGTCCTTGCGCGCCTTCTGTTCGTCGGCGAGCTTCTTCTGCTCATCGAGGTTCGAGGCCCCGGCATTGAAGATGGTCTGGAAGAGGATGGCCTTGCCGTCGGGGCGGAATTTCGGTCCGGAGGCGCCGGTGGGAAGGGTGGTCAGCCGCCGCGCCTCGCCGCCTTCGAGAGGCAGGAGGTAGATCTGATCCGCCTCATCGCCGTCGCGACGAGCCGTGAAGGCGAGGGTCTTTCCGTCCGGCGAGAAGGTGGCGCCCCCTTCTCCGCCCTTCGTGTTAGTCAACTTGCGCGCGGGCGACGAGCCGTCGGTGGGAACGATCCACAGGTCCGACACGTTCTGCGTGCTGTCGTACGAGGGCTCGGTCACCGAGAACACCGCGTGCCTTCCGTCGGGACTGAGGGCGGGCGCTCCGATGCGGTGGAGCAGCCAGACGTCCTCGTGGGTCATGGCGTGCTGCTGGGCCTGAACGGAAAGGGGCGCGAGCAACAGCAGGAAGAGGGCGAGTGGTTGTCTCATGTGGGGGAGCATAGATCCGCCCGCGATTGGTTTTGGGCGCCTGGTGAGGCGCTCTGATCGGTGAGGGTTGAGGTAATGTCCGCCGCATGGTGACATCCAGGACTTTGATCAGAGTGGCTGCGGTCTGTGCGCTGGCGGCCTTTGGAACCAGGCTGAACGCGCAGGAGCGCATCGACTACGAGGCGATCGCGAAGATCCGCAAGGAAGGCCGCGCGAACTCGCAGATCATGAAGACGCTCCACATGCTGACCGATGTCTACGGTCCGCGACTCACGGGTTCGCCCAATCACAAGGCGGCCGCCGAGTGGGTGATGAAGCAGACCACCGCGTGGGGATTCGAGAATGCGCATCTCGAGCCGTGGGACTTCGGTCACCCGGGCTGGCTGAACGAGCGCTTCTCCGGCTTCATCGTCTCGCCGGTCAAGGATTCGCTCACCGGTGAAGTTCTCGCCTGGACGCCGGGCACGAACGGGCTGGTCCGCGGCCGCGCCGTTCGCATCGAGCCGCCGCATTGCACCACTCCGCCCGCCCCGGCGGCAGGTCGTCCAGGAGCTGCGGGTGCACCCGGCGCTCCCGCGCCGCAGGTCTGTCCGACGCTTGACGAACTGAATGCCGGGCTCGAGACCGTCAAGGCGAAGGTGAAGGGCATGATCGTTCTGGTGGGAGCTTCGGTCAAGGTTCCGGTGACTCTGAACCCGCCCGCGACGCGCGCCGATGACGAGGAGATGCGTCGACGCTTCGATCTCGACAATCCGGCACCCTCGCCCTTCGGCAACGCGGCGCCGACGCCGACTCCCGATCCCACGAAGCTCACCGCCAACAAGATCGCAGAGATCGTCGACCAGTTCCTGGTCACGAACGGCGCGCTCATTCGCCTCAGCGACGCGGGCCGCGAGCACGGTCAGATCCGCGCCTTCAACAACCGCACCTTCGATCTCACCAAGGCCGTGCCGACCGTGGTCCTTCGCAATGAGGACTACGGCCGCATCAGCCGGCTCATCGACGACGATCGCGGGGTCGAGCTCGAATTCAACATCGTCAACCAGAGCTACCCCGAGGGCAAGACCTCGTACAACGTGGTCGCGGAGATTCCCGGCACGGACAAGAAGGCCGAAGTCGTCATGCTCGGCGGCCATCTCGACTCGTGGCATTCGGCCACCGGGGCCACCGACAACGCCATTGGCTCGACCGTGATGCTGGAAGCCGCGCGCATCATCAAGGCCGCGGGCCTCAAGCCGCGCCGCACC
>JANMVV010000047.1:0-3721 GCA_031392925.1 Vicinamibacteria bacterium
ACTCCCGAAAGACGAAGGGCGTCATGGAAGGCGCGCTGAAGAACCGTCTCATGCAGGTGATGCCGAAATCGGCGCCCGGCGGTATCGACGTAGGTGCGTGTTGCCGGGAAGGCCCAGTACCATCCCCATTCCCTCACAGCGTTCGGAAACTTGCGCCCCAGACGATTTGGCAGGGCCACCCAGATGCCTCCGTGTCGACGGTCGCGTTCATACTGTTTCTGAACCTCGATGAGGTGGGTCAGGAGCGTCACCTCCAGTCCGGGCGGCAACATGGTTCGGCGGTCTTTCTGCCCCTTTCCCCGGCGTACGACGATCTCCTTGCGGTCGAAGTCAATGTCCTTGATCCGAAGCTGCAGCACCTCCATCAGCCGCAGACCGCAGGCGTAAATGAGAGAAGCGGCCAGGGCGACCGGACCGCTCATGCCGTCGAGGATCGCGGCGACCTCGTTCGGTGAAAGCACCACGGGTACGCGCTCGGGCAGTTTCGCCCGTGGCGTCCCCTGAAGCCCCTTCAACTCCCGGCCGAGCACGGTGCGGTAGAGGAACAGGATGGCGCTGAAGGCCTGATTCTGGGTCGAGGCCGAGACCCGAAGACGCGTCGCCAGGGCTTCGAGGAACCTGGTGATCTCGGGTTCGGCCATGGTGTCGGGGTGGCGGCGTCCGCTGAACACAATGTAGCGGCGGATCCAGAAGACGTAGGCCTTCTCGGTGCGCGGCGAGTAGTGGCGGGAGCGGATGGCCTCGCGCACCCGATCCAGCAGGCGTGGTTTGGCGGGAGGAACGGCCTCGAGTCGGGTTTCAGGCATGACGCCTCCGAAGGTTCGAGGGAGAGGCCGCGATCGTAGCGGCAGCCTCGGCCGGATCGGGTCCGTTCTTTTAACGTCCGATGGCGGCTACGCGAACTGGAGGACGGTCTTGATCTCGTCGGGCGTCCGCGTCATCGCCGCGAGGGCCTGGTCGTAGGGGAGGCGGCGGGTGACCAGGTTCGCGAGCCAGCCGGGGCGGCGCATCTCGATGGTCTCGAGGTCGCGCACCGCCATCTCGAAATGGCGGCGTCCCGCCTTCACCGTGCCGAGGATCACGCGATTGCCGAGGACGATGTTGCGGTTCACCGCCGCGATGTCGAGGGTGATCGGCCGGGAGCCGCGGGTGACGCTCGCGAGGATGCAGATCCCGCCCTGGGCGAGGGCTTCGATGGCGGACGGCACCGCCATCTCCGAGCCGGAGGCGTCGATCACGATGTCCTGCGCGTCGGCGCCGCGGGTGGCCTCGGCGATCGAGGTGGTCTTGATGCAGAGGTAGCGGATGCCCGCCTCGGCCAGGAGCTTGTCCTTGCGTCCGCCCTCGGGCTCGAGCGAGGCGACGATGACTTCGTAGCCGCGCAGGCGCAGCGCCGCCGCGCCGAGGATTCCCGCGGGCCCTGCGCCCATGACCAGAGCCTTCTTGGGTTCCCAGGAAAAGCGCGACTGGATCCGCATCGCGTGATCGATGCCCTTCTCGAGGATGGACAGCGGTTCGGCGAGGGTCGCGGTCTCGATCAACGGCGCGGGGACTTTGACCAGGTAGAACGTGTCTTCCGCGTAGGCCTCGGACATGAAGCCGTGAAGGCCCACGATCCCGCGCTCCTCGAAGTTGCCGGTGATGCACATGTCCTGCTCGCCGGTGAGGCAGGGCCGGCAGTAGTCGCCGCACGCGCGGCGGAGCGTCGAGATGACCAGGTCGCCCTCCTGCACCTTGGATCCGCGCGGGGCGTGCTCGACCGTGCCCAGGTTTTCGTGGCCGATGACGAGGTAGTCCAAACCAGCGGGAGCGCGGCCGACCGAGCCGTGGTGGAGATCGATGTCGGTGGCGCATACCCCCGCGGAGTGAACCCGGACCACCGCTTCGTACGGTTTCGGACTGGGATCCGGCACGTCGGTGCGAAGGTGGAGGGAGTCTTTTGTTCCTGGCTTTACGGCTACGGCGCGCATGGAGGGATGATAGCTTCACTGAGCGGTTCATGACAGATTCAACAAAGCGTCATTGCGAGGATTCCACAAAGCGTCATTGCGAGGAAGGAGGCCGAAGGCCGCCTTCCGAAGCAACCCCTACCGGAGTCCTCACCCGCCATGCGATCGACGTGGCCGCGCTCTCGAGGGCCGAGCCCGAGGACGGTGCGCTCTGCGTCTTCACCGGGGTCGTGCGCAACCATAACGACGGCAAATCCGTCCTCTACCTTGAGTACGAAGGGTACGAGCAGATGGTGGTCTCGATCTTCGAGGAGATCGCCCTGGAAGCGAAGAAGCGGTTCGGGGTCACGGGCGTGCGCATCGTGCACCGGTTGGGCCGGATGGAGATCGGCGAGACGAGCGTCGCCGTGGCCGTCTCCTCACCGCACCGCGGGGAGGCCTTCGAGGCCTGCCGGTTCGCCATCGACACCCTCAAGCACAAGGCGCCGATCTGGAAGAAGGAGTTCTACGCGGACGGGTCGTCGTGGCTCGAAGGCCCGGGCGGGTGCGCCCATCCGTGAAGCACGCCCCTCACCAAGGTCATGGCCATCCTTCCCTGAAGGACCGGTTTGGCCGGACCATCAACTACCTCCGCATCTCTTTGACCGATCACTGCAACCTGCGCTGCGTCTACTGCATGCCGCTCAAGGGCCTCACCTTCGCGCCCACCGCGGAGCTGCTCCAGGCCGCGGAGATCGAAACCGTGGTCCGGGCCGCGGTCTCGGTCGGATTTCACAAGTTTCGGCTGACCGGCGGCGAGCCCTCGCTGCGCGCCGACCTCGTCGACATCACGCGGCGGATCAGCGCCGTCCACGGGGTCGCCGATCTTTCGATGACCACGAACGCGATCCTGCTGCCGCGTCTCGCCAAGCCGCTCAAGGAAGCGGGGATGGACCGACTCAACATCCACGTCGACTCGCTCGACCCCGACCGGGTGAAGCGGCTCATGCGCTTTTCCTCCAAGGACGAGATCGAGGCGGGCATTCAGGCCGCGGAGGACGCGGGCTTCACGCCCATCAAGCTGAACTGCGTGGTGACTCGCGACTACAACGAGCTCGACGTGGTTGATCTGGTCCGGCGCGCGGTGGACCGCGACTGGCACGTGCGCTTCATCGAACTGATGCCATTAGGCGGCGGCGAACCGTCGCACGTGGCCCTTGCCAACTACGTTCCCACCAAGGAGACCCGCGCGCGGATCGAGGAGGCGCTTGGGCCTCTGATTGCGCTTCCGGTGACCAACGCCTCCGACGAATCGCGGAACTTCCGTTTCGAGCACGGCCGCGGCGTGGTCGGTTTCATCTCGCCGGTGAGCGAGCCTTACTGCGGCGGCTGCAATCGCATGCGCCTCACCGCGGACGGCAAGTTCCACCTCTGCCTGCTGAGCGACGACGAGATGGACGTGCGCAAGGCGCTGCGGGCGGGCGGCGGCACCGGCGCCGTGGCCGCCATCCTCGCCCGCGCGGTCGGCGCCAAGCCGACCGGCCATCGGCTGGACGAGGGGCTCTCCACGGAAGAGCGCCAGATGTTCCAGATCGGCGGATAGCGTCCGGGCGCAACGGGCTCGCGCGGCCGTGGGGTGCGGCGCGACGGCGACCTTGGACAAGGCGCTGCGGAAGAGCGAGCTCTTCACGCAGTTGTAGGCTTGCCCCACCGCGCCATAGAGGGGAAGGCGCGCATCAGGGGCGGGTTCCGTCGAGCCACACCGCACCGTCGGCGTAGAACTCCTTCTTCCA
>JANMVV010000056.1:0-2192 GCA_031392925.1 Vicinamibacteria bacterium
GAAGGGCGTTCGAAAGGTGCTTCGAGACTGGGACCTTCCCCTCCCTTCACCTCTCCCGCAGACGCGCGCGACCGGCCGGTGGTTTACGACCGGCCTCGCCGCCGCCGCCGGGCTCATCCTCGGCATTGGCGTGGCGCTCGCTGGACGCAGCGCCTTCGTTCCCGGGGCGGCCGCACTGGCATCCACGACGAACGTGGGGGCGGACAGTCCGCACCCGTTCGTTTCGTACGACCAGCTCCAAGAGGCCCTCAAGACCCAGGAGAGCCGCCATCAGGCGGAAATCGCCGATCTCCGGCGTTCGCTCAGAATGGTTTCCGAATCTCCCGCTTCCACCGCCGGCGCCCCGGCCCCGTTGACTAACGTCTCCAACCTCTCGCCCGCGACCATCGAACAGCTCCTCAAAGCCTCCGAGGCGCGGCAGGCCCGGATGTTCGAGGCGCGTCTGGCCGGCCTGCGGACCGAGAGCGATCTTCAGCGTCAATACGACATGGCGCAGATCGCCGCCGGGCTCGCGTATATCGATTCCCGGACCGGCGCCGACGCCGCCCGCACCAGCGAGCTCATGAAGAACCTCGTCCGCGTCACCGCCAAACCGCAGGAACGCTGATCACGTCCTAATCGGCCATGCTGATCCCTCTCGCCCTCGCGCTCTCGCTCTCGGTCGAGCCGCCACAAACCGATCCGCGCGCGGAGCTACAGCGCTTCTCAACTCGTTTGGAGCAGCGCCTCGCCACCGCTTGCCGGCCGGCCGAGCCGATGGTCTTCCTTTCCGGTCTTCCGGAGACCCGCTTCGTGTATCTCGACGGCATCGGCGCGGTCTTCCTGCTGCCGCCGCGGTCCCTCCCGAACCCGCCCGTGCAAAGGCCCGGCCAGGCCAAGCCGGAAATCTCGGTCTCAGGCGCGCCGAACGGACCGCAGGTTCTCGCGGTCACGAAGCGCCCGAGCGACCTCGCCGACCTCGAAGCGCGCATCCGCGAGACCCGAAAGGAGGCCGAGCGGATGAGGGCCCAGGCCGACGCCGCGTTCGCCGACGCGGAGCGGCAGTTGATGGCCGAACTCCGGCCAGGCCTGTCCGAGTCGACCGCCACCGTCACCTTCCAGGGGCCCTTGTCCTTCTTCCTCGAGGACGCGGTCGACGACACCCGCACTCCCGAACAGGTCGAGAAGGACGTGAAGGATGCGCTCGTCACCACCATCCTCGAGGACTCATCTCTCCTGAAGGCACTCCAGCCCGCCGACACGATCACGGTTTCCGTCGAACTTGTCTCCCGCCCGCAGCCGTGGGTCAGAGCTCAGCCCGCGCGCACGCTCATCGTCCGCGCCCAGAAGGCCGACCTCGACGCCTTCACCGCGGGAAAGCTGCCGAAGGACGACCTGCTCAAGCGGGTGCAGACGAAGGCTTACTGACCCGCAGCAACGCCGCGAGGGTGACGAGGCCAATCGAGCCGTCGGTCGCCGCGAAAAGAAGAAACGACGCAGGCGAGCCGCGCAGGAAGTGGTCCCCGATGAAGAGGCCTGCTCCGAGGATCTTGACGAAAGCGCCGGCGATCCAAAGGTAGCCCCGCCTCGCGCCCACGTCCTGGGCGCACCAGAAGTACCCGAGAGCCAGGGTCAGTGTGAACAGGCCATTGAGTTGCGCGTTCAGCACCGGGACCGGCGGCGGCGCTCCGAAAAGGCTTGCCGTCAGTTCCGGAACAAGGAGCATCGGCACCGCGAGAGCGAGGTCATACACGCCGCCCAGAACTGCGAGTGCTCGAAGGGAGGGAAACCTCATCGCGTCTCTATACTATCCGCACGTCATGCGTCGCCGACCCGTCAAGCCCCTCCCTCTCCTCCTCGTGCTTTCCCTGGGTCTGTACGCGGCCTGCGGCAAACGCGCCGACCCCCTCGCGCCCTACCTCAAGACCCCTTTTCCGCCGACCGGCCTCGACGTCACCCAGGTCGGCGACGAGGTTGAGATAAGCATCATCGCGCCAACCACCACCCTCGAGCGGCGGCCCCTGCCCGTGATCGAGCTCGAATGGCTCGAGGGCCCGGCTCTAGGCGACTTTCGCAAGGCCGCGACCTCGCTCCTCCGCGAAGAGGTGGCGCCGGGCGAGTTACGCATCAAGCGATTTCCGCGACCCGCCAGCGACGTTCGCTTCATGGTTCGAGCGTTCAACGGAAGGGCCCTGTCGCCTCTCGGCGGCCTC
>JANMVV010000424.1:0-12235 GCA_031392925.1 Vicinamibacteria bacterium
CGCTCCCGCTTTAAGACCTAGAAGGAGAACTTCGCGCCGAGACGGATGGAGCGCACTCCCTGATAGCCGTTGTCCTTGAGAAAACGCGGATCCTTCGCGGCGTTCGAACTCGAGATCAAGGCCGGAATGTTGACCTGGCCGGTGTAGAACGCCTGCTCTGAGACGTTGATTCCCTGTCCGGCCGCGAGTTCGGTGGGGAAGTAGTTCGTCGCGGTCTTCGAGTCGAGCACGTTGATCACGTTGGCACTCAGCACCAGACGCCTGCTCCCGCCCATCTTCACGGAATGCTGGACGTACAGGTCGGCCTGGTTGTAGAAGGGCAGACGGCCATCGCTGGCCCGGCCCAGGTACTGAACCGGGAAGTTGTTCGGAGGAATGACCGCAACTTCACGGGTTCGCGGGATGCCGGAGGCGCCGTACCAGTTGAGGCCGAAGCTGGTTCCGAACTTCGCGTCGTAGACGGCCTGGACCTTGATCTGATGCGGTCGGTCGGTGGGCAGGAGCCCGTAGGCGGCGACACCCTTCCCGTCGAACATCATGATGGGGTAGTCGTACGATCGGCCCACGTTGGGGCTCGAACGGCCGTTTTCGTCCGCCTGTCCGAGGCCGGTGTGGTTGCCATAGAGCCGGCTCCACAGGTAGGAGAAGCGGCCCGACCAGCGGTTGGCCATGCGCTTGTTGAGGTTGAACTCGACGGCGTCGTAGTCGCGCTTCGGCTTGGGCAGGGGAATCGCGGTTCCGTTGGCCAGGGTGAAGGCGGTGGCCAGAGGCCCTTCGCTCGGATTTCCGATCACGTAGATTTCGTTCTGCTGCGCGTCCAGGGCGCCCGCGTCCTCGACGATGCGGTCGAGCTGTTTGTGGACGTAACGAACGCCCGCGGATAACACCTGGGTGAGTTCATGATCGGCGCCAAAGACCATTTCCTGCGACTTGTACGGCTTCAGGTTCGCATCCAGGGTGTCCGCGCCGAGCGAGGGGTGACGGAAGTCGATCGGTCCGCGGATGAGCCGGCCCGGGCACGCAGGAGGACAGGTGGCGGTGTCGAGGGTGGGCCAGTTGGGGGTGTCCATGGAGTAGTAGTACTCGAGCCACTTGTCGCCGCCGAAGCTGCCACGCGGCAGTTCCAGCTTGGTGATGTCGTAGAAGATTCCCCAGCTCCCGTAGACCTTCCACTTGCCGTCGCCCTTGATGTCATAGGCGAAGCCGGCGCGGGGCGCGAGCTTGTCCTTGAAGCTGAACTTGATCGCGGTGGCCGGGAGGCCGTACGACGCGTCGGCGAAGTTCGGGATGTTCTCGTTCTCCGTGCGGAGGCCGAGGTTGATGGTGAGCTTGTTGTTGACCGTCCACGCATCCTGCAGGAACAGGCCGAGGTTGTTCGAATGGATGTTCCCCTGCGTGATGAAACCCAACTGCGGATTGACGCCGTTGCTGCGGACCTGGTAGTAGCCAAAGGGGCCGCGCGTGGTGGGGTCTGCGGGGACGAGGGCTCGGTTCCAGAAGAGGCGAACCGCGTTGCCGGTCTGACCGGTGAGCACGTCGTTCCCGATGCGATCAAATTGCACGCCGGCCTTGAACTGATGCTGGCCGGCCGCGGTGGCGAAGTAGGACACGTCGAACTGGCCGCCAATCCTGGTCTGGATGTCCCGGGTCGTGGAGGTGTTGGTGGGAACGTTCGTGGTGCCCACCGCCCGCTGCAGGTCCGCGGGAACGTCGGCCTGGCCCACGTTCGAGGTGCAGAAGATGTAGAGGGTGCCGTCATAGACCCCTTCGTTGTAGAGGTTGCTCTTGTAGTAGCTGCCGCGTCCATGCAGGAAGAGCTTGTTCGAAGCCGTGTAGTCGAGTTCGAGCGCACCGCTGACATTCGGACGGATGTCGTTGATGGCGTAGTTCGCGGTGTTGCTGGACGTGCCGTCCTGGGTCTGGAGCCGGCCCTCCTGCTTGGATCCGCTGGAAGTGAAGGCCATACGCGCCCGGGTCTTCTCGTTGAACTGGGACGTGATGTTCGCGGTGAGGTTCTGGCGAGTGAACTTCTGCGTCTTGGTCCGGGCGATGGCGTCAGCTCTCGAGGTGACGGTTCGATCGAGCGGGTTGAACGAGGGGTTATAGCCGAGGAAGAACCAGGCCTTGTCCTTCTTGATGGGGCCGCCGAGGGTGAGACCGGGTTCGAGGGTGCTCTCTTTGTCCTTGGCATACGTGACGTATTCGGCCTGGTTGCTGTTGCTCGGAACGAGTCGGAGAGTGGGCCGGGGGTCCGAATTGAACGAGCTGCTCGAGTAATACGTGAAGAGGTCGCCGCGCAACTGGTTCGATCCGGAGCGCGTGACCGCGCTGATCACGCCGCCGGTGGCGCCGCCGAACTCGGCGGTGTAGCCGGAGGATTTGACCTGCACTTCGTCGACGAAGTCGGTGATCAGGGTCTTGCCGGAGACGCCGCTCTGGAGGTTGGTGGTCTCGGCGCCGTCGACGATGTAGCGGTTCTCGCCGGGGGAGGCGCCGTCGATCGAGATGTTGTTCGCGCCAAACTTGCTGGACTCGGTGTTGACGCCGGGGGCCTGGGTGACCAGCGACGTGTAGTCGCGTCCCTTCGGCATCTGGTTCAAAGCCTCGTCACGGATGCTGGTCGCGCGCGCGCTCTGCTTGATGTCGATGAGCGGAGCCTCGCCCGTCACTTCCACGGTTTCCGTCATGGCTCCGAGCTTGAGGGTCAGGTTGACGCTCATCAGCTTGCCAAGAGAGACCGCTACGTTGTCGACCCTGCCGGGGGAGAAGCCAGCGAGCTTCGCGGTTACGGTGTAGGTGCCGCCGGGCAGCGCCGGGAAACGATACGCTCCGGCAGCGTCGGTGGTGGTGGTAACGGTCTGGCCGCGGCCGTTGCTGGCCTCGACGATAACCCCGGGCACCGAGCCGCCCTGGGAGTCCTTGACCACGCCTTGGATGGCGCCGGTCTGTTCCTGCGCCGCCACCGGCAGTGCAATGAGCACCGCGATCGCGAACGCCACTAGATTTCTGAGTCTCATGAATATCCTCCTCCTGAGGGGACTGGTGACACTTCTATTGAAAAGGTCCCACACATGCCCCTTGGAAGAGACACTGTGTGAGGCCGCCGACTTGACTCCGGTGCTGCGTTCAATACTCTGAATTGAAAGTGCAACGATCAATTCCATCTGGTTGAGCCAAAATCCCACCGACTTCCTCCGGGAACTTCAACACATTGGATTTTTCCTGCTCTTTGTTATGTCATCCAAGTCCCAGAGGGGTCAATGATTCAAATGACCCACCCATGAGCAACATGAGTCCTGCATTGAGGATCCGGTCCTTTGGGGGCGGGAGGCCCCCAATCGAACTTCTCCCTTTGCCCCGGCTTGCGAACCGTTTCCCTTTTGCTACACTTCCAGCCCGAACTCCCGAAAGGAAAAATACTCACCATGAATATTGTTGAGCGCCTGGTAGGCGACGTGACCATCATCGACCTGCAGGGCAAGATCATGATCGGCGAAGGCGACGAGGCGTTGCGCGATGCCGTGAACAAGGCCATTGATTCCGGGAAGAACAAGCTGGTTCTCAATCTCGCCGAGGTTCCCTACGTGGATTCGGCAGGTCTGGGAGAACTGGTCCGCTGCTACTCAACGGTCAACAAGAAGGGTGGCAAGCTGAAGCTCCTCAATCTCACCAAGAAGATCCAGGACCTTCTCGCCATCACCAAGCTCCTCACCGTGTTCGAGACCTTCGACTCGGAAGACGAGGCCGTCAAGAGCTTCGCTTGAGAAGCGACGGCCCCTTGGTGGCCGAAGTCGAAATCTCTTGGAGAACCCGCGGGACGGCCGCGGGTTTTTCTGTTTTTTGGGCTAGTGTGATCGCTCCCTCATGACGGCATTCCTCCGCGCCTTAAGGCCGCACCAGTGGACGAAGAATCTTCTCGTCTTCGCGGCGCTGCTTTTCTCGAAGCACCTGTTCGAGCCCGAGCCCTTTCTCCGCGCCCTTCTCGCTTTCGTCGCCTTCTGCGGCCTGTCGGGTGCGGTCTACCTCTGGAACGACGTCGCTGACATCGAGCAGGACCGGCTTCACCCGAAGAAGAAGAAACGCCCCCTGGCGGCGGGCGAACTGTCGATTCGCGCCGCCTCCCTCGGAGCGATCGCCCTGGTGGCGGTCGCCCTCGCGCTCTCTTTCTGGCTGGACGTCAGGCTTGGTCTTTGCGCCTCCGCCTATCTCGGACTCAACCTGGGCTATTCCTTCGGCCTCAAGCATGTGGTGATCGTGGACGTTCTGGCCCTGTCCCTCGGCTTCGTGCTTCGGGCCCTCGCCGGGGGGTTCGCCATCAAGGCGCCCGTGACCGAGTGGCTTCTCGTGTTGACCCTGTTGTTCGCCCTGTTCATGGCGTTGGCCAAGAGACGGCACGAAATCACCTCGCTCGGCGAAGGCGCGTCTTCTCACCGGGCGATCCTGGCCGAATACTCCCCCTACCTCATCGACCAGATGACCTCGGTGGTGACCGCATCCGTGGTGACCGCCTACACCTTCTACACGCTCTCCGCCGAAACCGTGGCCAAGTTCGGCACGGCCAGGCTTTCCTGGACCCTCCCTCTCGTCCTGTACGGCATCTTTCGGTATCTTTACCTCGTCCACCAGAAAGACCTGGGCGATTCGCCGACGGACATACTTCTCACCGACCGCCCCCTGCTCGTCACCGTGGCGTTGTGGGTGGCCCTGGTGATCGCGATCGTATACACCGCTCAAGGTGTCGCCACACCGCTCGGAGTTTCAAGATGAGTATCGAGATCGAATCCAAGGACGTCGACGTGCGGAAAATCATGTCCGAGATCCGCGAGCGCATCGCCCTTAAGAAGCGGGGGCTCTACACCGACGAGGAGATCCGCGAGATCGCCGAGCGCAAGCTCGAAGCCGTCCTCGAGACGCGGCAGTTCAATCCGGACTTCCTCAAGGACTTCAAGACCAAGTCGGAGATCTGGAACTACACCTTCAACCCCGAGACCATCTACAAGACGAGCCGCGGCCGCGTGGGCGGCTTTCTGGGCACGATCCGGAACGTGCTCAAGCCTATCCAGAAACTCTTCTGGAATCCGACACCGATGATCGCCGCCCTGTCCCGTCAGTCCGACCTGAACCTCTACTCGGTGCAGATGCTGCACAACCTCACCCTTGAGCTCACTCGCTTGAACCTCGAGGTCCAGGAACTGCGGGCGCGCCTGCAGCAGACCGACGCGAACCTCGAGGAATTGCGGAAGCGGGAGCGTGCCCTTGAATCCCTGGCGGTATTGAAGGATCAGCCGAAGTCCACGTCCTAGGGCGGCTCAAGGGAAAACCGAACGCCGCATCGACCATGACGGGGAGACTCAAGCTCGGGTTCGTGGTCCAGCGCTACGGCGTGGAGATCGCCGGAGGGGCGGAATACCACTGCCGGCTGGTCGCCGAGCTGCTCAAGGACCATGCCGAGGTGGATGTCTTCACCACCTGCGCCCTCGACTACGTCGAGTGGAAGAACCACTACCCGGAGGGCGAGGCGATCCTCAATGGAGTGCGGGTCCACCGGTTCCCGGTGTCGCGACCGCGGGACATCCTGCGCTTCGCCGCGCTGTCCGATGCCCTTCAGTCGTCCCAGCACACTACGGACCATGAAGAGGCGTGGATGGATGCGCAGGGTCCCTACTCCCCCGCGCTTCGGGATTACGTGGTGAAGGAGGCCGGTGAGGGCCGCTACGACGCGCTCATCTTCTTCTCCTACCGCTACTGGACCACCGCCAGGACTCTCCAGCCCTCCCGCACGCCCGCTCTCCTCGCGCCCACCGCGGAGGACGACGGCCTCTATCGCCTGCCTCTCTTCCGGCCGATGTTCGAAGCGACCACGCGGTTTGTCTTCAACAGCGTCGAGGAACGGCTCATGCTGGAGACGGCTCTTGGGCGCTCGCTTCCGGGCGAGATCGTGGGTGTCGGATCCGCGCTCCCCGCGTCGATGGATGAAGCGGCCTTTCGACAGAGGTTCGGCATCGAGGGTCCGTTCCTGCTCTACGTGGGTCGCATCGATCTCAACAAGGGCTGCCCGGAGCTTTTCGACCACTTCCTCCGCTACCGGAAGGAGACGGGTTCGAACCTGAGCCTCGTCCTCATCGGCCGCGCCGTTCTTCCCATACCGCAGGATCCTTCGGTCAGGGCCATCGGTTTCGTCGAGGACGCCTGTAAGTGGAACGCCCTCGCCGCGTGCATGGCGCTGGCCATTCCCTCGCGGCTCGAGAGTCTGTCCATGGTCACCCTCGAGGCCTTCTGGGCCGAGCGTCCGGTGGTGGCGAATGCCCACTGCGCCGTTCTCCGCGGCCAGTGCCGGCGCTCGGGCGGAGGGCTGTACTACACGAACTACGACGAGTTCCGGGGTGTCCTGGAGACGCTCGAGCGCGACGCTCCACTCCGCGCGCGCATGGGTCGAGCCGGCCACGCCTACTTCGAGAAGAACTACGCCTGGCCGGTGATCCTGGAAAAGTACCTCCGGCTCATCGCCGCGGCCCGTCAGGCGAAGGCCGCATGAAGCCCGGGGCCATCCACCAGGTGCTGGCGGCCCTCGCCTACGGCGACGCCATCGGGAACGAGGCTCTCGCCATCCGCGGCCACCTCAAGAGCCGTGGCTACGAGTCCGACATCTTCGCGGAGAAGGTTCACCCTCAGATGGCGGGCCTCGCCCGCCCTCTTTCCGAGTACGAGGGTGCGGCCGGGCCCGAAACCGTCTGCATGTTCCATTTCTCGATCGGCAGCGCCGCCTCGTCGCTCGTCTATCGCCGCACCGATCCGCTCATCTGCGTGTACCACAACATCACGCCGCCCGAATTCTTCTTTTCATTCCATCCGCATCTGGCGCGGCTGTGCTATCACGGCCGGCGTGAGCTGAAGGCGTTTGCGGCAAGGTCGGCGCTGGGTCTGGGCGTGAGTGAATTCAACCGGAAGGAACTCGAGGCCGCGGGTTTCAAACCCACCGGCGTCCTTCCCATGGTGGTGGACTGGAGCCGGTACGAGGAGCTCCCGAGCGCGGTCATGCAGAAGCGACTCGCCGGATTCGACGGACCCACCCTCCTCTTCGTTGGCCGGATCGTCCCGAACAAAAAGATCGAGGATCTGATCACCACCTTCGCGGCATTTCAGCGCCATCACTCTCCCGGGAGCCGGCTCCTCCTCGTCGGGGACTCCGTGGGTCACGAGCGCTATCTCCGCCGTCTCCTCGAGACCGTCCATGACCTCCGCGTCCAGAACGTCGTCTTCACCGGACAGGTGACGCAAGCCGACCTCATTGCCGCCTATCGCAGTTCGCAGGCCTTCGTCTGCCTTTCCGAGCACGAGGGCTTCTGTGTGCCGATCCTCGAGGCCATGCACTTCGGCCTGCCCGTGCTCGCCTACGATGCCGCGGCGGTCAGCGAGACCATGAACGGCGGCGGGATTCTTCTGGACGACAAGGATCCGCGGATCGTGGCGGCGGTCCTCGACCGCGTGCTCAACGACCAGGCCTTCCGCGGCGCGGTTCTGAAGAGTCAGGCCCGGACCCTCGCGGCCGCGAAGTCCATCGATTTTGGGGCGCTGCTGGAGAGGCACATCGAGACCGCTCTCGAGTCCGCGGGGGCACGCGAGTGACCTTCCGTGAGGTGCATCAGATCGTGGCCGCCCTCTCCCCGGCCGACGCGGTGTGCAACGAGGCGTTCACCTTTCAGCATCTCCTTCGCGCCCGGGGGTACCAGAGCGAAATCTACGCCGGCGCCATCGCCCCCGAGATGGCCGGCCTGGGCCTTCCCGCCTCGGACTACTCGAAGCGGACCGACACCTTCGAGGCCGCCACCATCTTCCATTTTGCGATCGGCAGCCCGGTGGCCGAGAGAGTCCTCCTCCGGAACGAACCCCTGATCCTCCGCTATCACAACGTGACGCCCTATGAGTTCTTCCTGGGGTTCAGCGGGCATCTCGTGGGCCTCACCTATCACGGGGCCAGGGACCTCGCGCGGTTCGCGCCCCGGACCTCGCTCGGTCTCGCGGTGAGCGAGTTCAATCGTCGCGATCTCGATGCGGCAGCGTTCACGGCAACCGAAGTCCTCCCCCTGGCCATGGACATGCAGGCACTCGACGAGCCTCCCGATCCGGTCGTGATGTCGCGCTTTCAGGATGGCCGCACGAACCTCGTCTTCGTGGGCCGGGTGGCGCCCAACAAGAAGATCGAGGATCTCATCCGCGTGTTCTGCGCCTATCAGCGCTACGTCGAACCCGAGAGCCGTCTCTTTATCGTCGGTGACGGCCGTGGCTTCGAGCACTACACCCGACGCCTGCACGAGCTCGTGAGCCACCTCCGCATCGATGAGGTGGTGTTCGCGGGCGCGGTCACGCAGAGCGAGCTCAACGGGTACTACCGCCTGGCCGACGTCTTCCTGGGCCTCTCGGAGCACGAAGGCTATGGCGCTCCCCTCATTGAAGCGATGCACTTCGGCATGCCGGTGGTCGCCTTCGCCGCGGGCGCGGTCAGAGAAACCCTTCAGGGGGGCGGCATCCTGCTCACGGAAAAGGAGCCCGAAGTCGTGGCCGAGCTCCTGGGCATGGTGATGGGGGATGCCGCGTTTCGAGACGCGGTGCTCAAGACCCAGGCCGCGGCCCTTGCGAGAATCCGCTCCGTGGATATCGGTGAGCGACTCGATCGCGTCCTGCGGCGGGTGGAAGGATCCAGATGAGCGATCGCCCTCCCATCGACGTCGCCAAGGTCGTGGACGAGATCCGCGAGGAGATAAGGAATCGCCGCGCCGAAGGCGACCTCACCACCGAGGACATCGAATGGCTTCTGGAGCGCCGCCTGAAGGCCAGCATCGCGAAGGCCCTCATCGATGAAAGCCTCGCCGCCCGGCTCCTGCTGGAGAGCCACGACTGGAACACCGACACCGGCTATGAGATCCGCACCACGCGAAAAGGCTTTTTTGGGGCTCTCATCCGCGCCGCCAAGTTCGTGGTCCGACCCTTCGTCCGGCTCTACACGGACCACATCCTGAATCGCCAGAGCCAGATCAATCTCGCGATGTGGCATGTCCTCCTCGATGCCGTCGAGCACGGCACCGCGCTCGAGATGGAGATCTTGAAGCTTCAGAAGGAAGTTCAGGGCCTGAAGGATCGCGCGTGAAGCTCGCGATCGTGATCCACCGCTACGGTGACGGGGTCGCGGGCGGCTCGGAGGCCCACGCCCGCGGCCTCGCGCAGGAACTCCGGAAAAGGCACGAGGTCGAGATCCTGACCACTTGCGCCTCGGACTACCTTTCCTGGCGAAATGAATTCGATCCCGGGGAGACCAGGGTCGACGGCATCCGCGTCACCCGTTTTCCGGTCCGAAAGGCGCGCGACCTGGGCCGCTTCGCGGCCGTATCGGATCATGTCTTCAACGAGCCGCATGAGCGCGACGACGAAGAGCGGTGGGTGGTGGAGAACGGGCCCTGGTGCCCGGACCTGGTCGCCGCGGTGAGCGCGCGTTCCGACATTGATTTCTTCCTCTGCTACTCATACCGGTACTTCACCGGGGTCAAAGGCGCCCTGGCTGCGGGGCGCCGCGCGGTCCTCGTGCCCACCGCGGAAGAAGACGACGCCATCCGCCTTTCCGTCTTCGCCGATCTCTTCCGCTCCGTGCGCGGATTTCTCTACCTGACCCCCGAGGAGAAGGAGCTCATCGAGAAGGCGGCGGGAGTTCTCGCTGCTCCTTCGCGCGTGATCGGAAGCGGTATTAACGCGCGGCGCGCGGGTCCCGAGCCGCGAAAGGGCCTCGGCGCTCCCGATTCGTACGTTCTCTACGCGGGACGGATCGATCGGAACAAGGGCGTCGATACTTTGTTCCGGTACTTCCTCTGGATGCTCGACGAATGGGCCGAGTGCCCGCCCCTCCTTCTCGTGGGCCATCCGGTTCTCGACATTCCCGCTCATCCGAAGGTCCGTCACCTGGGCTATGTGAGCGAGGACGAGAAGTCGTCGCTTATCGAGGGGGCGGACGTGCTCCTGATGCCCAGCCGCTACGAGAGTCTGTCCATGATCGTCCTTGAGGCCTGGGCGCTCGGACGGCCCGTACTCGCAAACGCGTCCTGCGCGGTTCTCGAGGGCCAGTGCCGGCGCAGCAATGGCGGTCTTTACTACCGGGATTACGCCGAGTTCCGTCTCATGCTTCGCAAGCTCATGGGCGACCCGGGTCTTCGCGCCGATCTGGGCGCCCACGGCGAGTCGTATGTCACCGCGAACTACTCCTGGGAGCAAGCGGCCGGGCAGACGAACGACCTCCTCCGCGAACTCGTGGCCGGAGGCGCCGCGTGACTCGTCGGGTGGACCAGTGGGTTCCGGCCCTGCATCGAGGCGACGCCATTGGCGATTCGACTTTGCTCATGCGCGAGGCTCTGCGGTCCTGGGGTTACGTCTCGGATATCTACACCTTCAACCAGGACCCGGGCGTTTCCGCGGTTCCTTTCGACCAATGGCGCGATGGCGATCCTTCGGACATCGTGATCTTCCACTATGCCCTCATCTCCCCGATGAACGAGGCGTTCGCGAAACTCGGCTGCCCGCGCGTGCTCCAGTACCACAACATCACCCCGCCCGAATTCTTCCTGCCCTGGGACAGTGAGATCCACAAGATCCTGAGCCAGGGTCTTCAGGGTCTCGCCCCGCTGGCCCCGGCGACGACGCTGGCCCTGGGCGACAGCGAGTTCAACCGAGCCGAGCTGACGCGCCAGGGTTTCGCCCGCACGGACGTCCTTCCCATTGCCATCGACTTCGACCGGTACTTCGAGCCCCCAAACCCCGTGCTCAGCAAGCGTCTCTCCGACTCGCGTATCAATCTCCTGTTCGTCGGCCGCATCGCCCCCAACAAGGGGCACGACAACCTGCTGCGCGTCCTTGCCTACTTCAAGAAGAACATCTCGACCGGCGTCCGGCTGCTGGCCGTGGGGAAGCACCCTCGCCGCGAAACCGGGGTCGGCGCCCCCATCGAGGCCCACTACCTCGACGCTCTCATCCGGCTCTATTCCGAGCTTGGAGTCGAGCCCGCTGATGTCATATTCACCGACGGGGTGTCGCACGATGAGCTGCTTGCGTACTACGAGCGCGCGCATGTCTTCATCTCGATGTCGGAGCACGAGGGTTTCGGCGTTCCCCTGGTCGAGGCCATGCTGAAGCGCGTGCCCATCGTGGCCAAAGCCGGCACGGCGGTCAGCGAGACCCTCGGGGGCGCCGGGGTGCTCTTTGATCGGGTGGACATCGCCGAGTTCGCAGAGACGGCGGCGTTGCTCGCGAAGCCCGGACCGGCGCGCGCCGCCATTCTTCGAGGCCAGGACAGGCGTGTTCAGGACTTCGCCACCAAGATCACCCTCGGTCGACTTCGCGAAATCGTGGAGAGTCTGTAGGTGGCCCGGAGGGTCGCGATCGTCGTCCAGCGCTACGGCTCCGACGTCTTGGGCGGATCGGAGACGCTCGCGCGGGAGTACGCGGAACGCCTCATCCGCCGAGGCTTCGACGTCACCGTCTACACGAGCACGGCGCGTGACTACGTCACCTGGCGCTCGGAATACGAGGCCGGCGCGTCGATGGAGCGTGGTGTGCGCATCCGCCGTTTTGTCCCCGAGCGCGAACGCGACTTGAAAGCGTTCAACGCTCTTGCCGAGCCGATGTACGCGCGCCCTACCACGGTCGAGGACGAGAGGGCGTTCCTCGAAGCCCAGGGTCCGTTCGTTCCGAGCCTGATCGACGCCCTCCGCGTGGATGCGGGTGGGTACGAGGCCGTTCTCTTCTTCACCTACCTCTACTACCCGTCGGTTGAGGGTATCAAGATCGCGGGCCCTCGTGCCGTCTTCATCCCTACCGCCCACGACGAGCCGCCCCTTCGTTTCGCCGTGTTCAAGGCGGCGTTTCAAGGCGTTCGCAGCTACGCGTTCTGCTCGGCCCCCGAGGCTCGTCTCGTCGCTTCGCGCTTCGACATCTCGAAGTGCTCGCAGGACGTGGTCGGCATCGGGGTCGACCCGCCCGAACCGCCCGACGTCGAGGAGTTCAAGATCCTGCGAAGGATCGAGCGCCCGTACCTGCTCTACGCAGGCCGGATCGACGCCGGCAAGGGTTGCCACGAAATGCTGAGGTTCTACGAGCACGCGCAGGCCGAGATCATGGGCTGTCCCGACCTCTTCCTGATCGGCAAGCTCGCCATGGAGCTTCCGAAGATCCCGCGGCTGCGGCATCTCGGCTTCGT
>JANMVV010000435.1:0-2791 GCA_031392925.1 Vicinamibacteria bacterium
CTTCAGGCCGCGGTCCTTGCCGGCGAAACGCCTTCGCCGGAGATGGTGGCCGCGGCGGGGAGGGTGGGCGATCTGTCTCCGGCCTGGGCGTGGCTTGGTCTCGCGACCGGGCTTTTCGGCCTCTGGGCCATCACTGCCGTATCCGACCGCGTCTCTCTCTTCAGAATGGTCTCCCTGCCGAAGTCGCCCGAGGTTCTGACCGAGCGCGCCCAGTCTCTGCTCGATCGCTACCAGGCCGCAGGACCGCGTGTGGACTCGGCCGCCGGGTTCCTCTTCGACAACGACCATCGGTCCGATGCGGATAAGCGGGATCGCTCCCTGCAGCGGCGCGAGAATTTCGCGAGGTCTCGGCCTGCTCCGCTGCGTTTTTACTATCGGCAGAGCCCGGGGGAGATGGCGACGAACGGATGGATTCCCGTGCTGCCCTGGGGGGGAACGCCCGAACTCGGACGCATCACGCGCGAGACGCCCCCCCTGACCCTTCCCGGGATGGCCGAGGTCGTTCTCGATCCTTCGGGAAGCCTGGTCAGTCTCGTAGCCGTGCCGCCGCGATTTGACGACGCCCTCGGATCTGCTTCGCCCTTCGAGTGGTCGTCCTTGTTGTCGGAGGCCGGCCTCGACCCGACCGCGGTTCGCGCGACCGCGCCGCGATGGGCGGGGCCGGTGGAGTCGGATGGCAAGATCGCCTGGGACGGGACGTTTGCCGACCGGCCCGAGGCGCCCGTGCACATCGAAGCCGCGACGTATCGCGGCCGCCCGGTCTATTTCGAGGTGATGGGGCCCTGGGTGCGGCCACCGTCGAGTCGATCAGACCGGCCGCTCCTTGGCATCGCGATCGCCATGGCCCTGATCGCCACCATTCCCCTGGTTGTTTCGATGGTTCTGCTCGTGCGCAAGAACCTCCGGATGGGTCGCGGCGACCTTCGGGGAGCGCACAGGCTGGCGATTGCGGCCTTCGGCGGCCTCACTCTCGCCCAGGCTCTTCGCGCCGATCACACCAGCCTCGTCCTCGAGGAATACGCCCTCATCCTGCACATCGTGAGCCAGGGCTGTTATACGGCGATCGCCCTCTGGTCGTTCTATGTGGCCCTCGAGCCCGCGGTCCGGCGCCGCTGGCCGCATTCCCTCATCTCCTGGACGCGGGTCCTGACCGGCCGCTTCACCGATGCGCTCGTCGCGCGAGACATCCTCCTCGGACTCGTTGCCGGAATCGCGGTAAGCACCCTGCTGCTGCTCGGCGCAGAGGCCCCGCTGTGGTTCGGGCGCCCTCCCGCTCTCGCTTTCGTCCGTGTTCTCACCACCCTGAACTCGCCGTGGCAGGTGGCTCACTACGTGGTCCTGGCCCCGTTGATGGGCGTCTCCTACTCGCTGGTCATCCTCCTGCTCCTCTACCTCCTGCATGCCCTCGTCAAGAGGCTCTGGCTGGCTGAGGCGCTCGGGTTTCTGTTTGCTTGCGTTCCGGCCATGGCCGGACCGGACGATCCATGGGCCACCGCCGTGGTGGGCGCCGCCTTTGCCGGCTTCGGGATCATGTCGGTGAGCCGCGTCGGGCTGCTGTGCACGTCCGTCTACCTCGCTACGGTCACACTCGCCACCCGCGTGCCACTGACCCTCGATGCCTCGGCCTGGTACGCCGGTCGCTCTTTCGCGGTACTTTTACTCCTCGCAGCGTCGCTCTCCTTCTCGGCCTACCTGTCGCTCGGTGGCAAGCCCCTCTTCGGCAAGGAGCTGCTCGACGACTGATGCACGAGGCGCGGGACTTCGAAGAATCGCGATACGTCTAACATGGCCGCACTTTCGCGGGAGGCCCTGGATGTCTGCACCGGAGGATTCGAACACCGCGCATCGTCCGTCGGATGAGACCGCCATTCAACCGGTGGCGACTCGAGGCGAGGGAGGAATGCGCTTCACTCCGGGCACGCTCCTGGCCGGTCGCTACCGGCTCGTTTCCCCCCTGGGCGTGGGGGGCATGGGCGAGGTCTACCGCGCCGACGACATACGCCTCGGTCAGCCGGTCGCCCTGAAGTTCCTTCCCATGGCCCTTGCCGCGGACGCCTCTCGGCTCGAACGTCTCGTCGACGAAGTGCGCATCGGCCGCCAGATTTCGCATCCGAACGTCTGCCGTCTCTATGACATCGCCGAGGCCGAAGGTCACCACTTTCTGGTGATGGAGTATGTGGACGGCGAGGATCTTGCGTCTTTGCTGCGGCGCATCGGCCGGATGCCGGGAGACAAAGGCCTGGAGATCGCGCGCGGGGTTTGCGCCGGCCTTGCCGCCGCTCACGACAAGGGCATCATCCATCGCGATCTGAAACCCGCGAACGTGATGATCGACGGTCGCGGCCATGCGCGCATCGCTGACTTCGGTCTGGCCGCGCTCGCGCAGGGCGTGGCCGTCGCCGACATGTCGGGCACCCCCCAGTACATGGCGCCCGAGCAGCTCACCGGCGAAGGCGCCTCGCTGCGCAGCGATGTGTATTCGCTCGGTCTCGTCCTGCACGAGATGCTGACCGGGAAGCGCGTCTTTGAGGCGAAGTCTCTCAACGAGCTGCGGGCCCTGCATGCGGAGACGAAGCCTCCGAGTCTTTCCAGCAGCGCGACGGACGTGGACCCGGTTCTCGACCGGGTGGTTCAACGGTGCCTTTCCCGCAATCCCAACGAACGCCCCGCCTCGGCGCGCGAGGTACTCCTGTCCCTTCCCGGCGGCGATCCACTCCAGGCGGCGATCCTCGCAGGAGAGACGCCGTCCCCGGAGATGGTGGCGGCGGCGGCCACGGTGGGCGATCTTCGA
>JANMVV010000028.1:0-1621 GCA_031392925.1 Vicinamibacteria bacterium
GCTTTCCGCCGCCTGAAGATCGACGGCT
Organism: Vicinamibacteria bacterium; assembly: GCA_031392925.1. Lineage (GTDB taxonomy): Bacteria > Acidobacteriota > Vicinamibacteria > Fen-336 > JAGNNV01 > JAGNNV01. The sequence goes on from JANMVV010000028.1 coordinate 29, forward strand.
TGGCGCCAGAGCGCTTTCAGAAGGTCGAAGCGCTTCGCTCGCCGCGCCTTCGCGTCCTCGACCCGCGCTTCCACGCTGCGCACGGTGTCCAGTTGCTTCTGGAAAATGTCCCGGGCCTCTCGATTGTCGTCAGAAGATCCAGTGTCGGGGCCGAGAGCGGTGATCTTCCCGGCGAGCCGCCCGACCTCGGCCGGATCGACGGCCCGCACGAGACCGGCGATCTGCTTGTCAAGCGAGGCGATGGTATCTACAAGTTGGCGTGCGCATGCGACGGCTTGCGTGCCCAAGGCGCGGGTGGGTTCCGGCAGGGCACGGGCGAGAGAGCCCACGGCCTCCGCGAGGCCCGCGGCCGTCGTCGGCCCCGCCGAAGGCACAATGGGTGAAGCGGATCCTTCAGGCAGAAGGAGCGCGACGATCTCCGGTTTCAACCAGGGAGTTCGCGCCGAGGTCGGCGCATCGATAAGCCGATGCGCAGCGTAACTGTCGAGGCCGCGGGCGCGGCGGAACCGCTCAAAACGAACGAGGTTCCCGAGGCTGGCGAGCAGGCCAAGAAGGAGAGCGCCCGCCCCGACCAAGAAGACTTTGCCGGGGCCGATGAAAGCGTAGGGGGGATGCCCTGTTCTCGAAACGAATGAGGCGCTCGCAACCTCGAAAACCGCCATCGGGCCGAGAAGGACCACAACCATCTGGATCCATCCGATCGACAATCGCAGATGGCGGAGCTCGCGGGGCAACCGGTCCCAGACGTCTCCGGACCGGCGGTAGCGGCGAGGCCGCCATCCGGAGAATCTTTGAAGGGGTTTGAAGATCTCTTGGAGGATTCTGTCGGCTTCGAATCCCCTCTTTCGGAGGTGATGCCAGCGCCAAGGCAACAAGAGGAAGGACACGCCAGTCCCGGTAAGAGCGATCGGGAAAAGAACCGGAAACGGCTCCGACACGTCGCCTCCCCCGAGTTGCCACGCGGCAATACACAACAGGATCAGTGCTCCGGCCATCGGGCCGATCAGAAACATACCGAGGCCGTCCAGTTCCGGGGGCGTTTCCTCCCCCTCTGAAAGCGTGATTGCCTGCTTCAGACTTCGCGCGTCGGGCCATCGTTTGTCCCGGTCCTTGGCCAGGCACCGGGAAAGTGCCGATGAGACCTCGACGGGAGTGACGGGCGAGAGCGACGCGAGACTGGGCGGCTCTCTGGTGATGTGCTGGGCCATGATGTCGCCCGGGGTCGCGCCTTCGAACGGCAGCCGTCCTGCCAACATGGCGTAGCCCATCACGCCGAGCGAGTACAGATCGCTCCGAGCATCGATGTCGGCCTTCCCCTGGGCCTGTTCGGGCGACATGTACTGAGGCGTGCCCAGAACGCCCCCCATCTCGGTGAGTGTCTGGCCCGCGCCCAGGGCCTTCGCGACGCCGAAGTCGGTGAGGAGCGCGCGGCCCGTGCCCTCTTCGAGGAGCACGTTGTCGGGCTTGATGTCGCGATGGACGATGCCGAGCTTGTGGGCGTAGTCGAGCGCGTCGGCGATCTCGATCAAGATCTGGCGCGCTTGATCGACGGAAAGTCGGCCCTCGCGCTTGAGCCGCGTGGCGAGTGACTCG
>JANMVV010000032.1:0-9527 GCA_031392925.1 Vicinamibacteria bacterium
ATCGGTGATCGCGTTCAGGGGGCCGGGCGGAAGGACGCCCGGTGTGATGCCAAGGTCCCGCGCACGGGGGCGTTCCGCGGCGAGCACGGTCGCAAGCGAGAAATAGTTGGGAAGGGGGGGTTGCTTCGGCCCATCGCGATACGGATTGGGGCCTTGCAATGACGAGAGGTCAGGCGCGGCAGGGTAGGGGGGGCCGGGATTGGGGCCTCGCAATGACGAGAGGCACATCAGCATCATGGTCAAGGCGGAGACGGCTCGTGCGCGGGCGGCTCGCGTGGACACGGGGCTATCCGGCGATGACACCGCGGCACTCCCCGAAGCCGATGCGGGCGAAACCTTCGCGCTGACACGACGCGGTGAAAACAACTTCATCTCCATCCTCCAGAAACGCCCTCGACTCGCCGCCCGGCAGTTCGATCCGGTCCTTGCCCCGCATGGTGAGTTCGAGCAGGCAGCCGCGGGAGTCCTTCACCTTGCCGCTGACCGTGCCCGTTCCCAGCAGATCGCCGGGGCTCAGGTTGCACCCGCCGCTTGTGTGATGAGCAATCATCTGCGCGGGTGTCCAGTAGAGCGAAGACACGTTCGAGCGCGACAACCGGACCGGCGCATGTCCGTGCGACCGCATCGCGCGGGTCGAGAGCGACACCTCGAGGTTTACATCGAAGGCGCCCAGGGCCTGATCCTGCGCGCTCTTCAGATGCGGCAGGGGCGCCGGATCGCCTTCGGGCCGATGGGCGGCGGGGACACGGAATGGAGCGAGCGCTTCCACCGTCACTACCCACGGAGTGATGGAGGTCGCGAAGTTCTTCGAGAGAAAAGGACCGAGCGGCTGGTACTCCCACTTCTGGATATCGCGGGCTGACCAGTCGTTGAGGAGGCACAGGCCAAAGATCTTCGTCCCCGCCTCGGTGATGGAAACAGAGGTTCCGAGTTCGTTCCCCTCGGCGATGAAGACGCCCATCTCCAACTCATAGTCGAGGAGCTTCGAAGGCCCGAAGTGAGGGGCCTGGCCCGCGAGGGTGGGATCGATCTGCCCGCTGGGCCGGCGCACCGGCGTGCCGCTCACCACGATCGATGATGACCGCCCGTGATAGCCGATGGGAACCCACTTGTAGTTCGGGAGCAGCGGGTTGTCGGGGCGCATCATCGAGCCGACATTCATCGCGTGATCGATCGAGGCGTAGAAGTCGGTGTAATCGGAGACGCGGGCGGGCAGCGCCATGCGGACATCGCGCCGCGCCACCAGTACCTCCGCGGCGTGCGGCCGGGCCGTGACCTGAGCGCCTTCGGCGCGGAGCAGATGAGAGAGGCGATGACGCAGCGCCCGGCGCTCGATATCCGGGCACGCCATCAGGGAATTGAGGGTGGCGTCTCCGCACGCGGCGAGAATCCGGGTGGGCATGCCGGTAAGCAGGTTTCGCTCCATACACGCCCGCAAATCGAGAACGAAATCCCCGATCGCGGTTCCAATTCGGTTCGACTCGATCCCGCTGGTCCGGAAGACTCCGAGCGGCAGGTTCTGGATCGGGAAGTCAGTCGCGGTCGAATGAGCGCTCTCGACCCACGACTTGAGGGCGGCGCCGTGGGTCTCGTCGATCGGTGTGGTCTTCATGATCTCCTTCAGTCTAAGTCGCGGCGGTCCGGTCCTTGCCCCCGGGGAGCGCCCGTTCAAGAAGCTCAATCTGCTTCTGCTGTACCGCCATCAACTCCCGCCACTGCGCTTCGCGTAACTCGTCGAGCTTCACATGCAGGGCCGCGATCTGAACCTCGGCCTTGAGGTTCACCTCATAGTCGTTCCGCGCCTCCGCCCGGTCGGTCGCGGCCTGGCGACCCTGGCTCATCATGATGATGGGGGCCTGCATGGCCGCGATGCAGGAGAGAAGCAGGTTCAGCAGGATGAAGGGATAAGGGTCGTAGGCGTGGGTGGCTTCGAGGTTGTAGGCCATCCAGATGATCAAAAAGACCGCGAACAGTCCGAGGAAGGTCCAGCTCCCTCCAAAGGAGGCGAGGCGATCGGCCGCCCGCTCACCGAGGGTGCGGCGTTCTTCGAACTTGGCGGTGGCGTCTACGGAGAGGGCGTTCGACCGCAGTCGTTCGAAGGCGGCGGGATTGAGACCCAGGCGCTTCAACTGGGTCTCGATGTCGAGAAGGCGGAGCCGCTCCACCTCTGAAATGCCCATGGCCGCCGCCGCGTGCTGGGCTGACCGGGCGAAACCAATCGCCAGCATCGCCCCCACCACCGCGGTCACGAAGTGCGTGAGGCTCCCGTCCCGGGGCGTCGCCCCGATCACGCGGAACAAGGCGCCGCCCACGACGCCGCCGAAGAGCCCGAGCGAAACGTCCTGCAGCAGGCCGCCGCTTTGGGATGAGCGCATGGCGATTCGAGCCACCATTCCCGCGAGCAAACCGGTGAGAATCCAGATCAGCGCATTCATCTCTTGTCCTCCAAGAAGACCGGAGACTAATGCACCGCGCCCCGCGGCGCTCGGGCCCGCAGGCCCGCGCTCAAGCGGCTAGCGCCAGTTATAGACCGCGCGGAAGGATTCGTCCTTGGAGGTCTTGGCGATGATCTCGAGCGACCAGTTCCCCTTGGCGCTCCAGGTTCCAACCCGCTCCACGATGACCGCGTCGGACTGGGGTGCGATGTCCGCGCGCGGCGTCACGCCCGCCCCCGCATTCTTGGCCCCGTCCGCGACCTCACTGACGGTAATACCCTCGATCTTGAACGGCTTCGTCCCGATGTTGAGGATCGAACAGCGGATCGAAAACGACGTACCGGGCTCCACCGAGGTGGGGGTCGTGGTGCAGCGAATCTGGGCCGAGAAGTCGGTCTTCACCACACCGCCGCCGCCGAGGTCGAAGCCGCTCGGCCCCTTCGCGGTCTTGCCGCCGATGATCGACGTGGCGCCGGTGGCGAACTTCCGCCCCATCAGGACAATTCGAGCGTCGACTTCCGACTTGCGCGCCGTCGCCTCGCCGTTCGCGGGTTCGTGCTTCAAGACCTCGCCGAAGAGTTGAGAGGCGCGCGGAAGATCCTTCGCGGTCATCGCCGCACGGGCCTCTTCCAGGAGACGTGGGACCTGAGACACCGGAGCGGCGGGAGCCACCGCGGCCGGGGCGACGGCGGGCGCCGGAGCGCCGGGACGAGCCGGAGTCGGCGTGGCCCGTGGCGTGGGGGTGGCCCTTGGCGTGGGCGTCGTGCGCGGGACCGGTGTCGCCGCTGCGCGCGGAGTCGGAACCACCTGGGCTGGGGGCGCGGGCGTTGGCTCAGGCGTGGGCTCAACCGCAACCATCTGCGTGGCCTCAGGCGTCGCCACGGGCGTCGACTGGGGTGTCGCCACTACCACCGGAGTGGGCGTGGGCGGCGGCGCCACCGGCGCCGGGCTCGGTCTCGACAAGAAGAATCCCCCGACCGCCACCACGAGGAGAACCACGAGTCCCCCGACGATGATGGGCATGCTGGAGGTCGTCCGCGCGGGAGGCGGAGGTGGTGGTGGCGTCCGGAGCGCCTTGTCCTGCTCGACCGTGCGGATCTTCACACCGGGAGCGGATGACGATCGCTTCGGCGCGATGGTGGATGTCGAGGGCGTGGGCCGAGGCGGGCGCGTCTGGGCGGGCGCGGCCGGACGAGGTGGAGACGGCGGGAGGACCGGCGGAGGAGGTTCCACTGCTGGAGTCGCGGCGGGAAGAACCAGGGTGGCATCGGGCGTCTCCGCCGGGGGCGCCGCGACCAGCGCGGGCGACTCCCATGCGCTCGCGTACTCGGGGGCGGGCACGGGCTCGAGCATTGAAGTGGCCGCCGTCTGCCAGGGCGCGGGCGGGATCAGCACGGTCTCCGCCGGAGGCAGGCTTGGCTCCGCAGCCGATGGCTCGGCCGCCTCGGTCCCTTCTTCCAGAGTGTGCTCGACCTCGGCGGTCCGCGCGAACGCGGGCGGCGGCTCGAAGGCGGACTCGATCTCCGAGGCGGATTCGATCTCGACCACGGACTCGATCCCGGCCGAGGACTCACTCAGAACCGGCTCTGGCGCAGGCTCGAGCATCATCGACTCGGACACCGATTCCGGCGCGAGTTCGGGCTGGGTTTCCTCGACGAGCTGGTCCGGCTCGATCGGCGGCTCGGCCACCGGCTCGGGAGCCATCTCCATCAGTTCCTGCTCGACAGGAGGCTCGGCCGGCACGGGTGCCAAAGCCGCGGGCGCTTCCTCGACCACAACCTCCTCGGCCGACGGCTCGGGCGAGAGCAGATCGTCCGGACCGACTTCCTCAACCATGGCCGCAGCCACGGCCGCGGCTCCTGGAGCGGGTGCCGGTGCGGCCTCGGCCTCTTCGACATCGCCAAGCGTGAACTGGAACATCAGGGACGTGGGGCCGCCGGGCTCGCCGATCCACACGAAGTCACCGGAGCGCAGCAGCGCGTCGGCGGTCACCACATCGTCGTTCACGCCGACCGGGCCATCAACCCGGTAGATCGTGGCCCCCGTGATGTCGATCACGATGCGGGCGTGGTATCCCTCGACTCCCGGAGCTTCAAGTCTGACCGCGCAGTCGGGTGCGCTTCCGAGCATCGCGTTGCCGCCGCGGAACTCGAACTTCTGCCCTCCGAGAGGGCCGCCCAGGGATTGAAGGATAGAGGGTTGCGACATCGGCGAACGATACCGCAAACAGGGCGCCCCGTGGCGCTCTGGCCCCGCTCCCGGTATGGGCGCCCGAAGCGCTAACCTCGTCTGCTCCAATGCCTCCAAGAACCCAAGCCGCCGAACCACCGCCGCGTTTCGTCCCGACCCCAGCCGACTCCCGATTCGAACTCGTGGCCGACTTCACTCCGCAAGGCGACCAGCCCAAGGCCATCGCGGATATCACCCATGGCCTCATGAGCGGCGAAAAGGACCAGGTTCTCCTGGGCGTCACCGGGAGCGGCAAGACTTTCACCATCGCCTCGGTGCTCGCCAACGTGAATCGGCCCGCGCTGGTCCTGGCCCACAACAAGACCCTCGCGGCTCAGCTCTACCAGGAGTTCAAGAGCTTCTTCCCGCAAAACGCGGTCGAGTACTTCGTGTCGTACTACGACTACTACCAGCCGGAAGCCTACGTGCCCCAGTCGGACACCTACATCGACAAGGAAGCCACCATCAACGAAGAGATCGAGAAGATGCGGCTGTCCGCGACCCGCAGTCTCTTCGAGAGGCGCGACGTCATCATCGTCGCCTCGGTGTCGTGCATCTACGGCCTCGGTTCGCCGGAGGCCTACTACGGCATGCTCCTGTTCCTGCGCCAGGGCGACACCCTGGATCGCGGGACCATGCTGCAAAAGCTCGTGGAAGCTCGATACGACCGCAACGACTTCGAGCCCGCGCGCGGCACCTTTCGGGTGCGCGGGGACGTGATCGAGATCATGCCCGCTTATGACGACTTCGGGGTTCGCGTCGAGCTCTTCGGCGACGTCATCGAAACCATCACCGAGTTCGATCCCCTGACCGGGAAGGCCCGGCAGAAGCTCGCGCAGATCGCGATCTACCCGTCATCGCACTACGTCACACCGCGCCCGCGCCTCGAACAGGCGATCAAGAACATCGAGGCCGAACTGGCGGAACACGCTCCCACCCTCGATCGGCAGGGCAAGTTCCTCGAGGCTCAGCGCGTGCGGCAGCGCACGGGCTTCGATCTCGAGATGCTCCGCGCCACCGGTCACTGCCACGGAATCGAGAACTACTCGCGGCACCTGTCGGGACGGGCGGCCGGCGAACCTCCCCCGACTCTCATCGACTACTTTCCCAAGGACACGGTCTTCGTGATCGACGAGTCGCACCAGAGCGTCCCCCAGGTTCGCGGCATGTACTTCGGAGACCGGCAGCGGAAGACGACCCTCGTCGAGTACGGCTTCCGCATGCCGTCGGCCCTCGACAACCGGCCCCTCAACTTCGAGGAGTACGAAGCCCGCATCGGCCAGACCATCTACGTGTCGGCGACGCCGGGACCCTACGAGATGACGCGCACCAAGGGCGTCTTCATCGAACAGGTGATCCGCCCCACCGGTCTGGTGGACCCCGCGGTCGAGATCCGGCCGGTCAAAGGCCAGGTTGACGACCTTCTCGCGGAAATCCGCGCGCGGGTCGACGCCCATCAGCGCGTCCTCGTCACCACCCTTACGAAGCGCATGGCCGAGGATCTGACCGAGTACTACGCGGAGCTTGGGGTGAAGGTGCGGTATCTCCATTCCGACATCGACGCCATCGAGCGGGTCGAAATCCTGCGCGACCTGAGGCTCGGCGAATTCGACGTGCTCGTGGGAATCAACCTGCTGCGCGAGGGCCTCGACCTTCCCGAGGTTTCGCTGGTCGCCATTCTCGACGCCGACAAGGAGGGTTTTCTCCGTTCCGCTGGTTCGCTGATCCAGACCATCGGCCGCGCCGCTCGCCACGTCGACGGCAAGGCGATTCTCTACGCCGACAAGATGACCGACTCGATGAAGACGGCGATCGGCGAGACCGACCGTCGACGGACCAGACAGGAAGAGCACAACCGCGAGCACAACATCACCCCGGAAACCGTGCGCAAGACCCTGGGTCAGCTCCTGAGCGTGAACGACGAGGCCCTGCGCAAGGCCGAAGAGAGAGAAGCCCTGCGCGGGCAGATCGACACCAGGAGCTATCGCACGCCGGAGCAGATCGAACGGGGCATCAAGGATCTCGACCGGCTGATGCGCGAAGCGGCCCGCGCCCTCGACTTCGAGGAGGCGGCGAAGTTTCGCGACAAGATCAAGGATCTGCGCGCCCAGCTGGCGCGCAAGGCCTGATGTCTCTGACCGTCTAGCTCGCGGCGCCGACCCCTTCGGCCTTCGCCCTCGACCGGCGGCGCGCCGGACGCGCCGGGGCGCTTCGACGCATGACCGCGTCCGCGAAGATGCGGTCGAGCAGACGCGGCATGGTCTCGCCGGAAAGGCGGAGGATCCAGCTCACCGACGTTTCTCCATCGGTGGACAGGCCACAGTTGCAGTTCGCTTCGAGCACCAGGAACTCTCCGGTGCGCTCGTCTCGGCGGATGTCCACGCGACCGTAGCCGACGCCGCCGAGGGCCACGTAGGCGTCGCGGGCCAGGGCGACGAGGGCTTCCGCCCATTCTGCGGGCGCCCTTTCATAGTGCGCGATGGGCGCGCGATCGGGCAGGGCGCCTTCGGTCTCGTACTTCTCCCAGTAGCGATCGTAGGAGAGCAGCCGCTCGTGCGACGGAAGGGCCGAGTGGAACACACGCTCCACGGGCGGATAGACGAACACGCCCAGGGAGGTCGACGGATCGGAAGCGCAGAGCACGGTGAACTCGCGGCCGGGAATGAATCGCTCCGCGAAGACGCCCTCGTAGTAGTTCTCCTGGTCGCGCTCTCCCGCGATCGCCACCGCGCCCTGGGCGATGCAGGCGGCCTCGTCCTGGACCACCGACTTGATCGAGATGCCGAAGCTCGCGGCCGAGACGTCGGGCTTGATGATGAGCGGATAGCCAAGGGCCTTGCCCGCGCGCGGGCCGTCCACCCCGGGGTTCTTGATGATCACGAAGGGCGAAGTCGAAACCTCGTGTTCGATCAGTCGCTGCTTCAGCAGCGTCTTCGGAGTGGTGAGCTCGTAGAAGGCGGGGTCGGCGCCGGAGTAGGGAAGGCCGCTCGCTTCGAGAGCGCGCGCGGTCTTGATCCCCGGATAGCCGTCGACCTCGATGCCATCGCAGAGGTTGAACACCACCACCGGCCGTTGGGCCGCCTCATCCTGGGCGCGGGCGATCTCCTTGGCCGAGGTCTCCGGCGTCACCTCCACCCAAGTGTGCGTGGCGCCCAGCGCCTGCATCCAACCGGCGACCTCCGCCTTGAACTCGGGAGTGCCATAGGTGATGCTCTCCGGGCCCGAGGGCATCATCCGGTATGGTGCGAAGACAAAGATTCGGTGGGAACTCCAGTCGTTGCTCAAGACACTCCTATGTTGTGGCTTCTGATACCGAGACCACAAGATGATGCGGCATGTTAGTCCGATTCGTCCTCGGAGATCACGGGGGTCTCTATGTCGCTGATCCGAAGGTCCAGTTCCGAAAGCGCCAGCTCCCGGGTCGGACCTCGGGTAAGAAGGGCTCCGAGCCAGTCGGGCGCGCCTGTCTCCACTCCGGCCACCGCACCGCCCGCGAACACCCAGGGCCGGGCGGCCACCACGCCGGAGGCGAGACGCAAAGGATCGAGGACCAGGTCGCTCCGCAGGATTCCGCTCCGGGGCGAGGGCAGGAGCGACTCGGCGACGAAGCACGCGGGCTTGCGGTCGTGAGCGGTAAGCGGCAGGTTGAACGAGGAGCGCAGCCACTGTTCGACGAGATCGACGCCCCACACGGCTCGATGGATATCGGTAGTGGAGTACCCGCCCAGACGGCCGTTCACTTCGATCATGCGAGGACCCGACGCGGTGCGCTTCACCTCGACGTTGAAGGCGCCCCGACGGAACCCGAGCGCGCGCACGCACGCCGCGGCATGCGCGATGAGCTCTGTCTCGGCCGCGTCATCGAGACCGGCGGGAGCCACCCGGCGGACGTCGCGCAGTCCGCAGGGTTCGAGGTCGTCGGTGGCGTGCGCGTAGATGACCTCGTCCTCGTCGAGCAACAGATCGACGTCGTACTTCGGGCCTTCGATCCAGGACTCGAGGGTGAGGGTCGGAGCTCCCGACCACATCAGATCGAACCAGTCCCGGTCACTGCTGAGGCCGTCGCGTACGGTCGAACGCGCGTCGTGGACTTCCCCCATGATGCTCTCGTATCGTTGGGCCAGATCGATCTCGCCCTTGACCTTGTAGGTCTGGACCGAGCCCACGCCCGACACCGGCTTCAACACCGCGGGAAAGCCCACGCACTCCCCCGCTCTCCTCAGATCGCGTGCGCTCTCGACGCGGATAGATGCGGGGCCCGCCAACCCCAAGGCGGCGCAGGCCTCGCGGGCGCGATGCTTGTCCCGCGCGAGGTCCGCCGCGGCGATCGAGTGAAAGGACAGGCCGACGCGCTCCGCGATCCGCGCGGCGAAAGCCCCGGCGAACTCGTCGATGGTCCCGATGCCGTCGAACGAGAGACCGCAGGCGCGGATGGCCTCCACCGCGCGATCGACGAAGGTGGACAAGGGCGCAAGGTCGACGCTCAGGTGGCGTTCCACCAGATCGGAAGGCCCCACGCAGGCGCGCATCCAATGCCCCGGGCCATCGAGCACCACCAACCCGACGCCCAGTTCCCTCGCCCGCTCGTAGATATGACGCTTGCTCCGGTAGCTCCCGAGCACCACGAGCAGGCGCTTCCCATCCATCGTCTGAGAAGGGCCTTTCACCGAAGGGTTGGAACTCATGGGCCTAGTCTGTTCAATGCCCGCACGGTTGACAAGGCCCGACGCCTCAAGGCCATTAGGATCTCGTCATGAAAGACCGACTGCTGAAGGAGCGCTGCTTGCGCCTCAAGCTCATCCTGACCGACGTGGATGGCGTGATGACCGACGGATCCATCTTCGTCCTGCCCAGCGGCGAGGA
>JANMVV010000147.1:0-7949 GCA_031392925.1 Vicinamibacteria bacterium
ATGAAGGAGCCCGGCCCCGGCGAGGTCCTGGTCAGACTTCGCGCCATCGGCCTCAATCGATCCGACCTCGCCTATATGGCCGGCCGATACCTGACGAAGCCCGATGGACGAAGTTTCCTGGGCCAGGAAGGCCTAGGAGAGTTGGTCGCCTATGGCGGCGATCAGGCATCGCCTTCAGCGGTGGCGGGCTTCGAGCCGAAGGTCGGAGATCGAGTGGCGCTGCTTGCCGGTCGCGTGGACTACAAGAACATGGGCACCTATAGGGCCTTTGGCATCTATCCCGCGAATGCGCTCGTGCCCGTTCCCGAGGAGTTCTCGGATGCGGAAGGCGCTGCGTTCTGGGTGGGTGCTCTGACCATGGTGGGCGCCGCCCACGTCGTCGGACTGAGGCCGGGCCTTGGCCAGGGAAAGTACGTGGTAGTGACCGCCGCGTCCTCCGCGATGGGAGTGGCCGGGCTTCAGATCGCGAGGGCCTGGGGCGCCCGCACCATCGCGGTGACCACGTCGCCCTCGAAGGCCGATGCGTTGCGCGCCCTGGCCGACGAGGTGGTCGTGGCTCCCCGGCCGGAGGACATCGCACCCGGAATCAGAAGGGTCACGTCCGAGAGAGGCTTCGATATCGCGTTCGATCCGGTCGGCCACGCGAACGTGACGCCGCTCTTCGAGGCGGCGGGCGTCGAAGCCCATATCCTCCACTATGGCATGATGGCCGGGGCGGACTCGCTCATGAATCTCGTGGCCCTGATGCGCAAGGACATCGACGTTCACGGGTACACGATCTACCGGATTCTCCGTCATCCGGACAAGCTTCAGGCGGTGCTGGGCAACGCCATGGACCTTGGGCGAGCAGGCCTGCTTCGTCCCATCATCGCGAAGGAGTTCGGGTTCGAGCAGGCGAAGGAGGCGCTCGTGGCCATGGGCGACAATCAGCACCTCGGCAAGCTGGTTGTCCGCGGCGAAGGCTAGCCGGAAGGCGGCGGGTGTCTGCCGAGCAGGTACCCGGCGGGTAGGCAGAGCAAGGCCCGAAGAGGGAGGTTCATGCGCCCGTCCCGGGTCAGATGCATCAACGCGCCCATGGCGACGAGGTACCAGATGAGGCAGAGCAAGGGCATGGCCATGGCGCGGGCCTGCCGCGCGGTCACGAGGCCAGCGAGCCCAAGGAGGCCAAGCACGAGAAGGATGTCCTGAACCGGGCGTATTTCACGAAAGAGCCACGGCCTCTCCGCATCCGACAACTCTCCCGGCCTCGGATAGACGAGGAAATTCCCGAGTTTGATCACGTAGTTTCGAGCGAAGTGGACGGGATTCGACAGGACGTAGGCCACGGTCTTTTGCGCATACGCGCGATCCTTGAGGTTCTCCTCCGGCTTTCCATCAACGTCGACGACGCCTGCAAATCGGCCCTCGATCGCGGGATCCCGGAACAAGTCGCCGCGACGATAGAGGTCATCCCAGTACATCATGTCGGAGCGCGCCGGATCGAGCCCCGGGTTGTTCGCAAGAGCCAGGAGCGTTCCTCCGTTGGTCGACACCGGATAGAGGTGGCCGTAGTGGACGGCATTGCGCAGGATCCAGACCCCGGGCAACGCCCAGGCGGCAAGGATGAAAGCGATGGCGCATCGACCACGCTGCGCCTTCGGAGATGACGTCCAGACCCAGGGGACCAGCGTGAGGGCCAGAAGGCTCGGCACCGGTTTGAAGCACACGGCCAGACCCAGCAGGCCTCCAGCCAGGGCAAAGAGCCGGAGGCCTGGTTGCCGCTGCGCCTCGACGCAGGCAAGGACAAAGGCAAAGAGGCAGGCGATGTAGTTCGTCTCCGGGACCAGCGTCCCGACGTAGTAGGTCAAGGGAAAGTAGAGAACGAGGAACCAGGCGGTCGCGACCCCCGCCGTCTCCCCCCAAAGGCGCGACGCGATTCGGAACCCCAGGAAGATGGTCAGGGTGGAAACAAGGGCCTGGAGGAGCCTCAGTTGTCGAAAATCGATGGAGGGGAACAGCCACTTCGGAATCAGGATGAAGACCGCCTGACCCGGAGGCGGTATGAAGTTGGTGGGGTAGGCCGGAATCCACCCGCGGCCGTCCAGCACCGACTCCGCCATCCCCTGGTAGTAGCGGCGGACATCCGTCTTCTGGTCGACATCGGGCGAGTAGATCCGGGAGACCGCGTCGTACCTTGCCATCCCGCCGAACAGAAGCGCCAGAACGATCCCCAGCAATTGACGCCGCGTCATGAGGGCAAGAGGGCGGGCGCGCCTTCGTGAGAAGGCGAAGGCGGCCGCCTGACCATCAGCCACACGATCGTGGCCAGGGCCGCGGTCGCGACGAGATGAACCACATAGGCTTCATCCGACATGCTCGGGCCCTGAAGGTTGTAATAGTTCCCCGGGTCGTGCGCCTCGGCGAACAAATCCGGACCCGACCATCGCCACCAGAGCTTCGAGAAGAGCAGGCACACCGCGGTCGTCGCCACCATGACCCGACGATCGCGCAGCCAGGGCTCGATGACGATGACCGTGCACAGACCCACCAGAGGCCAGTTCGCGGTGAGCCGGCGAGACTCCGTGTCGAGCGCCTGCAGGCCGATGAGCGCAAGTGCTCCAAAGGGCCCGGGTCCAAGCCACCTCGCCACCGCGAGCGCGCGCGGCCACACCACATACGACACCACGGCAAGGGCGCCAAAGTAGGCGGCGTGGCCCACCGCGGGCGCGAACGGCCGCATCTGGACGTAGAGCAGCACCTCGCGCCAGTACGTGACTTCGCTGAAGGCGAGCGATCCGCTGGTGGTGGCGGCCACGAAAGCCCGGCCCGCGAGAAAGAGTGCGAGGGCGGTAGCGAGGGTCTTGAGCGAACAGGCGGTTCGAACCTCCCTGGCCATCGTCCGATCAACCAGCGCGAGCGCCGTGACCGCGGAGAGCCCGAAGAGCCATGCGTTGGCGCCCAAAGATGCGGTGGTCCATGGACTCCAGCCAGGCACGTCGGTCATCCCCGCCATCCGCCAGCTTGCGGCCATGAGGAGCGCGCCGATCGGAAGCGCCATCACTCCCCACTTCCAGTCCAGGCTTGGACCGGAGGGGCGCTCCTGAATTCTACCGGCGGCCTCCTCGGCTCGCGGCCACAAGATCAGCGGCATCAGGAGATAGAAAGCCGCCGGCCAGCTCACGAGGGCGATCAGGGAAGCGAGAACGAGCACCCACGGCTTCCTGGCACACCAGCCCCAGAGCAGGGCCGCGCCAAGAGTGAAGGCGGTCGAATCCCCGATATTCGCGTAGTAGACCGGCAGCCGGCCATTCGCCGGATTCACGAACAGGCCCAGGAACAAGAGCCACCGGGCGTTGGTCGACAGGGCCAAGCGCCGGCTCACGTCCACGAGCATCACGATCGACCCGGTCAGGAGAATCAGGTTCATCCCCAGGAAGGTGCAGCGAATGGTCACTGAATCAAAAGGCTGCCCCGCAGCCTTGATGATCCCGTGAACCACGAGGCTCGGACCCATGCGTTGGACGTAGTAGCTGTTGATCTCGCGTTGCCGCAGCGCCTGGGGGCCTCTGGTGGCGTAGCGGGCAAATCGCACGCCGTCCCATCCCATGCCGTCGTTGGCCGGCACCTGCTCGCCCGCCGCCACTGCACCGAGCCAGAGACTCCAGGCGATCACTAGGAATGAAATCAACCCGGAGGCTCGAAGAGAGGCCGACATCAGCCTTTGATTATCCACGAGATGGACGCGACCGCAGACTGAGTTCGGCTAAGCCTCGAGATAGCGCCCGATCGAAAGGGCGATTCGCGCAGCACTTCTACCGTCCCCGTAGATTCGGCCCGGCTTCACCTTCGGAGGCTTCTTCTCGATGGCGCGGATGGCGAGAACGATGGTCTCAGCCTGAGACCCCACGAGGCGGTTGGCCCCGCCCTCGAGGGTCTCCGTCCATTCCGTGGTGTTTCGAAGGGTGACACACGGCTTGCCGAGAAGAAACGCTTCCTTCTGGATGCCGCCGGAGTCGGTCAGAACCGCGCGCGCCCCCAGGCTCAGGCCCAGGGACTGGGCGTAGCTCACCGGGCCCATGGCCCGCACGTTCGCGGGCACGCTCAACCTGAAGGCCTTGAGCCGCGCCCGGGTTCTCGGGTGGAGCGGCAGGACGACCGGGTGGGGCAGGCTCCCGAGCCCCGTGAGAATTCCGAGCAGGCGGGCTTTGTCGTCGGTGTTTTCCTGACGATGAACGGTGGCGAAGTAGTAGTCGGATGGCACATCCATCCTCGCGAGAGCGACGCGGGCCGGCTTCGTCATCTTCCTGAGCACGTCGACCATCACGTCGCCCACCACGAAGACACCCTCTTTGATGCCCTCGCTCGCGAGATTGAAGGCCGCGAGGCGGGTCGGGCAGAAGAGCAGGGACGAGACATGATCGGTGAGTCGACGGTTCACCTCTTCCGGCATCTTCATGTCGAAACTCCGCAGACCCGCCTCGACGTGCGCCACGGGGATATCGAGCTTCGCCGCGGCGAGGGCACCGGCGAGAGTGGAGTTGGTGTCGCCGAGGACGATCACCATCGAAGGCTTCAACCGCTGCAGAACCGCTTCGATGGCGGTCAGCATGGAGCCGGTCATGGCGCCATGAGAGCCGCCGGAGAGGCCGAGATGGATCTGCGGCTTCGGAATCCCAAGCTCACGGAAGAAGGCTCCGGACATGGCATCGTCGAAATGCTGGCCGGTGTGGAGGAGGGTATGCGCGAACCGTTTTTTCAGGGCGGCCACGAGGGGCGCCGCCTTTACGAACTGGGGCCGCGCGCCGACGACGGTGAGGACTCGTTCCATGGCGAAAGCCTACCCCGCAAGCGCCGGGATTCCTCGACCGCCAACCGGTAGACTCCCTCCGTGAGGATCGCCATTACCGGGGTTGCGGGCTTCGTCGGCTCGAACCTCACCGAGCGACTGCTGAACCGGGGCGATGCCGTACGCGGGATCGATGACCTCTCGCACGGCACCCTGGAAAACCTCGGGCCCCTGCTCGACCATCCATCCTTCCGGCTGGACCAGGGAACCATCCTCGACCCGGGGGCCCTGCGCGAGGCCTTTGAAGGGGCCGAGGTGGTGGTTCATCTGGCCGCGGGAAAGATCCCCCGCCACGGAGATGCCCTCGACACCCTGTTCATCAACGGCGAGGGCGGGCTGAACGTCCTGCGCGCGGTCCAGCAGTGCGGCGTAAGGCGCATGGTTCTCGCCTCCACTTCCGACTGCTACGGCCGGAATCCCCAGGTTCCCTTCAACGAGGAGTCAGCGTCGGTGATCGGCTCGCCCAAGGTGAGACGCTGGAGTTACGCGGTCTCGAAAATGTTCGAGGAACAGGCCCTCTTCGCGTTCAGGGAGCGCTACGGCATCGAGGGCGTCGCTCTCCGGCTCTTCGGCGGGTATGGGCCGAAGCAGAACATCACCTGGTGGGGAGGCCCGCAGTCCGTCTTCATCGGCGCGGCCCTTCGCGGCGAGGCCCTCGAGGTCCACGGCACCGGGCAGCAGACCCGGAGCTTCACTTTCATCGACGACATGGTCGATGGGTTCGTTCGCGCCATCGACACCCTGAAGGCCGACGGCGAGGTCGTGAACATCGGGATCGATCGCGAGATCACCATCGAGAGCCTGGCCCGCATGATCTCGGAAATGATCCGCCCCGGTCAGGAACCCAACGTTCGCCTCATTCCCTACGAGACCTTCGGGCGCTACGAGGACGTAGAGCGAAGGATTCCCGACGGGGCCAAGTCGGAGGCGATCCTCGGATTCCGCGCGCGGGTGAACCTCGAGGAAGGGCTGCCTCGCGCCATCGAGTGGCAGCGCGGGACGATGCAGCGACTCGGACTCCTGTGATTCACGCCGTCGTTCCGGTTCTGAATGAAGAACCGAACATCGCGGGCCTGGTCGACCGGCTCAAGGAGGCGCTCCAGCCTTTCACCCCGTATCGCGTCCTCTTCGTGGACGACGGCTCGACCGATCTCACCGTCGAGGCGCTCAAGGGCAAAGGGCCCGAGATCGAAACGGTGTCGCACCCTTCGAACCTTGGTCCGGGCGCGGCCTTCCGGACCGGCTTCACCGAAGTCCTCAAGACGCTCTCGCCCGCCGATCTGGTGGTGACGCTCGAGGGCGACGGCACGAGCGATCTCGCCATCCTGCCGAGAATGATGAGCCGGATCCGGCACGAGGACGACGACATTGTTCTCGCCTCCTGCTATCTGTTCGGCGGGGGCATCAAGGGGACGTCCCTCCATCGCGTGGGCCTGTCTCACCTCGCGAACGGCCTGGTGAAGCAGACCCTGGGCTTGTCCGGCCTCGCGACGCTGTCGAGCTTCTTTCGGATCTACCAGGGCCGGGCGCTCCTTCGCCTTCGCGAGAGCTTTGGCGAGGCGCTGTTCGAGTCGAACGGCTTCGAAAGCCAGATCGAGATCCTTCATCTCGCGGCCAGACTGAAACTGCAGATCTCGGAAGTGCCGATGGTGCTCGACGGCTCCCGCCGGCTCGGCAAGAGCAAGATGAAGATCTTCAACACGTCGCTCGCCTATCTGCGCCTGGTGGCCCGATACCGGTCGTGATGCGACAGGCCTTCGTCTTGCTGCTGGGTTTCCTCCTCGGCGTGGCGAGCCTGTCGTTCAATGCCGGTCGGGAGATTCATATTCCGCTGGGTGGTGGTCGAGGCCCCCTGATGATGTCCGGGCTCGGGCCAAGCTCGGCGGTCTGGGCGCTGCCCGACGCGGAGGCCGCCGATGCGCGGCGCGATTTCTACTTCCGGCAGATCGAAACGCCTCGCTCGGCGCTCTCGATACCCCTTCAGGCCCGCGGTCCGGTCAGCCTCGGGATCCGAATGGACTCAACGGTCAGAACAAGGATCGACCTCCTGCGCGACAACACGGTGCTCGGGGGAACGTTCATAGCACCGGGTCCTTGGGGTGAAAGCCCCATCGCGAAAAACGTGGACCTCGCCACCCTTGACCTGACCGTTCGATTTGAGGATGCCCCGCTGGTGCGACGGTCCGACATCTCCAACTTCCGGCGTTACATCGATGAGGTCACGATGAGGAGCGACGCAGGTTTCAACCTGCCCTGGGAATCGCGGATCGCCGGGGGTCTGCTCGTCCTGCTCCTGGTCGCGCTGGCCTCGTTCGCCGCCGCCGGCGCCTGGCCGGGGCTCATGGCCCTCGCAGCGCCGTTGATCCTGTCGGCCCTCCTCTTCCACGACCCGGTGGCGGTGTCTCTCGCCCTGCCCCGGCTGCTCGGTTTCGTGGCGGCAAGCGGGGCTTTGATCTCGCTCATCGGCCGGCGGCTGAGCCTTCGCCGAGTTTCGGTCGCTTTCCTTGCTCTGCTCGGCTCGGCCATGGTTTTCGCCTGCGGCCTTCTTTCGTTCCTGCCGAATCATTCTCCGGCGGATCTGGACATCCACATCTGGCGAACCGTGGACCTCGCCGAGGTACCGATGACCTACGAGGGCTGGCTTCGCTATGGATCGCACTACCCCACACCTTCGCAGATCCGCGGCGCGGCCACCGAGACACTGGGCGGAGGTCCCGCGATCCCCTACTCGCCTCTGCCCTACGTTCTCTTCTACGCCGCTCATGCCATGGGGCTTGACCTGCACTGGTCGATGAATGCGATCGGGGCGCTGAGCCTTTCTCTCCTCCTTCCTCTTGTCTTCGCCTTTGCCCTTCGAGCGTCTGGCGAGACGGGAGGGTTCCTCGCCGCGACTCTGATGGCCCTGGACCTCGCGACCATCCACCATCTCGGCCGGGCTCATTCTCCCGCGGTCGTGGGCGGCGCCCTGGGCCTCGGCTGCCTCCTCGCCTTCGGCCTGGCCCTGCCGGAACTGGATCAGCCCGGACGATGGAAGGTCCCGGGCCTCCTCCTGGGCCTAGGCGCGCTTGGATACTCCAGCACGCCTCTTTTCTACGCGCTCTTCGGAATCGCGATCATGGCGTTC
>JANMVV010000178.1:0-2018 GCA_031392925.1 Vicinamibacteria bacterium
CGCCTCCCCCTTGGGGAGGGTGAAGGCGTTGCTCAGGTCCACCTGCGCGAAGCGGCTCCCCTTCGCGTCGATCGTGGCGGTGAGGCCGGTGCCGTCGAGCGTCACGCTGTTCGGGTTGTTGACCCGGAGCGTCACGTCGAAGGTGCCGCTGGTGAGCCCGATGCTCACCAGCTTGATCGCCGCGACCTCGACCTGCGGAGACTGCAGGTTGGTCCAGGCGTTGAGCGTGGCGCAGCCGGTCAGGAGCACGGCGGCGCAGAGGGCGGCGGACGCGCCGCGGAGGAAGGAGGCTCGGAGGGTCATGGGCCAGGCGCCGTAGCGCCATGAAGGGTCTGCTGCTTGCGGCGGAGCATGGGTCGCTCCACCACGAACCATGAGGTCAGTGCGAGGAGGAGCGTGACCGCGACGACCGGTGTCACGAGGGTGAGCCCTCCCGTCGCGCCGAGAGCGAGGAAGGCGTTGATGACGGGCATATGGTAGATGTACACCCCGTAGGATACGTCATGCCGCCGCAGGACACGGTCCGCCAGCCCCGGGGCCGAATACGCCAAGCTGAACACTAGCCCTACCAGCACCGGAATGCCCAGGGGATGCGGCCAATTGGTCCCGATGGTGAGCCCAGCCGCGTGCAGCCCGGCTGCGACGATCAGATACCCACCGAGCCACCAGGGCCATCGCCCGGCGAAGAGGAAGCTGAGCCGATCCCAGTTGCGCTGGACGAGGACACCGATCAGGAACAGGTAGACGTACGGGACGAACGTGACGCCGAACAGCTTGAACCAAAGTTGGTCTTCGAGACCATGGCGGACCACACCGAACCAGGCCCCGCAGATCCAGAATGGCAACGTGAGGGCGAGCAGTATCCCCGTTCCGGAACGGCGTTGTTTCAAGCGGAAGATCCCGTAGATGATCGGGACGAGGGCGTAGAACTGCAGCTCGACGGGGATGGTCCACAGGCTCCCATTCATTACCCCGGACCCATACCCACGGAGCCATGGCGCGTTGTAGAACTGTCCCACCGTAATTTGGGCCCCCGCCCAGGCCAGCAACCGCCCGAACGGGACCTCCGTGAGTCGCACTCCGCCCAGCAGCGTGAATCCGATCACTGTGACGAGCAGGCAGACCCAGAGTGCCGGGAAGATCCGAAGCATCCGGTTCTGGACGTAGATGCGCAGTTCCTTGCTCCGCTCGAACGAGAGCGAGATCAGGAACCCGCTGATCATGAAGAAGACAGGGACCCCAGGGAAGGCCTGCAACACCCAGTCCCACGCCGGGAGCCGGCTGGCGGGGAGGAAGTGCTCGATCACGTGCTCAACGACGACCTGAAGTGCTGCGATCAGCCGCAGGAGGTCGAAGTTGTTAATCCGGATATCGGTCGAGGATCTCATCACGGCCCCGCCGATAACCGGGCGCCGCCCTGCTCCGCCCACCACTTCAGCCGCTCCCGGATCTTCTTCTCGAACCCGAAGTCGCTCGGCACGTAGTACTCCCGGTCTTTCACGGCATCCGGGAAATACTCCTGCGGGATGTACCCGGTCGGCGCGTCGTGCGCGTACTGATACCCCTTGCCGTAGCCGAGGTCCTTCATCAGGCCGGTCGGCGCATTGCGCACGTGCAGCGGGACCGGGGCCGCGGGAGTGTCGGCGGCGGCCTTCAGCGCAGCGCCCCACGCCACGTAGACCCGGTTCGACTTCGGTGCGGTCGCGAGATAGACCGCCGCCTGGGCCAGTGCCAGCTCCCCCTCGGGGCTTCCGAGGAAATGGAAGGTCTCCTTCGCCGCCAACGCCACCTGCAGCGCCTGCGGGTCGGCGAGGCC
Source organism: Vicinamibacteria bacterium (assembly GCA_031392925.1). Lineage (GTDB taxonomy): Bacteria > Acidobacteriota > Vicinamibacteria > Fen-336 > JAGNNV01 > JAGNNV01. The sequence continues at coordinate 1,817 of JANMVV010000178.1, forward strand.
GATATCCTCGATCGCCATCCGTACCAGCCGGCGCGCGAGGAAGAGCCGGTCCTCCCCTCCTTCGCACATCCGCGCCAGCCAGTAGAGCGCCGCCTGCGGGTCGCTCCCGCGGATCGCCTTGTGCAGCGCGGAGATGAGGTTGTAGTGCCCCTCGCCGCTCTTGTCGTACGCCGGGAGCCGCCGCGCAAGCGCCTCCTGGATC
>JANMVV010000180.1:0-16912 GCA_031392925.1 Vicinamibacteria bacterium
CAGGGGAATTCGAACCCTGGACGCGGTCTCGCTCCGCGAGCGCGCGGCGAAACTCGCGGGCGACGAAGTCGCGGGCATAGCCACGTCCTCCCGGGCTGGCGCCGTAGCACTCGTCGAGATCGCAAATCGGCTGGGGACCGCTCGGGCCCAAGGCACGATCGTCCTGGCCTGGACGACCCAGGCCTTCTTCGGGCAACGCGGCCTTGTGCGGCTCATCGAGTCGGAGAAACCGGATCGACTGATCGCTTTCACTGGAGCGCTGGCGCCCGCCAGGGACGCGGCCGGCACCGTCGGAGCAGGGGGCGAGGGTCCGTTGATCCGCGAGGACGACTCCCTGCTCGCAACGGCGGCCACCAGGGTCAGCGCGAAGTTCCAGAAGCGAGCGAGCGCCGATCTTCCCTTTTCCACCGTCCGTGGTCTCGAAACGCACGTGATCGCCGTCCCCTCGCGCTACGCGCAGACGCCCGCGGAGACCGTCGATGCGCGCGACATCGAGTCCGCGGCGCGAGTGCTGGCCGAGGCCGTCGGGCTCGGCGCGCTCGGGCCGGCGGTGTCCCTCGATCCATCGCCCGAGCCTCCGGCCACCCCCTTCGCCGAGCCCGACCTTCGTCTGCTGGCCGGCCTGATCCGCGCGTACGGTGTCTCGACTCGCGAGGAACCGGTGCGCGCGGAGGTCCTTCGCCACCTGCCCGCATGGGCCAAACCCGAAGTCGACAAGAAGGGCAACGTGATCGTCCGCCTCGGCCAGGGAGGAAAGCGGTTGCTCTTCGTCGCCCACACCGATGAAGTCGGCTTCGAGGTCGCCTCGATCAACGACGACGGCACCGCCGCCGTTCGCCCGCTGGGCGGGATGTACTTCTCGCTCTACGAGGCGCATCCGGTCATGGTGCACACGGGCAACGGCCCTCGCGAGGCCGTGCTGGCTCCTCGTCGCAACTACTCGACATCCACGGCGCTCGAGCCGGAACTCTCCGCTCTCTCTCTCGATACCGGCGCCAAATCACGCGCGCAGGCCGAATCGCTGGGCTTCGCGGTCGGACAATCGATCACGCCACGCAAGGATCTGGTGAAGCTCGGCGACCAGCGCGCCACCGCGAGATCGATGGACGACCGAAACGGATCGACCGCGCTGCTTCAGGCGCTCTCGCGTCTCGATCCGAAGACGGTGAAGAACCAGGTGACCTTCGCCTGGTCGGTAGAAGAGGAAACCGGACTCGCGGGTGCTTCGTTCATCGCGGAGAAGGAGAAGTTCGACACCGCCTTCGCCATTGACACGTTCGTGTCGTCGGACACGCCGGTTGACTCGCGGCGCCTCGCCTATGCCCCGCTCGGCAAGGGCGCGGTCCTTCGCGGCCTGGACAATCGAACCCTCGTCCCCGCCGAGGTCATGGACCGGATCATGGCGCTCGCGAAGGAAGGCGAGATTCCCCTGCAGATCGGGGTGACGGGCGGCGGCACCGACGCCGCGCCCTTCAGCGCCAAGGGCTCGGTCGATGTGGGTCTCTCCTGGCCGGGCCGCTACTCGCATTCTCCGGTCGAGGTCATGGACCGCCGCGACCTCGAGTCGCTCACGCGGCTGCTCGTCGTCCTCGCGCAGAAATACTAGGGAGACGCTCGCGGCGGCGGAGAGGGGCCGGGATCGAAGTAGCCGCGACGGGCACGGACCCGGACGTCCTTTCGCTTGACCTCCACCTTGATCTTGTGGAGGCCGCGCTTGCCTCGGCCCGAGGGCTCGAAGCCCAGGATGTAGTAAAGCCGCGTGGCCTCGAGGATCCGGGCGAAGCCCCGTTCGATGTTGTTATCGGCGACTCTGAGGCCACCGGTGTCGGCGGCGAGGAGGTCAGAGCCCCCCGAGGCCTCGACCTGATCGAGGGGCGACACGCGAGCGCTTTCTTCGAGGGCGTATCGATATTCGATTCCCTCGAACTCGGGCGCGATCGCCATTCCGGCCACGTCAAGAAAGTGCACGGGAGCGTTGACCCGCAGCGAGTGATTCATCATTTCGTGGAAGCCGTCGTCGGCGGGCTCGTTTGGAAACCCCGAGGTGACGAGGAGGAAAGTGTGCCGCCCCGGTTGCTTCCACAACCAGGCGAAGCCGATCCTCATGGCTTCGAAGGTATCGCCGCGGCGCGCCCGCTCCTCGGCCACCTGCTGGGTAGCCTGGCTGCGGACAAGATCGGACGTATGCCGCCCCAGGCCGGGATTGAGGTAGCTGAAGCGGGCGGTCACGCGTCCCAGAGCCTCGGTGTCACCCTGATCGACACGAAACGCCTCGGCGTCGGTCATCGGCCAGGTATTGACCTGGGTGAAGCGCTGGCCTCGCCGATGCTTCACCGCGTCGGAAAGGAGGGCCAGGTCGCCGGGAAGCTGTGCGGCGCAGGCGACCTTCGACCACGGAGCAAGCACCAGCACGTGACCCCGGCGCGCCTCGAGATCCCGCAGGATGGTGGCGAAGAACGAGTCGAGTCGGGCGCTTTGCATCGCGGTGAGGTGTCCTTCGTCGATAAAGATCACCGTGGACGCGGGAACAAAGTCGGGAACCGGCGCGGAGAGTCCCGATGGGGCCGGATCGGCCGACCCTCCGGCGCGAGCACGGGCGGCGGCCGCGCCAAAGGAAGCGAAGGACACGACCTTGCGCTCCACACCGTCAACGGACACGCGGAAGTCGTCGCGAGAAAGATCCAGAACGGGCTTGTCCTGTTTGTCGGTGACGACCGCATCCACGAGCACCAGTTCGGCGCCGACCCCAAACACCGGAGCCTGCTCGGGCGGCTGCGGTGGTTTAGGGACCGGCGCCTGAGTGGTGACGCCAAGCATCACCGCCAGCAGCGTGAAACCCCGCCCGATCATGAAAGGAGGCTACACCGCCCGAGATGGCAAAGCCGTGGCGACACGACTTCAGCCCTCGAGCTTCTTCTTCAACTCCACCAGAAGGTTGAGTGCCTCGATCGGCGTGAGCGCGTTGACGTCCGTCTTGCGCAGGTCGTCCGCGACCGCGTCGGAGACGGGGGCGAAGAGCGAGAGTTGACGCTCTTTGGGCGCGCCCATCACTCCGGTCCGCGCGAGTTTCGGCCGGCCTTCGGAATCGAATTCGGTCTGCTCGAGATTCTTGAGGATTTCTCGGGCGCGCTTCACCACCGGGGACGGCAGGCCCGACAATTTCGCGACCTGAATGCCGAACGACCGATCCGAGCCGCCCGGCTCCACCCGCCGCAGGAACAGGATGTCGTCCTTCCACTCGCGCGCGGTCACGTGCAGGTTCGACACCGACGGCCGGTCGACCGCGAGGTCCACGAGCTCGTGATAGTGAGTCGCGAACAGGGTGCGCGGACAGTGCGGACCGCGCTCGGCCAGGTGTTCAGCCACCGCCCACGCGATCGAGAGGCCATCGAAAGTGGCGGTGCCGCGGCCGATCTCATCGAGCAGCAGCAGACTTCGTTCGGTGGCGTGGCGAAGAATGTACGCCGTCTCCTGCATCTCCACCATGAACGTGGACTGGCCGCGCAGCAGAAAGTCGGAAGCGCCCACGCGAGTGAAGAGCCGGTCGCATACCGTCATCTTCGCTTCGAGGGCGGGAACGAACGAGCCCATCTGCGCCATGACCACCATGAGTCCGGTCTGGCGGAGAAAGGTCGACTTCCCGCCCATGTTCGGCCCGGTGACGATGAAGAGCCGCGGGGATTCCTGAGCGGCGCCAAAGACAAGGTCGTTGGACACGAACGGGTTCTCGGTGGAGGACTCGACCACCGGATGACGGCCCTCGCGATAGACAAGCTCGCCGTCCGACGACAGCCGCGGCTTGACGTAGTTGAGGCGCTGGGCCGCCTCGGCGAGCGAGGCGATGACGTCGATGATGGCGATGGCGCGGGACGTGGCCTGCAGTTCCTTCACGCACGCGAGCGCTTCGTCGACAATCCCGCTGAAGATTTCCTTTTCGCGCGCCAGGAGATGCTCCTCGGCCCTCAGCACCTTCTCCTCGAAATCCTTGAGCTCGGGGGTGACGAAGCGTTCACCCGAAACCACGGTCTGACGCCTGATGTAGTCGTCGGGCACCAGGTGGAGGTTGGGCTTGGTGATCTCGATGTAGTAGCCGAACACCCGGTTGTACCGGACCTTCAGCGAGGAAATTCCCGTTCGCTCCCGTTCATGGGACTCGATCCGCGCGATCGCTTCCTTGCCTCCGGTATGCAGACTCCTTAGCTCGTCGACCTGCGGATCCACGCCGGGACGAACGAGCTCGCTGTCGCCCACCGTGGCCGGAGGCGAATCGACGAGGGTGTTCTGGATGTGATCGGCCAGCTTCTCGTGGGCGTCGAGGGCCTGCACCTGTCCGCGCAGCAAAGGGGCGTTGAGCTCGGAGCCGGCGACCTTCGTGGCGGCAACCCCGCGAAGAGATGCCGCGAGGGAGGAAAGATCGCGCGGAGTCGCCCGTCCGAAGGTCAGCTTCGCGACCAGCCGGTCGAGATCGCGAATCCGGGCCAGGGCGTCTTCGAGGTCGCTGCGGGTGCGGCTTCGGAACGCGAGTTCCTCGACCGCGTCGAGGCGGTCCTGGATGGGCTCGCGGCGCGACAGGGGCCGCAGGATCCAGTCGCGGAGCAGGCGGCCGCCCATGGGCGAATGGGTCTGGTCGAGCACGGCGAGCAGGGTGCCGCGGGGCGAACCATCGATCAGGTTCTCGACCAGTTCGAGATTCCGCCGCGTCGACTCGTCCAGGATCAGGACATCGCCGTCGTCGCGATGAGTCAGCGACGTGACATGGGACAGCTCGCGCTTCTGCGTGGACTTGAGATAGAGAAGCAAGGCGCCCGCGGCGGTCGCGGCTTCGGGCATGCGCTCACAGCCCATCGCCTCCAGGTTGATCACGCCGAAATGACGGAGCAGTTCCTCGCGCGCCCGTTTCGTGTCGAATTCCGAATCGAGTTCGAAAACCGAGGCCACGACCTTGGCGGTGTCGAAGTGGTCGGGCTTGGCCACACCCTCCGGCCAAAGAAGCTCGCGCGGAGAGATGGCGAGAAGGTCGTCGAAGAACGCCTCCACTCGACCTTCCCCCCGTCGCTCGAACACAAAGAACTCGCCCGAGACGGGATCGATGACGGCCGCGCCCAGAGCCGACCGGCCGGGATAGCAGGCCGCGATGCGCGAGGCCTGGGCCAGAGGCGACTCGTCGTCGATGAACGTCCCCGGAGTGATGACGCGCACGACGCCGCGCTTGACCACGCCCTTGGCACCCTTCGGGTCCTCGAGCTGCTCGCCGATCGCGACCCGATGGCCCTTCTCGACCAGCGCGCGCACGTAGGCATCGAGCGCTCGGTGCGGCACCCCGCACATCGGAATGGGCTCGCCGGTTGAGTCCTTGGCTCGTGACGTGAGGGCGATATCGAGCAACGGAGCCGCGATGGTCGCGTCTTCGAAGAAGAGCTCGTAGAAGTCGCCCATGCGGAAGAAGAGAAGGGCGCCCGGATGTTCCGCTTTCATGCGGTGGTACTGCTGCATGGCGGGTGTGGGCGTCACGGACATGGGCGTCTTGGTTTCAATCTGGAGGACGAGGGCCGGCGAGTATAAGCTCTGCCTCTTCAGTGCCTTCCCTCGCCCCGCCGCCACCCGTGCCTCTGATCCTGGCGCTCGACACCTCGTCCTCTCTAGGCAGCGTCGCCCTCGCGCGGGGTGGAACCATTCTGAAGACACGCGCGTTCGAGGCCGATCACGGTCATTCTCAGCGCCTTTTGCCCGCGATCGAGGGGGTCTTCTCGGACGCGGGACTCGGTGTGGGCGAGGTCGACCTCTTCGCGGTCGTGGTCGGCCCCGGTTCGTTCACCGGACTTCGAGTCTCCCTTGCGTGCGTGCGGGGACTGGCGGGGACGAGGCCGTGCTTTGGCGCCCTCGCCACCGATGTCGCGGCATGGGCCGCCCGCGGACGCGGATCGAGCATCCTGGCCGTCACCGACCTGTTTCATGGCGAGGTCTTCGCGGGCGCCTTTGATGAAGGCGGCGCGCTGATCTCGAACCGCGAATCCGGGGACCTCCTGGTCGTGCTGGGCGCGCTAGGGGATTTCCTGAGCGGACCCGCGGTCGCAATCGGATCCGCCGCGACGAAGCACCGGACGGAGATCGAGGCCGCCTTTCCGCGAATCAAGGTCCTCGCCCTGGACGGCGGTCTCGCCCCTCATCTGGCCGCACTTGCCGAAGCGAAGGCCTCCGTGGAGACGACCTGTCCCGCCGGCGAACTGCTTCCCTTCTACCTTCGCGACCCCTTGACCCGAGGCCTGCTCAACCCAAAGCCACCGGCGAAATGATGGCCGACGCCGCGATCGTATTCGGCCGCGCCCAGGAGGGCGATCTCGACGCTCTCACGGCCATCGATCGCGGTTCGCCGCAGGCCTGGACCCGCGAAGCCTTCGCGGCGGAGTTCGAGCACGCCCCCCCCACCCTCTTCGTGCTTCGGTCCTCAGACGTCGCCCTTGCCTTCGTGGTGGCCCGGTTCCAGGTCCCTGACATGGACATCGTGAATCTGGCGGTTGCGCCCAATCAGCGAAGGCGGGGACTCGGGCGCCTCCTGCTCACCTCCTTGCTCGACCACGCGGCCTCGAGCCGTGTCCAGCGCGTGTTTCTTGAAGTTCGAGAGGGGAATCAGGAGGCCCGAAGACTCTACGGAAGCGCCGGATTCAGGGAGACCCAGAGGCGACCGGGTTTCTACCGGGAACCCGTGGAAGACGCGATCCTGATGCGCCTGGAAATGAGCCACGAGACAGGGTTGAAAGGTCCAAGAAACGCGTGCTAGGGTCGAAGTCCTGAAGCCACCTTCTCCAAGACCTTGAGGAGCGAATCTTCTTCTTCGATAGCAAATAGGAGGTCTCACGATGCCGTCACTGAACGCCGTGACTCGGGAGTCGCTGCTTGCAAGCAACGAGGAATACCGGAGGCTCTACGAGGAGCACACGGAACTTGAGAGTCGTCTCAAGGCCCTCTCTGACAAGGTGGTCCTGACCGACGCCGAGCAGATCGAGGAATCGAAGCTCAAGAAGCTGAAACTCGCCGGCCGCGACCGCATGGAGGAAATCGCGCGGAAGGCCCATTGACGCCCCCGGTGTGCAGACCCCCCTCGAGACGTAGGCCGACCAGAAGGACGCTCCGCGGGGCGCCTCGGTTGCCGCTTTGCAGAGACTAAGGACCACTCGTTTTGAAGATCGCTCCCGAAGGCCTGCCCTTCATCGTCATCGCCATCGTGATCGCCGCAGTTGGGGCGTACTTCTCGTGGCGGGCCTTCGCCATCCTCCTCGTCCTCGCGGTCTTCGTGACCGCATTCTTCCGGGATCCCTTCCGGGAAATCCCTCAAGGCAAAGGGCTCGTGGTCTCGCCGGCCGACGGCAAGGTGGTGATGATCGTTCCCACTCCCGCGGGTCACCCCGCGGGAGCGGGCTCTACTCAGATCTCCATCTTCCTCTCGGTCTTCGACGTTCACATCAATCGAGCGCCGATCGCGGGCCGGATCACCGACGTCGTCTACAACCAGGGAGAGTTCCTTCCCGCCTTCGATGACAAGGCCTCGCTGCGCAATGAACAGAATCGGGCCTTCATCGAGGGGCCCGAGGGCCGCGTCGGATTCACCCAGATTGCCGGCCTGATCGCGCGTCGGATCGTGTTCAGGAAGAAAGTCGGAGACGTGGTGGCCCGCGGGGAGCAGGTGGGCCTGATTCGATTCGGATCGCGCACCGATGTCTTTCTTCCGAAGGGGACGACGCTCGACGTCAAGGTTGGCGATCGGGTCAGCGGCGGAAGTTCCGTCATCGCGCATCTTCCCGAGCCCGCTCCGAAGGCTCCGACGCCATGACCATCACCGATCGGCTCAAGAAGCCCGGGCTCCGGAAGGGCGCGGCGCTCCTGCCGAGCCTCTTCACCATCGGGAACCTCTTCCTCGGATTCTCCGCGATCATTCATGCCCTCCGCCTCGACTTCGAAACCGCGGCTCAGATGATCGTGGTGGCGGTGATCTTCGACATGCTGGACGGAAGGATCGCCCGGATGACGGGCACCACCTCCGAGTTCGGCGCGCAGCTCGACAGCCTCTCCGACATCGTGTCCTTCGGCGTCGCTCCCGCGGTGATCGCTTACCAGTGGGGCCTCGCCACCCTCCACCGGTCCTTCCTGGCCGCGTTCTTCTTCGTGATGTGCGCGGCGATCCGACTGGCCCGCTTCAACGTTCAGCGAAAAGTGGTGGACGGTCGCTACTTCGTGGGCCTGCCGTCTCCGGCGGCCGCCGGCTTCGTCATTTCGATCATCTACTTCCGGCCCGAGCCGTTGAACGATCGAGTGGGCGCCGCGTTCACCATGACCCTGCTGGTGATCGGCGCCTTCCTGATGGTGAGCACCCTGCGCTACTGGTCGTTCAAGACGTTCGACCTGAGAAGCCGACGCAGCTACTTCGCCATGGTGGGAATCGCGGCGCTCCTGGCTCTCATCGCGACCGAGCCGGCGTGGGCGCTGCTCCTCTGGTCCTGCGGCTACACCGCCTCCGGGCCCGTCGCCTATCTGATCGGCCTGATGCGCCGCAAGGGAGACGGAGGAGGAGCCTCGAGCACCGAGGCTCCAGCACCCGTCCCCGAGCCCATGGCCGCGACTCATTGAGCGGGGGGGCTCCCCTGGTGAACCAGCGCCCGCTCATCGGCGTCGGCGCGGTGGTCTTCAGCGCCGGCAACGAGATCCTCCTCATCAAGCGAGGAAAGGCTCCGCACTACGGTCGCTGGATGGTCCCCGGAGGGACGCTCGAGTGGGGCGAGACCCTCGAGGCTGCGGTCATCCGGGAGGTTAGGGAAGAAACCGGGATCGACATCGAGATCGAAATGTTCGTCGAGATCATCGAGGCCATCACACCCGGCGAGGAAGCCTTCCACTTCGTCATCCTGGACTACGCCGCCCGCGCGGTTTCGGGTGCGCTGGCCGCGGCCTCTGACGCTCTGGACGCGGTGTGGGCGCCCCTTGAATCCCTGGACGGCTACGACCTCACCCCCGAGCTTCTCCGCGTCATCGAGAAGTCGCGACGCGCCACCGGGCGCCATCCCTGAAGGCGGGGTTCAGTCCGCCGAGAGGGGCAGCCGCAAGGTGGCGCGAGTGACCTCGCCATCGCGGTCGAGCGACGCCGAGCCGCCCAGGTCCTCCGCCACCTTCTTGACCAGGGCCAGACCCAGACCCGAGCCCTGAGTTTTGGTGGAGAAGAAGGGTTCGAAGAGTCGGGCGCGCGTCTCCTCGTCAAAACCCGGCCCCGTGTCCTCGATCACGAGCTCCGCGACCTCCCTGACCGGAAGACAGGAGATCCGGATCTCTCCCGCGCTCCCCACCGCCTGCACGGAATTCTCGAAGAGGTTCCGGATCGCCCGCTCGATGAGCTTCGACTCACCGAGGACCGGGCAGGCCGGCCCGAAGCGTGCGACCAGGCGCAGTCCTTCGGGGAGTACGTCCTGATAGGGCTTGATCACGCTTCGGGTGAGGACGCTCATGTCCACGCGCTCGCTTCGGTCCACCGGTTCGCGCACGAAGGCCGCGAACTCGGAGGCGATGTCCCGGAGCTTCGTCACCGACTCGAGGATCGTTCGGGTGCATACCGCGAGCACCGATTCGAACGCCTCCGAGACGATGCCGCTCGCCCGGTACGCGCGCTGGAGGTGCTCGGCCGAAAGCTGGATGGGGGTCAGTGGATTCTTGACCTCGTGGGCGACCTGAGCCGCCATATCCGCCCAGGCCGCGAGCCGTTCCCGTCGCTCGATTTCTCTTTGCTGCCGGGCCAGATCGTGGGCCATGGTGTTGAAGGAATGCGCGAGCTCGCCCACTTCGTCTCCGGTCCGCACCGGCACCCGTACCGAGAGATCGCCCTGGGCGATGCGGCGCGAGGCTACCGTCATTTCGAGGACCGGACCCGAGATCCTCCGGGCCAGGAACCACGCGAGCATGGTGGCGACGGCGAGGAGGGACAGGGCGGCGATCCGCATGCGCGTGTCGAGGTCGTTCAGGACCGCGGCCACCTGGACCTCCCGGTTCTGCAGGTTGACGCGTACCAGTCCCGTGCGACCCGCGGGCAGAACCAGTTGCGCCGAGACGGCCGAGGGCACGAGGCCGCCGGGAGGCCGGTGGAACATCATGTCCTCGTCGGCGAGAACGAGCCGGCTGTACGCGTCTGCGGGTGCGAGCCGCGAAAGAAGACCCGCGTCCACGTCCTCTCGCACGTTGGTGGCCACGAGTTCGCCGGATTCGTCGAAGAGCTCGAGATCGTTGGAGACGAGCGCCGCGACCCAGGAGATGGCCGCGTCGGAGATGGCGAGCGGTCCGAGCACCTCCGCTTCCTGAAAAGCCGAGAGGTCGCTCAGGGACTTGCGCGCGATGGCGGCGATGCGCCTCGCCTCCGTCTCCGTCTCGGACACGAGTCTTTGCGCTACGAAGTCTCGAACCAGGGTCTGGAAGAAAAACAACGAGAGGGCGGACAGAGTGAGGAAGGCCACGAACAGGCGGAACGAATGCCGGTGGAAGAGTCCGACGGCCGCGGCCCGCGTGCGGCCCCGGTTGCCGAGCCACGCCCCAAGACCCAGAGCCAGGACCACGAGCAGAAGGCCCTTGCCCAGGAGACGAACACCCAGGGTTCGAAAAGGCGCGCCGGGGGTGGCACTCGCCATCTCGAACACGTAGGTCCGCGGGTCGACCGGCACTTCGATCCGAACCCCGCCCGGGCCCGCCAGGGACGAGGGGGAGACCACCGCCGGATCCTGGATCAACGCTCCCGCGGCTCCGCGCATGCCGATGAGCCGAACTCCGTTCCGCTCCGAGAGCATCCGCAGCGCCAGGGAGAGGTCGGAGACGGCGCCGATACGGACGGCCCCGAGGAGCTCTCCAGAGGAAAGAAGCAGGCGCTCCGAAACAAGTCCCTGCGCCTGGACCAGGTCGCCGACCCCGAGCAGAGTCGCGGATTTCGTCCACGACCCACTGATGGGCAGTGCCGGCTTGGGTCCTCGCGGCACACCACGCGCGTACCGGCTCACCACCGTCCCCGACCGGTCCAGTACCTCGACGAAGGAAGGGAGGAGCGGTTGAGCGAGAGCCGAATCCGACCAGAGATCGAACGCGAGTTCCTCGGTGCCGAAGCGTCCGGCGGGCGAGGACTCGAAAAGGCGCGCCTGATCGATCACCCGCTCCGTGGCCCTGAGCGTCGCCTCGAGGGGGCTCAGGTGCGCGCGCAGTACGGACTCGACCTCGCGTCTCACCGCATCGCGCTCCTTCGCCCGGGCCGCGAACTCGGCTACCAGGGCGGTGACCGAGAGGGCCGAGAGAATGCACAGGAGGGCGAGAGCGAAGGGCCGCGGCTTGCCGAAGTCGCGTCGCGCGAATCGGTAGGTGACGCCAAGCGCCGACAGGAAGAGAAGGAAGAGAAGGAGAGAGGTCACCGACAGGTTCGGCGGGGACAAGGCCGCGCCATGGGTCTCGGCCGAGTGCGGCGAGATTCGAGCGAAGGTCATGCCGAGCACGGTGATGCTCTCGCGGCGGTGATCGCCCGGGGCCGGCGCGGACTGATCCGAGTAGTCGAGGCCCAGCTTCCGGGAGGGATCCAGGACATCGACGACCTCCATCTGGTCTCCCTCCCCGCGGCGGGTTTCGAGGAGAGGCGTCGAAACGAGAACGAACCAGGACCCGGGTCCCGTCGCGGTCACCACCAGCGCGGCACGGGACCGGGTCGCGGCCACGAAGCGGGCGGGAACCGACGGGTCCACCTCGGGAAGACGCAGAGGATCGATGGGAGAGCCGACCCAGGCCACCCTCCGGCCGTCCGCGTCGTACACGCCGACGCTCGAGCCGTCCTTCCGGCCCGCCTTGAGAAGGACGGCGAAGATCTCCGCCCTCGACTGATCCGTCTTCAGCTCCTTCGCCACCTCGGTCGACAGAGCGAACGATCGGTTGAGCAGGGCGAGCGCTCGATCGCGCGCCGCCTGCACCTCGTCCCCGCGGGCCGGAGCCGTGAGCCCAAGAGCGAAGACCAGGAGGAGGAGGCTTCTCACATCTGATACAGCATCAGGTAGACGACGACACCGGTGACGGACACGTAGATCCAGATCGGAAACGTGACCCGGGCCATTCTGCGATGAAGGTCGAAACGGGCCTGGAGCGCCGGTCTCAAGGTGGCAATGGCAAGGGGTGCGACGAGGACCGCCAGCACGGTGTGACTGAGGAGAATGCCGAGGTACAGCGTCCGCATCGGCCCTTCGCCGGAGAACTTCACCGAGCCCACCTGAAAGTGATAGGCGAGGTAACTCATCAGAAAGACGACCGAGCAGGAAAAGGCCGCGAGCATGAAGCGCCGGTGCGTTTCTTTTCGCCCCCGCTTGATGCTCACGTATCCGGAGAGCAGACAGACCGCGGAGGTGAGGTTGAACGCCGCGTTGATCGCGGGCCAGAGGGGCGAGGTCATGGCTTTCGCTCCGGCCTGCGGAACGGGAGGCGCTTGAGCCGCGCGCGCACGCCGGCGCGCAGCGCGGGCGAGAGAGTCCAGGCGGCGAGCGCGGCGACACCATACGGCGCGAAAGCCAGGCCGATGATCGCGTAATTCATGGCCTCCCGGGTCTGCGAGGACGACGCGGCCACCGCGTCGCGGCACAACGAACACTGCGCGATCGCGTCCGTGGAACCGGCGAGGAACGCGAGGGCGGCAAGGCTCGCGGGACCGGCACGGGGTTTAAGACATCGCCAATCGAGCCGCGGACGGTTCTTCATCGGACCGACAGCATGAGAACCGAGCGGCTCTCGATCACCAGCACGAGGACCAGGGATAGGAAGAGAAGGGCGGCGATGCCGCCCGCGATCACGCCCGAGCGGTGGGTGCGCTTCAACTCCATCCACTCGAAAACGAGGAGGGAGGCCTGGGCGAGGGCTGCGGGCAGCACCACGAAGAACGCGAAGGAACGCGACACTCCGAAGGCCACCGCGCCCGCCGCGGCGAAAAGGCACAGACTCCGCACCAGCATCCCGGCGATGCTCCGGTTGGTCGGCCAGTAGGGTCTTAGGGGGTCGATCATGTTCGATCAGAAGAAGTAGAAGGTGGAGAGGATAAAGATCCAGACGAAGTCGACGAAGTGCCAGTACAAAGCGACGCTCTCGAGCCGTCTCTCGTCGACCGGCGCCTTCACCCCCAGGAGCCAGGTCATCAGGAGAAGGCCGAGCGCCACATGCAGGCCGTGGAGCCCGGTGGCCAGGAAGAAGACCTGCATGAACGTGGAAGCGCCCCACGGGTTTGAAACGAGGGGCACGCCCGGGAGCGGGGACAGGGCTCGCGCGGTCCCGATCACATCCCACCACTCGTAGGCCTGAATGGCGAGGAAGAGCGAGCCCGCGAGCAGGGTCCAGACCAGCCACCTTCGACAGAAGAGCGGATTGCCGCGCCGGCGCGCGTCGAGAGATTCGTTCAGGGTCGCCGACGAGGCGATCAGGATCAGGGTCGCGAGAACCACCGGACCGAGAGCGAGAGCGTCGCCGGGTCGCGGCCAGGGGACGGTACCGCCGAGCCGCAGAAAGAGTCCGGCCGCGAGGATCGAGCCGAAGAGAAACCCTTCATTGACCAGGAATGCCCAGACGGCCAGACGGTACGCGGGCCACTGGGTCAACGGGACGGTGCGGGAGGGGACGGTGGCGGTCATTGCAGGCCGAAGAGGAGGAAGACGATCGCGCACAGCAGCGCGGTCAGGAAGTGGGTCACCAGCCGCGCGAGCAGGAGCGCGTTTTCCGATGGGCCACCCGCTTCGGCGCGCACCACCCAGGACGCGAAGGCGCCGCCCAGGATCGCGTGGACCGCATGGACGCTCAGAAGGAGGGCGACGAAGGCGTTGAACGGCCGCTCGAGCCCGCCCTCTCCGGAACCGACGGACACGATCACGGCCAGAGCCCCCGCGAGGTAAAAGCCGCTCGCCAGGGCCAGGCCCACGAACCCAAGACGCCTCCGCCTCCCCTCGCCACGGGCCGCGACTTCGATTCCCGCCGAAGCTGCGAACGCGAAGGCGAGCAGCATCGCGGGCCACAACGCGGGCGCCGGCCGCCAGTCGGCGAACGATCGCCGGACGAGATACGCGCTCACCAAGGACGCGAAGAGCATGGTGGTCGCGGAAAGAGCCGCCACCACAGCCACGCGGGTGGCGCTCTCGAACGCAGGCGCGTCCGCGGCCGGTGTCAACGCACGGGCGCTCATGCGCTCTCCCCCTCGGGCGAGGACTCGGACCATTCCAGCGACCGCGCCTGCCAGGGATTCACGCCGGCTTTAGCCCCCCGCTTCATGCTCCAGAAGAAATTGACGAGGAACAGGATCTGGGCGATGGCGAGAGCAATCGCGGCCCAGGTGATGAAGGCGTTCATCGGGGCGAGCGGCTTCAGGTAGTCGTACTGATAGGGATCGTAGACCCGGCGCACCTGGCCGCGAAGCCCGGCCAGATGCATGGGGAAGAACGTCGCGTAGTAGAAGACGAAGGTCAGAAGGAAGTGAGCCGCTCCCAGCCGCTCGTTCATGAGGCGCCCGAAGAAGAGCGGAAACCAGTAGTGCACGCCGGCGAACACTCCGAAGAGCGCCGCTCCGGCCATGATGATGTGGAAATGGGCGACCACGAACGCGGTGTCGTGGAGCTGGATGTCGATCTGGGTCTGGCCCAGCCAGATTCCGGAAAGGCCGCCGGTAACGAAGAGGGAGAAAATCCCGAGCGCCCAGAGCATTGGTGTGGTGAGGCGCAACGGGCGATTCCACAAAGAGGCGATCCAGTTGAAGACCTTGACCCCGGAGGGCACGGCGATGAGGGTGGTGGTGACCGCGAAGGCCGACCCGAGGAACGGGCTCATGCCGGACACGAACATGTGGTGCCCCCACACCAGGAAGCTCATCCCGGAGATGAACCCCATCGCGTACACCATCGACGTGTAGCCGAACACGCGCCTCCCCGTGAACACGGAAAAGAGGTCCGAGGTGATCCCGAGCGAGGGCAGCATGATGATGTACACCTCGGGATGCCCGAGGAACCAGAACAGGTGCTGCCAGAGGATGGGCGAACCGCCGCCGCCTTGAACCGGTTCCCCGGAAAGCACCAGGCCCGCGGGTATGAAGAAGCTCGTGCCGGCATGGCGGTCGAGGAGCAGCATCATGGCGGCCGCGGTGAGCGAGGGAAAAGCGAGCAGGCCCAGGATCGCGACGAAGAGCATCGACCAGGCGAACAGGGGCAGGTCCATCATCTGCAGGCCGGGCCGCCTCAGGGCCACGATGGTGGCCAGGAAGTTGAGGCCGCCCAGGGTGAAACTGACGATGAAGAGAGCCATGGCCAGGAGCCACAGGTCCTGGCCGAGGTTCGATCCCGCGATCGCCCCCTTGAGAGCGGACAGAGGCGGATACGCCGTCCATCCCGATGCCGCCGGCCCGTTCGGGGTGAAGAACGACGCGAGAATCACCACCGACGAGATCGCATAGATCCAGTAGGACAAGGCGTTGAGCCTCGGAAACGCCATGTCCCGGGCGCCCACCTGCAGAGGAATCAGATAGTTCCCGAAGCCTCCGATGAGGGCCGCGGAGAGCACGAAGAAGATCATGATCGTCCCGTGCATGGTGAAAAGGGCCGCATAGAACTCGGGCTTCATGATTCCCTGGTCGAACCCCTGGGGCAGGAATCTGGAGACGGCGCGGAACTCATGGGACGGCCAGGCGATCTGCATCCGGACCAGAAGCGCGAGCAGGCCGCCGACCAGGGCCATGCCCATGGCGGTCATCAGGTACTGCAGGCCGATGACGCGATGGTCGAGCGAAAAGACGTAGCGGGAAAGGAAGCCCGGCGATTCGCGATTCCCGCTCATTGCGTGGCCTCTTTCACCTTGCCCGCCCACTCGGCCCGGGGGACCACCTCCACCATCCCGCGCATCCGGTAGTGACCGAGGCCGCAGTGCTCGGCGCACGCGAGCTCGAACTTGCCGATCACGGTTGGCGTGAACGTGAACTCCGTCGCGATGCCGGGCATGGCGTCGCGCTTCACCCGGAAGGGAGCCACGAAGAAACTGTGAATCACGTCGAGCGATCGAAGCCGCACCCGCACCTCGCGACCCGCGGGCAGGACGAGCAGGCCCTGAGGAAGGATGATGTCGTCTTCGGCCGCCGGATCCTTCTTGTCAAGTCCGATGAAGTTGAGCTCGGCCTGGTCCACGAGTTTCGGATCGGTGCGGCCGAAGATGCCGTCCTCGCCGGGCAGCCGGAAGTTCCAGACAAACTGTTGAGCGACCACCTCGACCACGAGGGGCGGCTCGGCGCCCGGATCGGCGCCTCCGCCGGCAAGCGCGCGAGCATCGATCTCGGAATTCACAAGGAGGGCCACGAGCACCATCGCGGTGAGCGCCGTCCAGAGAATCTCCGCGCGCACGTTCTCGTGCGGGATCCTCGCCTCTTTCGGCCGCCGGAGCAGGGCCACCACCAGGGCCACGTGCGCGCCCAGAAAGACGATGCCGGAAATGACGAGATTCAACGAAATCGCTGAGTCGATCCGGCCGCGGTCGGCGGCGAGCGGAGGCAGAGAGTTCGTGCCCAGGGCGAAGACAGACCAGGCCACGAACACCACGGTAAGGAGGGCGAACGCCCGCGCCAGGGTTCCGCCATTCTTGGGAACTTCGAAACTCATGAGCCCGCAGAGTCTATGGCCCGAACGTCCTCAGCGTCGTGCGTCATGAACACGGCTGCGGCCGCAAAAGGATCCGGCTCACGCCTGGATACGAAGGCCGCCTTGGGAGCCTGCTAGTGTCCTGCCTCGTAAGTTCGCGACACATGGGACCGCCGATGCATCCCCGCTCGCTGCGTTGCTCGTCCCCCAGAGGGGAGGCTTCGCGCTCGTTGCATATGCTGGATATGCGGCCTCCTCGGCGCCTTGCGATCGGG
>JANMVV010000235.1:0-10858 GCA_031392925.1 Vicinamibacteria bacterium
CTGCCCGAAGAGCCCGCGGCCTCGCCCACGCCGGACGCCCTGACCTATGGCTCGACGCTCCAGGGCGAGAAGGTCGAAGGGCTCTCGGCCGCAGCCGCCCCGGCGGCTCCCGCTCCAGTTTCGAAGGCCACACCCTCGACGGCGGCTCGTCCCACACCGCCGCCCGCGCGTTCGCCGAGCCCCGCCGCGAAGGCTCCCGAAAAGGCGACACCGAAGCCCACGGCCAAGGCGACGCCCAAGCCGACGCCCAAGCCGACTCCTGCGCCCAAGACCACACCGAAGGCCACCCCAAAGGCCACCTCCGCGCAGAAGTCGTCGCCGACGCCACTCAACCGTCTCACCATTCAGGTGGGTGCTTTCAAGGAGCGGGCGGCCGCAGAGGCCATCGTCAAGCGGCTCAAGGGCAAGGGTTACTCCGCGTACCTGGCGCCGGTGAGCGAAGGTCTGTTCAACGTGCGCGTGGGTTCGTTCACCGATCGTGAAGACGCGGAGCGCGTCCTCGCCAAGCTCGAAACTCAGGAGAAGTTCAAGCCGTTTATCGTCAAGCCTTGAGCCTGTCACGCCGCCTCGGCCTGTCAGCCCTCACCGGCCTTCTCCTCGCCCTCGCCTTTCCCAAGGTCGCCTTCGCTCCCGCCGCGTTCGTGGCGCTCGCCCCTCTGCTCGTCGCCTTAACCGGGGCTTCGCGTCGGGTGGGGTTCCTCTGCGGCCAGCTGGCCGGAACCATCCAGGGCTTCCTGCTGCTGTCCTGGGTCAGCGACGTAATGCACCTCTACGGCGGTGTCTCCTCGCCGATCGCGTTCGGTCTGACCTTTGCCCTCGCCCTTGCCTTCGGGCTCTTTGTCGGGGCCTTCGGCGCCCTCCAGGCCCACGTCGGTGGAGCCTTCCCTTCAAGGTCCCTGCTGCTCGCACCTTTCGTCTTCGTGACCTGCGAGTTCCTGCGCGAGTACCTGCTCTTCGGCTTTCCCTGGTGCCTGCTCGGCTACTCCCAGGTCGATTTCCCCGAGTTCATTCAGATCGCCTCGTTCACGGCGGTGCACGGCGTCTCGTTCCTCCTCGTCGCGGCCTCCGCGGGTCTCGCCCAGGTCGTCACCGCGCGGTCGGCCTTTGAGCGGCGTCTCGGGGTCACTCTGCCCGCCCTGCTCGTCTCGGGCGCCATGGCCTTCGGCCACGGAAGGCTTCAGCAGCCCCTGGTCGAGGAAGGGGCGCTTGCCGTGGGCGTGATTCAGGCGTCGATTCCCCAGGACCAGAAGTGGGACGAGGCCTTCCTTCACTCGAACATCGACGCGCACATGGCCTTGTCCCGCGAGGCGGTCAAGCGCGAGGCTCGTCTCGTGGTCTGGCCCGAGTCCGCGATCGGCTACGAGCTTGACTTGTATCCCGAGGCCAGGAAGGAGATCACCGACTTCACCGCGAAGGAGGACGTGTTCCTCCTGACCGGTAACGACGATCGCGAGCGCGCCGCGACGGGCGAAGTCAGGAGTTACGTGGGAGCGAAGCTCATCTCTCCTTCCGGCAACATCGCCATGCGATACCACAAGATGCGGCTCGTTCCGTTCGGCGAATATCTTCCGCTCCCGTCCTTTATCTCTTCGTTTCTGCCCGTGAAGCGGCTGGTGCAGAGTGTTTCGGATTTCACTCCGGGGACCCAGGCCTCGACGGGACAGGTTCCGGGCGTGTCCATCGGCGCCTTTATCTGCTACGAGGCGATCTTTCCCTCCCTGGTGCGCCGATTCCCGCTCGCGGGTGCGCAGGTCTTGTTCAATCTGACCAACGACGGCTGGTATGGAACGAGCGCCGCGCCGTATCAGCACTACGCGATGGCGCGATTCCGGGCGGTGGAGAACCATCGCTTTCTCGTCCGCGCCGCGAACACCGGCATTTCCGCCATCATCGATCCCTTCGGCCGGGAGCTGGTCAAGAGCGAACTGCTGGAACGGCGCGCGCTGGTTGGAGAGGTCCGGGGGATTTCCGAGATCACCTTTTACTCGCGCTACGGAGATGTCTTTGCATGGTCCGTGACCTGGGTTGCCGCGGTCGCGGTGCTGGCCGCCCGGTTCCTGGGTCACGCGCGCTCGAATAGACTCGCAGCTTCACCACCGAGCCCCGAAGAAAGCGACCAGGAATCCAATTGAAAGACGAGATCAGCGAGCTCTGCATCGAGCTCAAGGCGAGGGCTGCGGACGTCCGCGGCTATCTTTGACGAAGCGAAACTGACCGCGGAGCTCGCGGTGGTGGACCGCGAGGTCACCGAGCCCGGTTTCTGGAACGATCAGCGGAACGCTCAGAAGGTTCAGCGAAAGCGAAAGAAGATCGAAGAGCGGCTGGAGCTGGTCCAAAGAGTCACGAGCCAGGAAGGCGACGTCGCGGTTCTCCAGGAGTGGCTTGCGGGCGGGGAAGCGGTCGAGGCCGAGCTCAAATCAGCGGTCCTCATCTGGCAGAAGAGCATCGATGAGGCGGAGCTCGGGCACACCCTCGGCGGAGAGCACGATGCGAACAATCTGATTCTCTCGATCAATGCGGGCGCGGGCGGGACGGAAAGCCAGGACTGGGCGGAGATGCTCTTTCGCATGTACCAGAGATACTGCGAACGAAAGGGCTTCAAGGTCGACATCACCGACTACCAGAAGGGTGAGGAAGCCGGGATCAAGAGCGTCACCATGTTCGTCTCGGGGGAATACGCGTTCGGGACGCTCTGGGTGGAGAGCGGGGTACATCGCCTGGTCCGGATCTCGCCGTTCGATTCCGCGGCACGGCGGCACACCTCCTTCGCGGCGGTGTTCGCCTGGCCCGAACTCGATGACAGCATCGACATCGAGATCCTCGACAAGGATCTCCGCGTCGACACTTACCGTTCGAGCGGTGCGGGAGGCCAGCACGTCAACGTGACCGACTCCGCGGTTCGCATCACTCACATTCCCACCAACATCGTGGTGGCCTGCCAGAACGAGCGCAGCCAGATCCGCAACCGCGAGGTGGCGATGAAGGTGCTGAAATCCCGCCTCTTCGATCTCGAGATGAAGAAGCAGCGCGAGAAGCTCGACGTGGTCGAGGCCGCGAAGATGCAGATCGCGTTCGGGTCGCAGATACGCTCCTACGTCCTGCATCCCTACCGGATGGTGAAGGACCATCGCACGAAGTGCGAGACCGGCGACGTCGATCGAGTGCTGGATGGCGATCTCGACATCTTCATCAAGGCGGCGCTGGTGGCGAAGGCGAAGGGCGAGCTGTCCAAGGGTGTTTCGGCGAGCGAGGAGTGAGCCTCAAGTCGCACGCGGGGGCCGCGTTTCTCTACGCCGCCCTGACCGTCCTCATGACCTGGCCCCTCGCAACCCGGTTGAACCTGATCGAGGCGGGGGATTCCTCGTACTTCGCCTGGGTGATGGCGTGGACCACGCGCGCCCTTCTGCATGATCCCTTGAGCCTGCCGCACGCAAACACCCTCTACCCGCTTCGCTATGCGCTCTTCCTCGACGAGCCCATCGTGGCGACCTCCATCCTGTCCCTGCCCCTTCGCCTGCTGACCACCGATCCCATCGTCATCCTGAACGTGGTCCGCCTTCTGACCTTCTTCCTCTCCGCCCTCGGGGTCCGCGCTCTGGCCACAAGCCTCGGCCTCTCCCCCCTCGCCGCATTCGCCGCGGGGGCGATCTTCTCGTTTTCATCGAACCGCGTTTCCTCGCCCGCGCACCTGTCCGTCCTCGGAACCCAGTTCCTCCCTCTCTACTTCCTTTTCCTCCATCGCTGGACGCGCGACGGGTCCGCCAGAGCCGCGGGGCTCGCCGGTCTCTTCTTTGGCCTCTCCGCCTGGGCCTGCGGGTATCAGGCCCTTCTCGCCGCGGCCATCCTGCCCATCCCGATCCTCGTCCTGATCCAGAGGCCAGCCATCCTGCGCACCGCGCCCGCTGGAATCGTGGTGGCCCTCGCCTTCCTCCTGCCGCTGCAGTGGCTCCACAAGCAGGCCCTCGCCCCGCTCCATTACGAACGCACGGCCAGCGAGACCATCTTCTTCTCGGCGTCCCTCGAGGGAGCGTTCTCGACCTCCGCCTCCAACCGCGTCTGGGGTGGGGCAACCGTGAATCTGAGGTCGATCGTCGAGGGCGATCTCTTCCAGGGCGTCACCGTCATGGGCCTCGCCGCTCTGGCCCTTCTCGCGTTGAGGTCGGACCTTGGGCGTCGCCGGCTCATCTTCGGGTATGCCGCCCTCGCGGTTTGCGCCTGGCTCGTGGCTCTCGGACCCGAGGTCCGTCTCTTCGGACTCTCGCTCTTCCCGGGCCCCTTCTCCTTTCTTCGCGAGTTCGAAGTCTTTCGAATGATCCGCGTGCCCGCGCGCGCCTCCGTCTTCCTCTGCCTTGGCCTCTCCATGCTGGCCGCCATCGGCCTCGATCGCGTGCGAGGAGCGGGGTGGCGCGTCGGCCTGCTGACCATGGCCCTGCTCGAGGCGACGGTGGCGCCTCTGAACGTGGTCGCGGCGGATCGCTGCATCAACGCCGCGGAGCCCGTGCCCGCCATCTATCTCTGGCTCAAGGCCCAGCCCGGAAACGATCCCGTGGTCGAGCTGCCGATCCTGCCCAATGACGGCCTGTTCCAGCGCCCGCGATTCGACGACAGCGTCTACCTGCTGTGGTCGACCACGCACTGGAAACCTCTGATGAACGGCTACGCGGGAACGGAGCCCCAGGGGTATGGCAGGGTTCGCGACGTCATGAAGGATTTCCCTTCAGGTGAATCGATAGCGCTCCTGCGGTCGATGGGCGTGCGCCATGTGCTGGTGCACCTGCGCGGCTTCGGTCCCAATCGCCGCAAGGCCATCGAGGATCGACTGCCGTCTTTCGCCCCGGATCTGCGAATGTCCGCGCGGTTCGAGGACGACCTCGCCCTGGAAATCGTCAGCCGCTAGGGAATCTGTCGCGGCTCGGCCAGGTCGGCCTGAGTCGCGGGCAGGGGCGGCGGGAACGCCGGGTCCTTGGGAAGCTGTTTGCTCGCTTCCCTCCAGAAGTCCATGAAGATGGGAAGCGAGGTGCGCGCGCCGTCCTGTCCGCGCCCGAGCGACTTCCGCTTGTCGTCGAAACCGCTCCACACCCCCGCCACCAGGTCCCGTTCGAATCCGACGAACCAGGTGTCGCTCCAGTTGTCGGTGGTGCCCGTCTTTCCGCACAACGGCCGGCCGAGAGAAGCCGCCCGCTGCGCGGTGCCGCGCAGGACCACGCCGCGCAGGATGTTGGCCATGGTGGCCGCGGTCTCGGGACGGAGCGCGTCGTGTGCCTCGGGAAGCTTCTCCTCCAGGACGTTGCCCTCGTTGTCCGTGATCCTGGTGATCAGCATCGGGGTCATGCGCAGGCCTTCGTTCGCGATGGCGCCGAAGGCCGCGACCATCTCGTCGAGAGTGGCCTCGCCCGCACCGATGGCGATCGGGAGATAGGGCGGAAGGTCATCCTTGAGCCCGAGCTTCCTCGCGTACTCGATGCCCTTCTCGATGCCGATCGCCTGCAGGGTCTTGATGGCCGGGATGTTCCGGCTCTCCTCGACCGCGTGCTGGACGGTGATCGTGCCCTCGAACTTCATGTCGTAGTTGTGGGGCGACCAAGTCGGCGAACCCGCTGCGGTGAAGGAGATGGGGGAATCCACGATGAGGGTTTCCGGGCCCCAGCCGAGGCTCTCGACCGCGGCCGAGTACACGATGGCCTTGAAGATCGAGCCGGTCTGGCGATGGGCCTGGACCGCGCGATTGAACTTGCTCCGCTCGAAGTCGAATCCTCCCACCATGGCCTTCAGCGCCCCGGTTCGCGTGTCCATGGCCAGGAAGGCGGATTCGGCATCCGGCTCCTGTTCGAAGGCGACCTCGGCCACATGCTTCGCGTCCGTCCCTTCGAGCTTGACGATGCGCACCGGCACGATGTCCCCGATCTTCACCACATCGCTCACCCGCGACTTTCCGGTCCAGGCGATAGCCTTCTGCGGCAGCCTTCCCACGGTGTCGCCGATCCGAAGTCCGGCCCCGTCCTTTTCCACCCATGTCACCACCCCGCGCACGACGTCCCCGACATCGAAGGGTTGACGCCAGTCGGAGAGGGTGAAGCCCTCGGGGATGACGCCGTCCTTGAGCGCCGACTCCTCGACCGGCCGGAAGCCGCGCGCGGTGCGGTCGTTTCTGAGAATGCCGTCGCGCACCGATCGGTTCGCCAGCAGTTGCAGCTTCGGGTCGAGGGTCGTATACACCTTGAGGCCGGACCGGTAGATGCCCGTGAATCCGTAGTCACGCTCGAGCGTCTTGCGCACTTCCTCGAGGAAATAGGGGGCGATGGACGAGGGCGAGCGGCGGGCCACCACGTTGAGAGGCTGGCTCTGGGCTATCTGGGCCTGCGCAGGCGTGATGTACCTCTCGGCCAGCATGCGATCGAGGGCGTGATTCCTCCTCCTCTGGGCGGCCTCGGGATGGTCGAGGGGAGAGAGCCTCGCGGGGCTTTGCGGAATGCCCGCGATCAGCGCCGCCTCCTCGAGATTCAGATTCTTCGCCGACTTCCCGAAGTAGAAGCGGCTCGCGGCCTCCACACCGTAGTTGCCGTGTCCGAAGTTCACGAGATTGCAATAGAGGGTGAAGATCTCCTTCTTCGTGAATCGCCTCTCGATCTCGAGCGCCAGCAGTATCTCGCGCAGCTTTCGTTCGTAGGTCTTCTGGGGCGAGAGGAAGAGAAGGCGGGACAACTGCATGGTCAGGGTGGAAAAGCCCTGACCCTTGCGGCCGGACCGGAAATTGGCCCAGAGCGCCCCGGGGATGCGCCAGAGATTGATCCCGATGTGGTTGAAGAAATTCTCGTCCTCGGTCGCGATAATGGCGTTGCGCAGGACCTCGGGGATCTCCTCGTAACGGACGATCACGCGCTTCTCGATCGCGAACTCGCCCAGGATGGAACCATCCGCGGCGAAGACCTGGGTGACGATGTTCGGCTTCAGCTCCTCTAGTTGCTCCACCTGAGGCAGGTCGCTGCCGATGGCCATCAACGCGCCCACGAGCGATCCGAGGACGATGCAACTCGCGATAAGGAGCGGGCCCCGGTTCTGCCTCAGGAGGTCTGGCACTCGCCCGAAGCCTGTGGTCATGCGCCCGCTACTTTAAGACGGCGGGGCCGGAGACCCCTAGGGTGGCGGTCTCAGCGGTCCCCTCCGGGATTCCGTCGCGCGGCTCGGTCGTCCGACGAGCCGCCTCGAGGAGAGGCCTGGGGCTGGGGCTGCGGGTTTCGAGGCTGCGAGCGCTCGACTCCCGAGGGCCTGGTCCGTTCGCGGCTCTGGTCCCGGTTCTGATCGGGGGGCCGCGCCTCGACCGGCCGCGACGTTTCGCGCGGATTCGATTCCCGCGCCGACGAGTCGTCGCGGGGTGGAGATTCCCGGCGGCGCGCCGAGCCGTCGTCGCTTCGATTGGCATTTGGATCGCGGGCGGCGTTTGGCTTGGGTTTCGACTCGCGATCGGCATCGGATTGGGTGATCGACCGGAAGAAGCGGCTGAGCAGCGGGTCGCGCGCCGGAGAGGCCTGGGGCTCGGGGTTTTTTTGGGTCGCCCGGTTGCGGGGCCGCACCGGTTCGCCAATCGAGGGAGATGCGAAGACACCGCCGTAGAAAGCAGAATCGTCGCGCTGATTCTTGCGATCCTGCTCTTCCTTGAAACCGTCCTGCCCGATCGTCTTGACTCTTCGGGATTCCGGAGTGGGGATCGTCGTCGTAGGATCGGATCGGAGCTCGGGCAAGCTGTCACCGGGGGACGGCCGCACGTAGATCCGGCCTCCGCCCTCGCCGCCCGCCGAACGGCCATCGCCCCGGCTGACCGCTCCCCCTCCTTCGCTGGCGCCGGAACCTCGGGAGCCTCGTGACTCGGAGCCCCGCCGAACTTCGCGGAACTCTCGGTCAGGCGCTGCACCGGGATTCCAGACCACCGCGCGTTGCGCCTCTTCGATGGGCACGTCGACCCGGCGGCGCTTTGTGCTGGCCCGTCCGAGATCCGACCGATTCGCGAAGGTCCAGCCCCGGCCGCGCGCATCGCCTCGCGCCACCGCGCGCCCGCCGGTTCCATACCCGAACGATCCCACCGGCCGATCGTTGTAACCGAGTGCGCACCATCCGATGGTGTTGCTCCAGCTTCCGGCCGGCGACGACCAGCCCACCCAGGCGCCCGAGAAGCCCGCCCGCGGCATCCAGTGCCAGCCGATGTTCGCGGAGTACCCCCACCTTCCGTAGTGAGAGGTGACGAAGCCCCACGGTTCATCGGCCACCCACGTCCAGCCATACAGGGTGAAGACCCAGCGGCCGTAGGTGTACGGGGCCCAGTCGTTGGCGACTCGCGGGACGTAGACGTTCCCCTCCGATTCATCGTAGACCCATTCGCCGTTGCGATTGAGCTCGTCGGCGTAGGGATCGAGTTCGTCGGGCAGCCGCGCATCGTCGCGATTGCGCGCCATGCGGCTCAGCTCCGCGAAACGCTCCTCGCACCAGACATCGAAGCGATCGACGCCGGCCCGCTGGTATTTGTACGGGCCGTCTATGGCCCGGTCGGCGTAGCGCACGCGCTCTCCGCTCCGGAGGGTCATGCGCTCCCCCGCGAGGTCGACGAGGATCTCGCCCTCGCTCACCGTGACCAGGGTTTCGCCCGCGCGCACGTCCACCCTGAATGCGGAGGCGCCGGTGGTGGTGACGCTGCCGCCGACCACTCTGAATTCGAAGCCCGGTCCGCCGGCCCGCACGCGCGCGCCAAATGAACCCGCGAACGCGCGCAGGCCAAGCCTTTCGTCCTGATCCCGTCCGCCCCTTCCGAGGGAGTCGATCTTGCTGCGTTCCGCGATCCACAGGATCTCGCCCTCCGCGAACACGATCTCGGCCCGGCTGGAATCGTCGGTCCAGACCCGATCGCCGGGAAGAAAAGGCATGTTCATGACCGCCTCGTCGGAACTCGCCTCGTCGGCTCTTTGAATGGTCACGCTGCCCACGGTTTCGAGGAAGCGACCATCGCGAAACTTGATGTCCTGAGCGAAGACCGGACCAGCGAACGAGGACAGGAAGAAGCTCAGGACGATCGCGGCTTTTTTGACTGGCTCGGCGGGTCTTGAGTTCATGTCCGTGCTCCCGAATGTGGCGCCAACGGGAGAAGCAACGATCATGCCTGACTCGCTGGAAACGCTAACGTGAAGAATAAGAAAGGCTTGGATCCGTTCAAAAGAGCTGAGTTCGCGGTGGTTCCGAGGTCTATCGAGGACGGATCGTCCCAATCAGGGGAAGGTTGACGCGCCGCATCACGAGGCAGGACACTAGCGGCGCTGACCGAACCGGAACATCACCGAGGCGAACACGCGGTTGTAGCGGACATCGATGGTCTCATCGTGAACCCCGTTGTTGTATCGCGAAGTCGCAACAGCGCCGGCTTCGCGGATATAGGCCAGGTCGACAAGGACTCCTCCGATCGTGATTCCGATGCCCGCGGTGAGCCCGGTGAACGTCGGCCTGAAGATCTGGACCGAGGTTGCCTCCGATGAGGTCTTGAGTCGCTTCGACACAGGCTGGCCGTCTCGGAAGAATCCGACGCGAAGGGGGAGAAGGATGCTGCCGGACTGGCCGAGTCGCAGGACCCACTCCACACCCATTCGAATCTGGTTCGTATCAGACTGCCCCTTGGCCCCCTCCTCGATAGCCGGGAAAGGCAATGCCATGGGGTAGTCGTCAATCGGAGGTTTTACGTCATTTTGCGGGAGGGCGAAGAAGTTCGTGATGGTCGCCTTCGACCAGGCGGTCCACGTGAAGTCGGCGGAGAGGGTCAAGGTGTTGGTGGGGCGATAGGAAGCCCCGATACCGAAGACCGCGGGGAGGTGGATCCGCACGTTGTCCCGCTGGACGGGCCCGTCTGGTCTTCCCTCGCTAGGCACCTCGTCGATCGTGTCTGTCCTTGCCTTGGTCAGATTGATACCCGCGTCAAACGGCGTCTTGAACACGGCGCCGAGGTTGAGCTTGGGCAGAGGGGTATACAACAGGCCCACGTTGAAGTTGGTTCCGGAAATCCTCCAATCGCTCTCGATCCTCGTCCTCAACGGGCGATCGACGATCTGGGAAAAGCCGTTGATCCAGCGATTCACGCTGACGCCCAGGCGCAGGTCCGAACGAAGCTCGAACCCGGAAGAAACGGAAAGAGTGTCAAAGCCGCCCTTTCCCTCGACCGTGAATTCGGTGGCCGGGATCCGCTCACCGTTCGGAAGGAAGCCCACGGTTCCCCCCACCGCAGCCTCGCTTCGCCGCGATCCCGTGAATGAGAAGCTGCGCTGGTACGACAACTGGACCGCGCCGGTTCGGCCCCGGATTCTCAGGGGGTAGGCCACGCCCGCAAAGTCCGCCACCGATCCCTTGAGCTGGTCGAGGGTCGTCAGCTGCCTCGAGGGAGTGACCAGGTCGTTCACCCGGGGAATCGCCTGCGCGAAGTCGTTCCGAACTCCGACCAGAGAGAATTCTGTGCGCCTCAGATAGCTGAGCCCCGCGGGATTCCACGAAGCCGCGGTTGCATCATCGGCGCGCGCGAGGAACGCGCCCCCCATGCCGAAGGCTCTGGCGCCGGAGCCCACGACCACGTTCATCCGACCGTAGAAGGACGCGAGCTCATCCTGATTGCCGCGCGTGAGGTCCGGGTTCGGCCCCTGATCCTGCCCCTGGGCGCGCAACGCGGAAATGCTCAGAAGCACCGCGGCCACGGAGACCGCGGAGAATCTCTTCAGGGAAGTCGCGTGGGCCATTCTTGAACTTCTTGCGGGTCGGGCGTGCGAGGCAGGATACACCGGCTTCCACACGGCAAGACCGGCCCGTGGATCAGGGCTTCACGAGTGTTCACCACTGC
>JANMVV010000309.1:0-4046 GCA_031392925.1 Vicinamibacteria bacterium
CTAGCCCGGATTATTCATGAAGAAGTGAACTGAGCGGGGAGCCACTACGTCCAAAGGGTTGGAAATACAGGCCCAAATGGACATAGGAGGCGCCCCGCGTGAATGATTCTGCCAGAACACAGAGTGTCTTGTTCAAGGGCCTCGCGCCCAAGCCGTTGACGGTGCGGTTCGAGGACGAGCGGACAAGCTCGGACGGCGGAGCGATCCTGCTCAAAGCGGCGGACCGCCGACTGAAGTTGATCTCGTCAATGGCTGCCTCGTTCACAGATCAGCGCGATGGTTCCCGGGTGAAGCACGAGGTCGAGGAGCTTCTCTCGCAGCGGATCTACGGGATCGCCTGCGGGTACGAAGATGGGAACGACGCGGCGCGAATCGCGTCGGATCCGGTGATGAAGACGCTGGCGGGGCGGGATCCGTTTGGCGATGATCTCGCGTCTCAGCCGTCGATCTCGCGATTTGAGTGCTCGGCCACGAGCAAAGATCTGTATCGCATGGGCATGGCTCTGATGAAGACGGTCATTGCCGGGCAGCGACGTGGACGGGAGGGATGGGCGAAGAGGATCACCATCGACCTGGATCAAACGCCCGATCCCACCCATGGCGGACAGCAGGGCAGTCTCTTCAACGCGCACTACGACACCTACTGCTACATCCCGCTCGTCGCCGCCATCTCCTTCAGCGGTGAGCCGGATCAGTACGTCGTGGCCAGCGTCCTGCGTCCAGGCAATGCGCCCGACAAGTGCGGGGCCATCGCCTTGCTCTCTCGCCTGCTGCCTCTGCTTCGAGAGGCTTTTCCAGCCGCGACCTTCGCGGTGCGGCTCGACGCGGGATTCTGCGCTCCCGAAATCATCGACTACGTCGAGAACGAGCGCCTGGCCTACACCATCGCGTTCCCCGGCAATGCCGTCCTTCATCGCGCCTCCGAAATCCTGATGAGCGAAATGCGCTTCCGCTCCACCAAAAGCGGATTCACCGAACACCGCTACGCCGAGACCACCTACCAGGCCGGGACCTGGCCGCGCGAGCGTCGAGTCATCTTCAAGGCCGAGGTAACCCAGATCTCCGGGCGCGAGCGGCGCGACAATCCTCGATATGTGGTCACGAACATGCGTGGCTCCGCCCAGCACATCTACGAGAACGTCTACTGCCGCCGCGGCGACTTCGAGAATCGCCTCAAGGAACTCAAGGGCGATCTCGCGATGGACCGGACGTCGTGTTCCTCTTTCCTGGCCAACCAGTTCCGCGTCCTGATGACCGCCGCAGCCTTCGCGCTCTTTCAGGAAATCAGGCGGCGCGCCACCCAACTCGCTCGCGCCACCGTCGCGCGACTCCGGCTTGAACTCATCAAACTCGCCGCGCGCGTCACCTCATCGGCGCGGCGCATCGTGTTCAGCCTGCCCCGGCATTGCGCGTTCAAGACCGAGTGGTTGGCTCTCGCCCACCCGCTCACGGCCTGACGCCGCCGCGGACAAACTCAAACGCCCTCGACGGGGAGAGGTGTGCGCCGCGGCGGCCAAAAACATCACCCACGCGTGCGCGTTGCCGCGTTGGTCGTCGTTTCTCGTTGACCAGCGCCGACATCGCGAGAAACCCATCGGAAAACCGACCGAAACGGGAGTCCGTGCCGGACTCATGAATAATCCGGGTTAGGACTCCCGAAAGGTGCGAGCCGTTCTAATGGTTCAAGAGGCAGACACAAATCGCTTCGATCAGAGACATCAGGAAAGATTGAGGAAACGGAAATGAAAAAGCAGACTCTCACCGTCGCGATGCTCGCGGTCGCGACCTTTGGATGGATCGCCGCGGCGGCGGCTCAGGGCCCCGAGGGCGGACACCTGCGGCATCCGGGCGGGCCCGGTGGCCCGGGCGGTCCGGGATTCGGGCCGGGTGGCCCCGGTTCTGGCGGTCCCCCGATCGAGATGATCGCGGAGCACCTGGGCCTGTCCGACGAGCAGAAGGCTCAGTGGAAGACCATCCACGAGAAGGCGCGGGAAACCGGCGAGCCCCTCATGAAGGCGGCAGGCGAGGCGAAAGAAGCCTTCGACAAGGCTTTCGAAGCCGAGAACGCGGATGCGGCCACCGTGGGCCAGGCCGCGATCGCCATGAAGAATGCCCGGAAACAGGTCGAAGCACATCACAAGGCCACCATGGACGCGGCAAAAGCGATCTTGACACCCGAGCAGGCCGCGAAGTTCGATGAGATGCAGAAGCACATGATGCGTGGCCGCGGCCCGGGCGGGCCCCAGGGACAGGGCATGCGCAAACGTCAGAGAACCGGCGAATTGAAGTAAGGACGTACGCGTGTCGTGTCCTGGATCCTGACCCTCCACAGGATCCGGGACTTTCGTTAGAGAATGAGCGGGTGAGCGAAGCACCCCAGGAGTTCGACCTCATCGTCATCGGGTCGGGCCCGGCGGGCGAGAAGGGCGCGGCCCAGGCCGCGTACTTCGGGAAACGCGTGGCCCTGGTCGAGAAGCACGGCCTCCTCGGCGGCGCGCTCATCAACACCGGGACCATCCCGAGCAAGACCCTGCGCGAGACCGCGCTCTACTTTTCCGGCCTCGAACAGCGCGGCCTGTACGGGATCGACTACACCCTGCGGGAGAACCTCACGGTTCCCCAGTTCATGCATCGCGAAGTCGAGGTCACCCAGAGCCTGCGCGATCTGGTGGGCCTGAACCTCTCCCGCCACGCGATCGCGGTCTATCACGGCGAGGCCCGGTTCAAGGACGCGAACACCCTGGCCGTCCTCCACGAGACTCGGACCGAGACCCTGAGAGCACCGGTGATCCTGATCGCCACCGGCAGCCGGCCGGCCTGGCCCAAGGACACGCCTCACGACCCGAGGCTCTACGACTCGGACACGATCCTGCACATGGACCAGATTCCGAAGTCGCTCGCGGTCATCGGAGCCGGAGTCATCGGCTGCGAATACGCGACCATGTTCCAGGCCCTCGGAGTCAAGGTGACGCTCGTCTGCTCCTCGGAACGCCTGCTGCCCTTCCTCGACGGGGAGATCGGCGAGCACCTTCGCCTCCAGTTCGACTTTCTGGGTCTGGAGCTCCGGCGCAACACGAGGCTCCTCGAAACCGTTCTCGACGCGGATCCCGCCTCGGTTCTCCTGCGGCTGTCCGATGGAGACTTGTGGGTCGATCGGGTGCTCTTCGCCACCGGCCGAAACGGAGCCACCGAGAAGCTGGCCCTCGACCTCGCCGGCCTCGCCGCGAACGAACGCGGCCTTCTCAGTGTGAACGAGCACTACCAGACCTCGGCGGGACACATCTACGCGGCCGGCGACGTGATCGGCTTTCCCGCCCTCGCCTCCACCTCGATGGAGCAGGCGCGCGTCGCCATGTGCCACGCCTTCGATCTCGGGTACAAGGACCGGGTCTCGCCCATCCTGCCCATGGCCATCTATACGATTCCCGAGGTCGCCTCGGTGGGTGAAACCGAGGAGAGCTGCGCCGCGAAAGGGATTCCGTGCCTGGCCGGCCGGGCGTCGTATCGCGGCAACGCGCGCGGACAGATCGTGGGCGACCTGCAGGGACTGATAAAGCTGGTGTTCAGGACTCCGGACAAGAAACTGCTGGGCGTTCACATCGTCGGCGAAGGGGCCTCCGAACTCGTCCACGTAGGACAGGCGGTGATGCACTTCGGCGGCGCCATCGACGACTTCATCAAGATGGTGTTCAACATCCCGACTCTCGGCGACGCGTACAAGTACGCGGCCTACGACGGCCTTCAGGCCCTGGCGAAGTCTTCGGCGAGTCGATGACCTCTTCCTCGCGAAGCCTGGCGCGAGGCGCTCTCGCGATGATCGCCGCGTCGCTCGCCTTCGCCATCATGGGCGCGTGCATCCAGATCTGCGCCCAGACGCTCTCCAACGGAATGGTCGTGTTCTTCCGCAACGTGAGCGGCCTCGCGTTTCTCTCGCCCATCCTGATCCGCGGCGGGAGGGAGGTCTTGAAGACGGCGCACTTCAAGGAGCACGTCTTGCGCGGGGTCGCCGGGCTCTCGTCGATGTACTGCTTCTTCTACGCGATCGC
>JANMVV010000321.1:0-9110 GCA_031392925.1 Vicinamibacteria bacterium
GCGTAGTCGGGAGCGCCCAGGTCGCGGGCGCGCTGTCGGAGCGCGGAGCGTAGAACCAGCACGGGGATCCGATTTTCCTGGAGGGCCTTCAGCATGGCGTCCTCGAACCAGACGCCGTGAGTGAGAGCGAGGACGGGTACGCGGCGCTCCCGGCCCAGTCGCGCGAGGTCTCGAATGGCGCTTTCGAACGCCGGAAGTCCGACCATGGACGCGTACCGCGGGGGGACGTGGTCGGCGTCGCGGGCGAAGGTCTCGGCCGAGCCGTCTCCCTCGCGCGGCGCCTCCGAGAGTCCGGCCATGGCCTCCCTGCTCGGAGGACGGTTGTTCAGTAGCTCCCGCACGAACTCGAAGAGGAAAGACCGGCGCGACGTCCACGGGTCCACCGCGTTCCACAGGAAATTGGGAAGGTCGAGGTCGTTGCCCACGATCTCGATCAGGATGAGATCCGGTTCGAGCCGGTCGACGCGCTCGCGAAGCAGCGCGACCTCCATGACGGTGTTGAAGCCTGGCACCGCGAGATTCACGGTCTCCATGGGGCGCCCGGAGAGGAGGCTATTGCGCGGGGCAGTGAGTCGGGAAAGATAGGTCTCGTCGTCCGATACGCCCTGCCCGAACATGTACGAATCGCCTATTCCGACGACGCGGTAGACGCCCGCGGGCTTCGGGCTCACCGCGTCGCGTCCACGGTGGCCCGTATCCGATGTGGTCAGTCGGGCGTTCGCAAACCGACCGTCGAGTCGAGGGCGCAGCTCGTAGACGATCCGCGGATTCTCCGACTTCTCGATGATCTGGCCGAGGGTCACGGCCGCTCCCGGGCTCGGTCCTTTCGCGCGAGGGAGATCGCGATCCAGCCGGCCTTGCCGGCGCTCTTCACGAACGGCCACCACACGCGCGCCAGCTTCCAGGACGGCCAGGCCGAGGATCGTGCCGAATGCCAAAAGCAGCACTGGGGGGAGTCGTCCGCGGAGCCTGGTCATCAGTGGGGAAGTCTAAATGGGGGTCTGTGGGCGCCAGGCGGCGACGCGCTACACTCGCCCTGGACCATGAAGGCACTCCTTTGTCGCGGCGTTGCGATTCTCTGCGCCTCCATCCTCTCTTCGTGCGCGACCAACCCCGCGACCGGGCAGAGGCAGCTCATGCTGGTGAGCGAAGGCCAGGAAGCGTCCATGGGGCTCGAGGCCGACCAGCAGTTCCACGGGCTGTACGGGGACTTCGAAGACCGATCGCTCCAAACCTACGTCGACGCGGTGGCCCGCCCACTTGCCGCGGTCTCGGAACGGCCGGGACTACCATGGACGTTTCGTGTGGTGGACGATCCGCAGGTGAACGCCTTCGCGCTTCCCGGGGGCTACGTCTACGTCACGCGCGGCATCCTTGCCCACATGAACTCCGAGGCCGAACTCGCGGGCGTCCTGGGCCACGAGATCGGCCACGTCACCGCGCGGCACTCGGCGAGCGCCCAGAGCAAGCAGATGCTCGGAATGGTCGGCCTCGGCGTGGGGATGATCCTCTCTCCGGCGCTGCGTCAGGGTGGCGACGCGCTCGGCCAGGCCTTCGGCCTGGTGTTCCTCAAGTTCGGCCGGGATCAGGAGAGTCAGGCGGATCAGCTTGGCCTTCGCTACATCGTGCGTAAGGACTACAAGCCCGAGGGGATGCTCGATGTGTTCCGCATGCTCGACGGGGTCGCGAGTGCCGGCGGAGGGGACCGTCTGCCCAACTGGTTGTCCACCCATCCAGCGCCGCCAAACCGCCTCGCCGACATGAAGCGGACGATCCAGGAACAGCACGCCACCGGAACGCGGCTGGGTCGCCCCGAATTCATCCGGCAGATCAACGGCTTGATGTTCGGCGAGAACCCGCGCGAGGGATTCTTCCGCGATCAGGCGTTCTTCCACCCGGACCTGGCCTTCAAGATGACCTTCCCGCAGGGCTGGACCACCCGGAACGAGAAGCGGGGCGTCTCATCGATGCCGTCGTCCAAGGACGCGATTCTTCAGCTGACCCTCGCCAAGGGTGAACCGGTGGCCGCGGCCCTGGAGTTCGCGAAGCAGGAAGGCGTGCAGCCGGGGTCGCTCGAGCGCGGGGACGTGAACGGGCTTCCTGCGGCGTCCCTGCAGTTCCAGATCCAGGAGCAGCAGGGCGCCGCGCTCCAGGGCATGGTGACGTTCGCCCGGCACGGCGCGAACACGTTCCAATTGCTCGGCTACAGCACCGAGGCGCGGTACGGCGCTTATAAGCAGGCTATCGCTGCGTGGATCCGCAGCTTCGAGCGCCTGAGCGACCCGCGGATCCTCGCCGTCCAGCCGATGCGACTCAAGATCGAGACGCTCCGACAGCCCGCGACCATCTTGGCTCTGGCCCGGGAATGGAACTCGCCGGTGAAGGCGGAGACCCTGGCGTTGATCAACGCGGTTTCGCTGACCGCGACGATTCCCGCCGGGACGCAAGTCAAGAGAGTCATGGGCGAGAAGGTTCAGTGACAAGGGACAGGGGAAGCAGGGACCATGGATCTGGGACTCAAGGGACGGAGCGCGGCGGTGGCGGCGGCTTCGCGCGGCCTGGGTCGGGCCACCGCCCTCGCTCTTTCGCGCGAGGGCTGTTCAGTGGCGATCTGCGGACGCGATCCCAAGAAGATCAGGGCCTCGGCTGATTTCATCGAGCGGGAGACCGGCGGCCGTGTTCTTGCGGTCACCGCCGATGTGGGCTTGCGAGGGGACTGCGAACGCTTTGTCGGTGAGACCGTGGGCGCCTTCGGCCGGCTCGATATCCTGGTGACTAACACCGGCGGTCCGCCCGCGGGCAACTTCGAGACCACCGACGCCGCGGAATGGGAGAAGGCCTACAACGGGCTGCTCGCAAACGTCATCAACCTCGTCCGGGCCGCGGCGCCTCACATGAAGCAGGCGAAGTGGGGAAGGATCCTGAACATCGCCTCCCTGTCAGTAAAGCAGCCGATTGACAATCTGATCCTGTCGAACACTTTCCGCCCGGCGATCGCCGGCTTCTCCAAGTCACTCTCCAAGGAGCTTGGCCCTCACGGAATCCTGGTCAACACGATCTGTCCCGGCTACACCCGAACCGATCGGCTCGAGGAGCTGGCCGAGAGCCGGGTGAAAGCGGCGGGAATCACCAAGGACCAGTACTACGAGGCGCTCGGGAAGAACGTCCCGCTCGGCCGGATCGGGGAGGCCGAGGAATTCGCCAACGTGGCCGTGTTCCTGTGCTCCGAGCGCGCCTCCTATGTCTCCGGAATCGCCCTGGCCGTGGACGGCGGAGCGAGCGTCGGCCTAACCTAGTTGCCCCGACCCTTCGTCATCCTCTCGAGGGCCGGGACCCAGTCACAGCGAGAAGCGCAAGCTAGGAGCGCGGGCCGTTGGCCCAGGGCTTCAACGCCGAGTACAGGGCCTTGATGACGGGTGTCTCGACGGAGTACTTCTCTCCCAGCCGGACGGCGAAACCGAGCAGGCCCTCGACTTCGATCTTCTTACCCTGCTGCAGATCGATGAGCAGGGAGGATCGAGTGTCAGGCTGCAACGAGCCGATGTAAGTCTCGAGTTGGGCGAGGGACTCGGCCGCGAGGGTGACGCCTTCCGCCCTGGCGAGAGAATGTATCTCTCGCGAGGCCGCGAGGAACGACTCGCGCGTCCCCGCGTCCGCCCAGAGCGGCCCGATGGGCAGGCGAGCAGCGCCCGTGAACGCCGCGAACGGCGCGAGGTACGTGTACTTCTGCCACAACGGGACACGCCCGTCCGCGTGCGGCTCGGACACGATGTCGGCGGCCGCGAAGGTCTCGTGGAGGGCCTGGGCCCGCGCCGACAGCTCGCTCTTGATATTGAAGACCTCACCGAACGCGACCCGCCGGTGGGTGCCGGTCTGAACGATCCGCCCGGGCTCGACGAGGGCGGTGGCGACGTAGGTTGGCCCCGCCATGACGCGCTCCTCGCCCACGACCTCGGCCAAGGCGTAGGGACTCGAGACCCCGTTCTGCAGGCTCAGGACGCAGGCGCTCGAAGCGCCTTGATCCAGGAGCTGCTTGACCAAGGGGATCGCGGTGTCGTTGTCATAGGTCTTGGTGGCGAGAAGAACGACCTCGGTTCCATGCACCTCGGCCGCGGACTCTTCCGCCCGCGGCTTCACGTGAAAGTTGCCGAGCGCCGCGCTCTCGATGGTCAGGCCCTTGTCGCGAAGGGCGACGAGGTTCTTCCCACGGGCGATCAACGTGATTTCATGACCGGCCCGCTGGAGCTTCGCTCCGTAGTACCCGCCCACCGCTCCCGAACCGACGATGGCAAATCGCATTGGGGGATTCTCTCAGGCCGCGGAGTGAGGCGCCGCCTACTCCTTGAACAAGAGCACCCCGAGGAAGGCGGCCTTGGACAGGCGGGAGCCCCACCTCGCGGCCTTCGAATTCGGGCGAAGATATCGCCAGGTGTCGAAGGCGGCGGGTGCGAGGACCAGCGCCCCGATCAGACGCTCGTCGGTCCCGGTGGCGTCGGCGATGCCGCGGGTATCGCGCTCGTAGGGGCCGTATCGCGCGAAAGCCGCGCCGGCGTAGGCCACCGACGTCGCCACATGAAAGCTGAGGAGACCTTTCTCGAAAGGGGAAATCGGTTCGCCAGGTGCGCGGCGCGTCAGGACGATCTCCGAGGTGACCTGCTGCGAGAAGAATCCTGCGCCGGAGATGAGAGCCTCCTCCTGCGCGGGCGTGTCGCTGCTATGGGTCACCGCGAAGAAGGGGATGGGCCCGAAGCTGACGCCTTTCAGCCGGGGTTCGGTGTCGAAGGCGAGGTCGAGGATCAGATGGCTGCCCTCGTGAATGGCGAAGCCCGACGCGGCGCCCGCGAGGAAGGGCTTCCAGAAGTCGCCCGATCGCGCCCTTGGCGCCAGGGCGAGGAGCAGGACGGCCGCGAGGCCGGCTCGTCTAGTCAATGACGAAGGTGACGAGCATGTTCACCTGATACGAAACGATCTTGCCTTTCTTGATCTCGACCTTCTGCTCCTTGATCCAGGCGGAGGTGACGCCGCGCAGCGTCTTGGTGGCGCGGCTGAGCCCCACCTGCAGGGCATCCTCGAAGCTCTTGGGCGAGCGGGCGGTGATCTCGGTAACGCGGGCGACTGATGAACTCATGGGGTTCTCCTTTGAAGCGGGAAGGCCCGAAGCCTACTCCTTCGCCCTCGGTCGGCACATCGTGTGGTGCCGGACTCCCTCCAGTCAGATGCAGAATATGACGTAGAATCTGCAACGCGATGTACTATCCACGAAGCTTGGCGGCGCGCCTCGAGGCTCCAGCCTCGCGCGGTAAGGTCCGCCTTCTCTTCGGACCCCGCCAGACCGGGAAGACTGCCTTGCTCCAGAATGGACTGTCGCGTGGCCATCGTATCGACCTTGGCGCTCCTTCCGTGCGCCGGGGGTACGAGGCCGACCCGGGACGACTGGCGCGCGAACTGGCCGCGCTTCCCCGAGTCACTCGCGCGATCATCCTCGACGAGATTCAGAAGGTTCCTGACCTTCTTGACGAGATCCAGAGCCTTTACGACCGGGATCGCCGGCGGTTCGACTTTTTCCTCACCGGAAGCTCGGCGCGAAAGCTGCGCACGCACTCGGCGAATCTCCTCCCCGGCCGCTCGCACGTGTTCCGGCTGGGCCCCGTATCCCTTCCGGAGACGGATAGGGAAGGAGGAGTGGACTGGCTGACTCCGCCGGCGGCTTCGCCTCGTCCCGGTCCAAAGACAAGGAAGTTCCCTTCTCAGTCCCTTTCAAGACACCTGATCCTGGGCTCGCTGCCTGGCGTTCGCCTGGAGACGCAGGCGGCCGCCGCGGAGACCCTTCGCGCGTATGTCGAGAACTATCTGGAGGAAGAGATCCGTCGCGAGGCCGTGGTCCGCGATCTCGGTCCCTTTTCTCAGTTCGTCCGCCTGGCCGCGGTTGAGTCAGGCCACCCGGTCAACCTGACGAAGCTGTCGCAGGAGACCGGGATTGGCCTGTCCTCGCTCCGGAACTACTACGACGTCCTCGTTGACACGTTCGTCGGATACCGCATCCCCGCCTATGGCCGCGCCGGACGGAAGCGCCTGCTGAGCACGCCCAAGTTCCTCTTCTTCGACCTTGGCGTGCGAAACGCCGCGGCGGATGCGGTGATGGATCCGAGATCGCTGGGGACGAGCGGAGGGGACCTGCTGGAGCAATGGGTCGGCACGGAACTCATGACCAGAGCTTTGTCCCTGGACCGTGGGAACCGGGTCAGCTTCTGGCGCACTGTCAGCGGAGCCGAGGTGGACTTCGTGTGGGAAGGACATGAGGAGGACATTCCGATCGAGGTCAAGTGGACGGAGAACCCGCGGCCGGAGGATGCGAGGCATCTCGAGACCTTTCTAGACGCCTACCCGCGCCGATCGCATCGGGCATTGCTGGTCTGCCGGGTCCCGAGGCGACAGCAACTCACCGAGAGAGTCCTGGCGATTCCGTGGAGTGACTTGTAGCGGTCACGGCTCCTCTCGACCCGCACGATGGTTGCGCGACGAGGAGCACGCGCCTAGCTGAGTCCTCCCGTTGCCCCGCATGAGCCCAGGCGCGCCCCGGCACTCAACGCATCGAGAATGGTTCGTTTGAAGGGCTAAGTGGGCGAAGGGTTCTTGCTGCCGCCGCGGGCGGTTTTATTTCTGGCGGGCTAGCGGGCTTGACCCTCGGCGCATCGGAAGTGCCCCTAGGGACAGCGATGGCGGTGAACGCCACAACAAACGTCATCGGTGGAGTAGCTCAAAGATCCATAAATGGCGATGACATCACGGATCCTCGGCGGTAGCGATCGACGCCGTAGCGGGGGCGGGAGGGGCTGCCCTCGGAGCCGAGGCAAAAGTCATCGCGAAGGAAACGAAGGACCTGCCTCACCTGGTGCGGACGCTTGAGGGTCAGGAGCGCGCCGCGGCCCAGAGGGCCAGGGGCTTTGCACAGAGTCGCTCCCTAGCCGGCCAACGTGCGAGTGTCGAGGCAGCCAAAGCCACCGTCCGAAACACTGACACCATCGTGGGTTCTCTGATCACAAACGCAGTCGCGCCAATGGTGCTTGCAAAGCCGAAGGACGACAACAAGCGGGAAGAGCGGTGAAGGTCTGGCACAGCGTCCATCGAGTGGGACTTCGGGCACTGCTCGGAGTCGCCGCGAGGTCAACCATCCGAGTGGCGCTGGTCTGGCTTGTCTTTGCGATCGTTATCTTGAAGCACGCAGAAGCCTTGGCGGCAACTGCGGTCGCGAAGCTGTGGCTTGAGTTTCTCTCGTCGTGGTTTGTCGCGGCATTCTGCCTCGCGGTCTGGGTGCAGACCAGGACTGATCGTGCCGGCGGGGAAGGAGGGGCATGATCTCCCGGCGTGCGAGGCCCATCGTCATCAAGGCTTCGGCCTAGTCCGGGCCTCACACGGTCCTTACGAAGAGACGCGAGGTCGTGAGATGGCTTCGTCGTAGTCCCATCCGATGGCCTCCTCGCCATCACGGACGGGGTCGCCGCAGGCCCAAGATCTGGACACGTCGGTCCCCGGCGATGCAACCGATGGCGGATTCTGATCCCCGCAGTTCTTCCTCGAATCCTTGACGTCTCCCCACGGCCCACATATAGTCCGCCCGCTTCGTCATGACGGTGGCGCGCACTCAGAAGGCGCCCCGAAACCACCCCTCGCGCCCTCGAAACATCACCCACGACCACATAGATGACGCCCATCGCAGCCACCTCGAGCCTGCCGGCCTATTTCCCGGTCGTGATGCTGTTTCTGGCCGCGACTGGCTTTGCGCTTTTCAGCGTCATCCTCTCCCAGCTGATCGGCCGCCCGCGGCCCAATGCGGCGAAGAGCGCGGTCTACGAGTGCGGCGTGCCCTCGGTGGCGAAACTCTCCGAGCGTTTCCCGATCAAGTTCTACCTGGTCGCGATGCTCTTCATCCTCTTCGACGTGGATGCCGCGTTTCTCTATCCCTGGGCGCTGGTCTTCAAGGAGCTGGGTGTTTTCGGCTTCGTCGAGATGATGATCTTCATGGGCTTGCTGGGCTCGGGCTTTGCCTATGCCTGGAAGTCGGGCGCGTTCGAGTGGTAGCAGAGACGAAGGCCACGGCGCGCTAGAAGCTCAAGGCCCGGTCGAAAAAAAGACAACCCATGCCCTTTACCGCAGAAAACCGCAGGAAGCTCGACGCCACGATCGCGAAGTATCCGGTCAGGCGCTCGGCGCTTCTTCCGGCACTCCGTCTGGCTCAGGAGCAGGACGGCTACATCAGCGCCGAGGCGATGGCGGAAATCGCGGAGATCCTGGGCTTGTCGACCGCCCAGGTGCACGACACCGCGAGCTTCTACACCATGTTCAACCTCAAGCCCGAGGGGAAGACGGTGATCGAGGTGTGCACCACCCTGTCCTGCGCCCTCGGCGACTCCGAAGGGCTGATGAAGCGGACGTGCAAGAAGCTCGGGATCAACCCGGGCGAGACCACGACCGACGGAAAATTCACGGTGAAGCCGGTCGAATGCCTCGCGGCCTGCGGCGGCGCTCCCGCGGTTCAAGTGAACGGCGAGTGGCTCGAGAACGCCACCGACAAGGACATGGACCGAGTCCTTGCGGGCGAGACGGTGTACCGCCCGTTCGAGTGGCCCAAGAGCCCGGGTGAGTTGGTCCTCTTCAAGAATGTCTGGACCCCGGGGTCCCAGTCGATTGAGGTCTACAAGAAGAGCGGCGGTTACGCGAATCTCAAGAAGTATCTGGAGATGGCGCCCGACCTCATCGTCGACGAGGTCAAGAAGTCCGGCCTGCGCGGACGCGGGGGAGCCGGTTTTCCCACCGGCCTCAAATGGACGTTCCTGCCCAAGGACTCCCCGAAGCCGCGCTACCTCTGCGTGAACGCCGACGAGTCCGAGCCGGGGACCTACAAGGACCGCGTGATCATCGAGAAGGACCCGCATCTCCTGATCGAATCCAGCGTCATCTCGGCCCACGCTATCCGCTCCAAGATCTGCTACATCTATATCCGGGGTGAGTTCCACGAGGGTGCGCGTACCCTGAACAAGGCCGTTGAAGAGGCCTATGCCGCGGGATACGCCGGCAAGAACATTCTCGGCACGGGCGTCGATATCGAGGTC
>JANMVV010000335.1:0-27284 GCA_031392925.1 Vicinamibacteria bacterium
AACAGACTACGAATCTGTAGGTTGGAAGTTCGAATCTTCCGGGGCGCACCATGCGCCTGAAAAGGGTTCGAGGCCAACGGCTTGACCGGTCACCTTGAGTCCCTGATGGGTCTGGCCCTTGCCCAGGCGCGGCTCGCGGAGAAAGCTGGCGAGGTGCCGGTGGGCGCCATTCTGGTCGATTCCGCCGGGCTTCAGATCGCCTCGGGCTTCAACCAGCCCGTCTCTTTGAACGATCCGACCGCCCACGCCGAGGTGGTCGTCCTGCGTGAGGCCGCGCGGAAGCTCGCCAACTACCGACTCCCCGACACCACCATGGTCGTGACCGTGGAACCCTGCCTCATGTGCGCGGGAGCCCTGGTGAACGCGCGCATTGCTCGGGTGGTCTACGGAGCCC
Organism: Vicinamibacteria bacterium; assembly: GCA_031392925.1. Taxonomy (GTDB): domain Bacteria; phylum Acidobacteriota; class Vicinamibacteria; order Fen-336; family JAGNNV01; genus JAGNNV01. Next base: position 395 of record JANMVV010000335.1, read on the forward strand.
GGGAGCCCAAGTGGGGCGCCTTCGAGAGCCTCCTGCGCGTCGGGAGCTTGAGCCTGAATCACCAAATCGAAGTGATCTCGGGAGTGCGAGAGGAGGAATGCGGAGAGCTGATGCGCAATTTCTTCCGCAACCGCCGAGGCTAGATCGGCCGAGACCAGGTCTCTCAACTTCCTCTTTCCGGCCTTCGGAATAAGGGGCAGACGCCCACGGATTCGACGCTGAGCGAAGCGATGCGCCGACGCACTCTCGCGACGTCCGCTGTTTTGGGCCTCGGCCCGAAACGCTGGCGGAGAGAGAGGGATTCGAACCCTCGGTAGAGGGGTTACCCCTACTCGTGCTTTCCAGGCACGCCGATTAAACCGCTCTCGCATCTCTCCGCGAACCGCTGCTGAAGCGAGAGAGGTTACCAGTCCCCGAATGATCGAGTCATCTTTGTCGCCGGAGCACGCCAAAATGGAGCGCGGAACCCGATCACCTATTATTGCGCGGCCTTGTGGCACGAATGATGGATGGTCGGCCCGCGGGATTTTTCTGATGAGAGGAGCAAGCAAGGCGTGATCGTGGTTCTTCTGCCGGCCTTCAACGAGGAAGAGAGCCTCCCCATTCTCCTTCCCAAGATTGAGCAGTTCTTCGCCGAAGAAGGCGGCGAAGGCGCGATCGTGGTCTGCGACGATGGCAGCACGGACCGAACCGCCCTGATCCTCGGTTCCTATCGCTCAAGCGTTCGGCTCGAGGTCATCACCCACAAGATCAACCGCGGCCTGGGTGAAGCGAGCCGCGACCTGTTCGAGCGCGCGGCCGAACTTTTGCAGGATGACGACGTGATCATCCGGATGGACTGCGACGACACCCACGATCCCTCGTTCATGCACCTTATGAGGAAGAAGCTGGACGAGGGCTATGACGTGGTCATCGCGTCGCGCTTCCAGAAAGGGGGCGGGCAGAAAGGGGTCAGCGCCTATCGTGCCTTCGTGAGCCGCGGAGCAAACGTGTTCATGAAAGTGCTGTTCCCCATCTCGGGCGTGCAGGAGTATTCGTGCGGCTTCCGGGCTTACCGGGCCGGCATCATTCGACGGGCGGTCCGGATCTTTGGGAACAACTTCATCCAGCTCAAGGGCCTGGGCTTCACCTGCACCCTGGAAAAGCTGGTCAAGCTCCGGATGCTCGGAGCCCGCTTCGCCGAAGTCCCCTTCGTGCTCCGCTACGACCGCAAGCTCAGCGAGTCGAAAATGGTGTCGAGCCTGACCACGGTCGGTTACCTCACCATGGCCCTCCTCTATCACTGGCCCTGGGGCGGTTGGCGCACCAACCCCCGTTACCAGGCGGCCGCTCTCGAAGCCAGGGCGACCAGATAGGCCATGTGCGGCATTTGCGGACTGTTCGGAACCGGCCGGCCCATCGGCGAGGGCCGTCACATCGTCAACGGCATGATGAAGTCTCTGGCCCATCGCGGACCGGACGGCGAAGGGCGCGCCGAGGGCCGCGGCATTCTTCTCGGACATCGGCGCCTCTCCATCATCGATGTGGAGGGGGGCGCTCAGCCCATGATCTCGGCCGATGGTCGTTTCGCCCTGACCTTCAATGGCGAGCTCTACAACTATCTCGAGCTGAAGCGCGAACTCACCGAAGAAGGTGTCTCGTTTCGCACTTCCTCTGACGCGGAGGTCCTGCTCGAGATCCTGATCCGGCGCGGCGAGAAGGCCCTGCCTCAGCTCAACGGGATGTTCGCCTTCGCGTTTTGCGATCTCAAGAGCGGGGAATGGATGCTGGCGCGCGACCCGTTCGGGATCAAGCCCCTCTACCTTGCCGAGTTCGGCCAGGAGATCGGCTTCGCCTCGGAGATCAAAGCATTTCTCGCGCATCCGGATTTCCGGCGCGCCCTCGATCACGAAGCGCTCTCCGAATACCTCACCTTTCAGTTCACTCTCTCTGAGCGCACTCTTTTCAGCGGGGTGCGCAAGGTCGAGCCCGGAACCTGTGTCAAAGGGAAGGGCGTCCGCATCAAGAGCGTGGTCCGCTATTGGGAACTCGACTTCGAGTCGCCGCTTTACACCTCGGTGGACGAAGGTGTGGCCGACCTTCGCGCCGCTCTCGACTCGAGCGCCCGTTTTCAGATCCGCAGCGATGTCCCGATCGGCGTCTATCTTTCGGGCGGCCTCGACTCGACCGCGGTCGCCTCCCTCGCCCGCAAGGCCGCCGGTCGCAGGATCCCCGCCTTTCACGGGCGGTTCGATGAGGGCGAGGCGTACGACGAGTCCGCCTTTGCGCGCGAAGCCGCGTCCGCGCTCGATCTCGAACTGATCGTGAGCACCCCCGGCCCCCGGGACTTCGTCGACCTCATGCCGGGTCTCGTCCGCGCGATGGACGAGCCCGCCGCGGGTCCCGGCCTCTTCCCTCAGTTCTTCGTGAGCCGCGCCGCTCAGAAGCACGTCAAGGTCGTTCTCGGCGGTCAAGGCGGAGATGAGCTTTTCGGGGGTTACGCGCGCTATCTCGTCGCCGAAACCGGCGCCGTGCTTCAGGCCGCCATTCAGGGGCCCTCCGGCGCGGTGGATGCCGGCGACAGCGCGTCGCTCACCCTCGCCGAGATGAACGCGGCTCTGCCGCAGCTTAAGGGCTACGAGCCGCTGCTGCAGCACTTCTTCGCCGAGGGACTCTTCGATCCCGCGGACCGGCGTTATTTCCGTCTCGTTGATCGTCGCGGTCCCTGGCGCGGTGTTCTCGAGGCCGAGGCCCTGGGTGCTGACACCGAGGACCTGGTCTTCGAAAAGTTCCGTCGGGTCTTCGATCGTCCGGGCCCCCGCTCGCTCCTCGAGCGGATGCTCGCCTTCGACTCGAGCACCCTCCTTCAGGCCCTGCTTCAGGTGGAAGACCGGATGAGCATGGCCGCTTCGATCGAGAGCCGGGTTCCCCTGCTCGACGTGGAAGTGGCGAAGGTCGCGGCCCGGATCCCCGGGTCCATGAAACTGCGCCACGGTCGCTCGAAGGAAGTCCTCCGCGAGGCCCTGGTCGGCTCGATTCCCACAAGCGTCGCGAACCGTCGGGACAAGATGGGCTTCCCCGTGCCCCTGCGCGAGTGGGCGGCCAAGGGCCCCGTGCGCGATTTCCTCCACGACGTTTTGCTGTCGCCACGAGCGCTCGCCCGCGGCTTCTTCAGGCGATCGGCGCTCGAGCAATTGCTGGAGGATCCGGGGCCGGCGGCGCGCGCCTTGTGGGGCGCGCTCAATCTGGAGCTGTGGCATCGAGAGTTCATCGACGCGTTCCCGCATGAACAATTCCGCCACTAACGCCTGGGTCGCGGACGCGCTCGCGGGTTACTGGCCAAAGAATCCATCCGCGATCGAGGCGCTTCCGGTGGTGACGGCGGCCGCGTGCACGTCTACCCTGGCGGAGTTGATCGAGATCGGCCTCCCATCCTGGGCCCTTGACTGTGGGATCGATGGGAACCTGCTCGTTCCCGCGATGGCGAAGGGGGCTGACGGTGTGGAGGCTATAGAAGGCTGGCGCGCCATCGACTGGTGGGCCGCGGCCGCGTGGTACCTCTCGGGCGCCGCTGAACGCGCCCACGAAGGCGCCCATGGCCCGATTCACTCGTACTCCTACCGCCTCGGACGCCTCGACCCGCGCGCTTTCGAACGCGCCTGGGTCAACCGGATCGCTCTGTTCCTGAGACGCTGGGCGGCCAGGGAGTCAGGACGCGACGAAGCGGACATCGTCGGGCCCCGGCCCGTCGGGCGCCTTCGGCTGACTCATGACGTCGATGCGCTGGAGAAGACGTTCGCGATCCGATTCAAGCAATCCGCCTTCCGCGGTTTCCGCGCGTTACGCCTGTCCCTCCGCGGCGAGCTTCGGCGCTCCCGGAGCGTCGCGAGATCGGCCGCGTCCTTCGCCTTCGGCTCCGGGATCTACGACCGGATCGACGATGTGGCGAAAGGGGCCGAGGCCGCCGGACGTCGGGGCCTCTTCTTCATCCATGCCCGTCGCAGCTGGCGCGATCCGGTGGACGCGCTGCTCGATCCCGGCTACTCGCTCGATTCGCCGGGTCTGGCCCATCGGCTTCGCGGCCTCATCGCGCGCGGGCACGAGGTCGGCGTGCATCCGTCCTACTCCTCGTGGAATGACGGACCGCGCCTTGCCGAAGAGCGAACCGCGGTGGGACGGCTCGTTGCGGGCGAGGTGAGCGCGTGTCGTCAGCATTGGATGCGGTTCTCATGGACTCACACCTGGGCGGCGCAGGAACGGGCGGGCTTCTCGCTCGATTCGACTCTGGGCTTCAACGATCGTCCCGGGTTCCGGGTGGGCGCTGCTCTGCGTCATCACCCCTGGAACGCAATAGCGTCCTCGCCTCACAGACTCGAAGTCCTGCCGCTGATCGTGATGGACTCGCATTTGTACGACTACGCCGAGCTTGACCCTGAAGCTCGCGGAAAGAGGCTGCGCCATTTCATTGACGAGGTGCGCGCGGTGGGGGGCGAGGCCGCCATCCTCTGGCACCCTCACACTCTCTCCACTGACTACGGCTGGCAAGGCGGTTTCGAGGAGATGCTCGAGGTGGTGGGCGCCCCATGAGCGACCTTCGCACCACGGCGCCGGTCTCCGACCAGGACTGGAGAGAATGGGATGAGTTCGTCCGCCGTCACCCGGACGCCTCGATCTACCACCTGTCCGACTGGGCCCGCATCCTCAAGCGGGCCTTCGGCTACGTCACGAAGAGCCTCGCCATTCGGGAGGGCGACGGCCGAATTGTCGCCGTGGTCCCCCTCTTCGAAGTGAGGGCATTCGCCTCCCGCCGCCTGGTGGCTGTTCCCTTCCGCGATCGAGGCGGCGTTCTGGCGATGGGCCCGGAGTCAGAAAGGGCGGCCTACATCGCCGCGCGCAAGGCGGTCTCCGACACCGGCGCCTCAAGCGTCGTGCTCAAGTCTTGCACGGCCGTCAACGAGGACATGGCGCGGGCCGAGGGCTTCTCGGTCTCCAAGTACTGGGTCCACAGCGTGATGCCGCTGCGGAAAGGCGACTTGTGGAAACGAGTGGGCAAGAAGAACCGGAACATGGTGCGGCAAGGGGAGAAGCACGGACTGACCTTCGAGTGGCGCCGCGGCCCCGAACACACCGAGGTCTGGCACCAGCTCCATCGCGCGACGCAATCGCGCCTGGGCGTGCCCGTATTCCCGCGCGTCCTCTTCGAAGCCATGCTCGATGAGGGACGTGAATGGGCGCGCTTCCTCGTCATCCTGAGCCCGGAAGGACCGGTCGCCGGGGGCCTCTTCTTCGATTTCGCCGGTTGTTACGTCTACGGTTACTCCGCCTCCACGTCGCTCGGTCAGGAGATGCGCGCCAACGACCTCATGCTGTTCGAGGCCCTACGCGAGGCGGAGCGCTCGGGCGCCCACTCCTTCGACTTCGGCAGCGACTCGCCGAAGCAGGAGAGCCTCCTCGCCTTCAAGCAGAAGTGGGGCGCCCTTCAGTCGCTCACCACCGTCCTCTCCATCCCCGGGTCCAACGAGGAGCGCAACGACTCGAGCGCCGGCCTGTATTCTCTGGCCCGAGGCGTGGGACGCCTGCTTCCCGCGCCCCTGTGGGCCGCACTCACCTCGCCCCTGGTCAGGAAACTCGGATGACATTGCCTCCACCCACCAATCCGTACGAGCGCGAGTTCCGCATAGTGGCGCGTCAGGTTCTCTCCGCCTGGAACCGCGATCCGGGCTCACCATCGTACGGGTCGATGGATCGACCGTACTGGGGCTGGAAGTACAAGGACTTCTCCGACTCCACCATGCAATACGGCCTCAACCTGGCGATCGCATACTCGCAGCGCTGCGGCGGCGAGGACACGATCCGGCCGTGGCTGGACGCGACCGTGCGCTACATGGGCGGCATTCAGTGGGATGACGGGAGTTTCGATCAGTGTTATCCACACGAGAAGTCGCCCGGCGTCTTCTTCGACTTCCTCGCGACACTCGTGGACCTCCGCGGGTCGGGCTTGCTGTCTAAAGAAGCGGCGGTCGAACTCGAAGGCATCATCCGGCGCGGCGTTGTCTTCCTCCTTCGCACCGACGAAAAGCACGGCGAGGTCGCGAATCACATCGCGCAGTATGGCTACGAGCTTCTGCACTACGCGAAGGCCTTTGGGGACGCCCGCGCCGAGGCGCGCGGCCGCGAGTACGTGGCGCGGACCCTCTCCTGGTTCGACCGGAGCGAGGGCTGGTTCAAGGAGTACCACGGCCCTGACCCGGGCTATCAAACCCGCACTCTTCGCTACCTCACCAAGGCGGGGCTCCTGTATCCCGATCTCAATCTCTGGCCCGTCGTCGACAAGGCGATGGAGTTCATGGACGCGGTGCTGATGCCAGACGGAACCATCAATCCCCTGCTCGGCTGCAGATCCACGGCGCTCCTCTATCCGTTCTCGTTCGAGGTCGCGGCGCGACGTCATGCCCGCTTCGCGCCGCTTGCCTCTCGCGTGCGAAAGGCGTGGGAAGACGGCCTCGTGCCTCTCGCCTCCACCCTCGATTTCGGCAATGCCATCCGCCTGGGCGACGATGCCAGAGAGGCGGCGGATCTGGTCGCCTCTCAACCCGTGGCGGCCGAGGCTGAAGCGATGCCGCCGCCACCCGAGCGTATCGACTTTCCCAACGCCGGGATATTCGTGCGTCGCAGCCAAGACCGAGCGGTTTACGTGGCCTCTGGTCTGGGCGGCGCCGTAGTCGTGTACCGCCGCAATCCTGAAGGCGCGTGGCAGCTCGCGGGCGAGGATGGCGGCTACCTCCTGCTCGATAAGGGCAAACGCTATGTGACCCGCGTGCCGGCGGGCGGACGGATGAGGAAAGTTTCTGACCAGGCCATCGTGGTGGAGGCCGACTTCTTCCTGTCCCTGCACGAAGACCTGAAGACGTACCAGATGGTGGCGCTTCGCATTCTGAACTCCACGGTCCTGCGCGTGCAGTGGATCGGCGATCTCTTCCGCAAACTGGTAGTGCGCAGGCTGATGGGCAAGAGAGTGAAAGCCCCGGCTCGTCTCACCCGCACCGTAACCCTGGACCTGGATTCCGTGGTGATCAACGACATCGTCGACGGCGCCTCGGGAGCAACGCTGCACCGGACCCGTCGAGCCAGCGGTATTCACATGGCGAGTTCGCGGTATTTTCAGCCGACCGAGTTTGAAGCCGGGCCGGGCGGATGGGACGAGCCGGCGCCCGCCACTTCCTCCAGAAGGCTCTAACTCGGCGGCCAACGCGAGCGAGGATAGACCCCAGAGGCCCTGGGCCTTCACACGCGAACGTGGGAGAATCCGTGCTTCCCTCGGGAGATTCATGAAGGAAATCGTCTCCGTCGCCAAGAAAGCGCTGAACGTCTGGAAGACGGCGGGCTTCAGCGTCGATCGCACGCCGATTTCCCGGCTGGCCTGGCAGGGCCTGCCTTACCTCACCGACTCCACGGGCGGGGCGCGCGCGCCGCTCACCGTGTACTGGAGCATCAACAGCGTCTGCAACCTCCACTGCCGGATGTGCGATGTCGGCACCGCCAACGCGGACGCCAACTTCTGGAAGATCCTCCGCATCGACAAGAAGCTGCATGAGATTCCCATCGAGCTCTTCAGGAGCGTCACCGACGAGCTCGCGCCCAGCAAGCCTCGCATCGCCATCAACGCGACCGAGCCGCTCATGTACAAGCCCCTGGGGGATGCGGTGCGTTACGTCCGCAGCAAGGACATGCACATCGGCGTCACCACCGGCGGCTATCTCCTCCCCGAAAGGGCCGAGGAGCTGGCGGATGCGGGCCTAAACCGGCTCAACGTCTCCATCGACGGCCCGCCGGACATCCACAACACGATCCGCGGCCGGAAGGACGTCTTCCAGAAGGCGACCGACGGGATCCGTAAGTTCGACGAAGCCGCGAAGAAGCGCGGCCTCAAGTCCGACGTGGCCCTCATCTTCACGGTCACCAACATGAATGACGGATCGCTCGTGGCCTTCATGGACTCGATCGCCGACTTGCCGGTGTCCATCGTCAGTTTCAACTGGATGACTTTCATCACGCCGGAGCAGGCCGATCACCACAACGCGGTCTGGGGCGATAAGTACAAGGCCACCGAGACCTGCCTCTCGAGCGACGTGCATCCCTCGCGCGTGGACACGAACGAGCTGTGGAAGCAGATGGGCGAGATCAAGAAGCGGAAGGATCCGCGGGTCACGTTCAACCCCGAGTACAACCGCGAAGAGTTGGAGCGCTTCTTCCACGATCCCGAGACGTTCATGGACCACACTCCCTGCATGAGCTCGTGGCACTTCGCCCAGATCCTGGCCGACGGCGATTGCATCCCCTTCACGCGCTGCTATCACGTGTCATTCGGGAACATCCACGAGCAGAAGTTCATGGACATCTGGAACGGCGAGAAAGTCCGCGCGTGGCGCAAGGATCTGCGCGCCCAGAAGCGCTTCCCCGCCTGCTCGCGCTGTCCCCTGGTTTCATAGCGCGCCATGTTTTGGGCGGAGGCCCGGCGGCGTTACGGTCATCTCACCGCTGACGATCCCGACATCCGGAGCTACCTCGACCGGGTTCGCTCCGTTCAGGAAGAGGGCGGAGGGGGCCTCGCGGGGTACTTCGAGAATCTTGGCCGACGCTGGGTGGTGGCGAAGACTCCGCGGGGCCGCGTACTCGAGATCGGAGCCGGAGTCGGGAAGCACGCGCGGCTGAACGCGCAGCACGAGGGCGACTACTTCGTATCGGAGTTCCAGAGCGGCCACCTCCAGAATCCGCTGTGGAAAGACTTTCGCGGCCGCGGCGTCCAGTGCGACGCCTCGCGACTGCCCTTCCGCGAAGACTGGTTCGACGGTGTGGTCTCGACCTACAGCCTTGAGCACATGCAGCGCCTGGGCGACACCCTGGCGGAAGTCACACGGGTGCTCAAGCCCGGCGGCCGCCTGGTGCTGGCCTTGCCCTGCGAAGGCGGTTTCCTTTGGAATTTCGGCCGGGAGATCACGACGCGGCGGGTGTTTCAGCGGGACTTCGGTCTGAACTACGACAAGATCATCGCCTTTGAACACGTGCACGATCTCCGCTCGGTACAGAATCATCTGCGTGCCAATCCCAGACTTGTACTGAAGACCGATCGGTTCTATCCGTGTCTGGTCTCACACGGAGACCTGAATCTCATCGCCTGTTTCTCTTTCGAGAAGAGGTCGTGACCCACCGTGGCGGCCAAGGGCCCAATGCGCCAACCCCGGGGAGAGAACCTCGCCCTCATGGCGGCTCAGCCCCGGACGTGGAGTCACGCCCCAAGTTGCCAGCCAGGCGGTAAATGACAAAACTGCCGTTCTGAAATACCTGCTCAAATGGGTAAGCTCTCCGGATCAAAGATCGCTTCATGACCAGATAGTCGGCGCCGTACCGTTGCCCAATGTCTACAAGCCGGTCTGGTTCCAGGTCATAGAATCGCTTCTTGAGATCCCGGTCCAGTTTGTTAAAGCCGTCAATGGATGGCTTTTCGTTGAGATAGTCTTCAAGGCTGAGGCCGAACTCATCGAATCGACGCATGCCCTCCCGATACAGCTCTATCTTTGAATCGTAGAGCCAGCTTGTATATAGCCACTCTCGCACGTTCCCAAACGAACTGCGCGTGGAAAAGTCGCGCCACCCATAATAGATAGTCGGGTCGACCAGGAATAGCGCGGCGGGCGGCGTATGTCCCTTGGCCCACCGCTGGGTCTCCAAATAGTCCGTTCCAAGCCGCCGCTCTTCGTCCCCCGGCACAGCCCTCCATTGACTGTATCCAAAGAATAGACCGAGAACCGACACAATCAGTATCGGCGTGATTGTGTTACTTTGTCTGGAAGGCGGCAGGAACCGAACGAGGTAGAGAATTCCGCCGACCACACATGTAAACGCCCAAAACCGCACGCTTCCCAGATAGGCTGGCAATTGCCTCCCTTCCAGCACCTTCATCGCTGCATAGAGCGCGGCCAGTGCTGCGACCAACCCACCGAACACGTACGGGGCGCGCAGCCGCCAAACACCCGATCCGGCCGTAACAGGATCCTTGGCGCAACCGAGGAGCGTTAGCATAACCGGCAATGCTGCGAAGCCCGGCTTCATGAGAAATGGTGACATCAGGACCGCCATGGCCAAAGCGCGCTCCCACAAATACTGGCTCGCCATTACTTGACCGACCAACCCTGCGACCGCGATCGCCAGGGCAACGATCAGAATCATGTCACTGGCTCGCTGCAACGCGAGTTTAATCAAGGCAGGCTGGGGCACGTAGATGGAAATCAATACGCCCACCACCGCGGTGACGGCCAGGAGTGCGGTTCCCAACCCTATCGCCTTGCGCCTCTGGCGATCCTTCTCCAGCAGGGGAAGACAGCCAGCCGCCAATGCAGAAAGACAAACCAACGGCAACAGGCGATAGTCGTGATAGACAGTCAGGAAGCCGTAGTCGAGCGGAAACAAGTGGTAAGTGAAAGCCTTGACGATTCTTATCCAGGTCTTGGGATCCAACGTTCCGGAAGAAAGCGTGACACCTGCGATCTTCCAGAGCCACCACCCTCCCGCAATGCCGAGAAAGACGACCACGGCGAGGGCAAGGCGGCGAGGCGGAACGGCATTGGGCCGGGCGGCCACGCATCCCGCGAGAAAGACGCATGCGGTCAGCGCCATTACCGGATGGATGGTAAGACTGACCGCCAGCAGCATCGAGCTGGTCAGTATCCGGCCTCGAAGAAATTGGGCAATCCCGAGGAGTCGCAATCCATCCGCGGCGTTGTAATAGAGTCCCCAGAACGTGGGACGACCGAAATTCGAGAGATCCATGTTCGTGCGGCCACTGACCAACAGCAAGGCAAAGACACACGCGACAAACGGGGACGCCGAAGGAGTCAGCGCGCGACTGAAGATCGCCGCGGAAGAGACCAGGAAGATGATCTCGAGAAGGACGACCCACTTGATCAGTAGCTCCGGTGAGATTCCAAACCAGCTGCTGGCCAGTGGATATAGGTGCATGAAAGACGACTTGTCATAGTTCATCGTTCCGTTAGGGAAGTCCAGGCGAAAGGTCGCGGGCGAATTGAGATGGGCAACCCAGTCAATGGGTGAAAAACCATTCAGAGCGATGGTCCACTCCATATCGGGCAAGAGCAGTAGCCACCAGCTGACGCAGAGCAGAAGCACCGCCGCCATCAAGTAGATTCGGGAAACGGAATCGCGTTCAGGTTTGGATGTGTCCGTCTTCATTCCCGGTTCTCTTTGGACGTGCCTGCTTGAATTTCCCATGTAGACAAAGTGAGGTACCCCCCGGCCCCGGTGGCACGACCTGACTTTATGTCTACCGACCGCGAGATCCCAGGCAGCCCCTCTGTTCGCCTTCATATGCCGCTCGGTGACCGGCTTAGAATGCCCTGGAATGAGTCCCCGGAAGCTTCCGCTCGACGCTGGCGACCCGGTTCAGACGCGAACGGCCGACCTCTACGGCTCCCTGGCCAAGGACCAGGGCCTCGAGAGAAATTCCATCCTGAACCCGGAGGTCGATTTTCAGGCTTTTGCGGCCCGGAGAGCCGTCCTTAGATCCTTTGCCCCGTTCCGCTCAAAGTTGCCGGAGGCCACGCTCCTGGATGTCGGTTGCGGGAGCGGGGGGCTGCTGCCGCTCGCCATCGAGCTCGGTCTGAGACCGGAGCGGCTGATGGGTGTGGATCTTCAGCCTTCTCGTTTGGCGGCAGGCAGGCGGGCCTACCCGCAGGTCGGCTTCGTTCTGGGGGACGGCCGCCGCCTTGGGTTCAGGTCGGAAGCGTTTGACTTCGTCGTGGAATCCACGATGTTCGTTCACGTGATCGACGACGCGCTGGCGGCTGAACTCGCGAGAGAGATGATTCGCGTGACCTCCCTCGAGGGCCGGCTCATTCTGATAGACTGGAATCTTAGTCATCCGGCGGATTCCCGCTATCGGTCCATGCGGGCACGTTTCAAACGCTTATTTCCCCCTTCAGAGGTGCGAGTTGAGGCGAGCTTCCGAGGTGCTCTGGCGCCTCCCCTGGGTCGACTCCTCTCTCGCTACTTGCCAAGCCTTTACTTTCCGATGTGGAGCCTCTGTCCGTTCCTTGCGTTTCAGCGCGTCTGGACCCTCCGCCGACTGATTCCAAACCACGACTAACGACGAATAGTTACAGATGACCGCTACGGGGGCACGTCTCGTGGTTGGCCAAGACCGAATCAAGACTGATCCAAGGAGCACACCCAAGGTGAGTTACCGCGTACCCTTCGTGAACGCCCGGAAGCACTACGCCCGCTACCAAAGCCAGTTCCAAGCAGCGATCTCGGGTTGTCTCGAGAATGGGGACCTGATTCTCCGGCAGCAGCTCACCGACTTTGAGAGGGAGCTCGCCAGGGTCTGTGGGGTAAAGCACGCGGTGGGGGTAAGCAGCGGTTACCACGCGCTAGCACTGTCCATGATCGCTGCCGGTCTCAAGCCGGGAGACGAAGTCATCGCCCCGGCTCACACCTTCGTGGCAACGATCTCCGCGATTGTGCACAGCGGGGCCGAACCCGTCCTGTGCGATGTGTCCCCGGATTACAATATCGATTTGAAGAGCGCACGCCGCGCGATTACCAGGCGAACGCGCGCTATCCTGCCGGTACATCTGAACGGTCGAATGGCCGACATGCGCGGGGTTGAGGAATTGGCTCGGGAGTTCGACCTGATCGTGATCGAGGACGCGGCACAAGGTCTGGGTGCGTCAGTGGATGGGAGGAAGGCCGGTTCCTGGGGGCTGACCGGGTGCTTCAGTTTCTACCCTTTCAAGATCCTGGGCTGTTTTGGCGACGGCGGGGCGGTCACCACGAACAGCGATGAGACGGCCCAAGCCATCCGCCGCCTCCGGTTCAACGGCGAGGATCGCGCGACCGGTGAGTATCACTACCACGGATACACGGCCTTGCTCGACAATATTCAGGCTGCGGTGCTTAGTTTCAAGCTGACCCAGTTCGATTCGTGGGTCGACCATCGGCGGCGAACGGCGGAACTCTATCGACGCGGGCTCACCGGGATCGGGGACCTCAGGCTTCCGCACTTTGACGATTCCGCGTTCTACGATGTCTTTCAGAACTACGTGATCCGAACGAGCCGACGCGAGGATCTCCGGGCGCATTTGAAGGAGCAGGGTGTGGAGACGCTGGTGCACTGGGCTCGCCCCATGTGGCATCACCCCGGTCTGAAACTAGGCTCGTGGAACTTTCCGGAAACGGAATCCATCTGCCGCGAGGTCATCTCTTTGCCCATGAGCGCCGAAACAGAGGAGGCTGAAGTCGGCATAGTTGTCGACGTCATCCGCTCGTTCTTCCAGCGGTGAACCTCAGCAGCAACGCGGGATCGTGCGCTCGCGCTTGATCGTCGTCGCCCCACCCTGGATGGACGGAGGGTGGCCGCGCGACATACACGGGCCAATCTGCGGATGAAGCCATGAAGGTCTGGCTGTTGCAGACCGGGGAACCACTCCCGAGTGATCCCGGAAACCCGAGACCCATGCGGGCCATGAATCTGGCCAATGCTTTGGTTCAAGCGGGGCACAACGTTGTGCTATGGAGTTCCACTTTCAACCACCAGGAGAAACGCCATCGCGGTCACGGCCCTCAACGGATCGTGGTCTCTCCTAACCTCGAGATTCGCTTGCTGCCCAGTCCGGGCTACCGGCGAAATATCGGCCCTGGCCGTCTATGGGATCACGCGGCTTTGGGGTTCGCGCTAAAGAAACGGCTCAAGGAGGAATCGGTACTTCCGGATGTCGCTTTTGTTGGGTACCCCCCCATTGAAACTGCTGCCGTCATGACCCGCTGGCTCTCCAGGAGAGGCGTGCCATGCTTGCTCGATGTGAAAGACCAGTGGCCCAGCGTTTTCACAAAGGTCTTCCCGTTTCTGTTGCAGCCTCTGGCTGCCATCGCGTTCTTGCCCTATTACTATTTGGGCAGGCGCGCGATGCGCGATGCGACGGGGATTACCGCCATGGCCGACCCATTTCTGAAATGGGCGCTGACTTTTTCAAATCGGCTGCCAAATGAAGCAGACCGGATCGTTTCGTTGACAACTCCGACCGGACAGATCCCTGTGGCAGATCTTCAAGAGGCACGAAAGTGGTGGGATGCCAAAGGCATTCTGGCGGACGGTCGGGGCCGCGTCTGCTTTGTCGGATCTCATTCCCGGGCGTTTGACATGTCGGCGGTCGCCGAGGCTGCCCACGAACTCGCGGCTCAGGGAACGCCCTGCGAGTTCGTTCTTTGCGGTGATGGTGAGCTTACGACCGAGTGGCGTCGCCTCATGTCTGGCGCGGCCACGGTCGTGTTTGCGGGCTGGGTCAGTCGTCCGCAGGTTGAGGCGCTGGCCGAGCGCTCGATGGCGGCACTTGCCCCCTACTACAGCACGGGTAGCTTTGTGATGAGTGTGCCCAACAAGATCATTGACGCATTCGCGCTTGGCCTGCCTATTCTCAGCCCCCTGGAGGGCGAAGTGAGGCGTTTGATCGCCCTGCATCATGTGGGTTGGAGTTACGGTTCAGGCACGGGGACTTCGCTGGCTCAGTGCCTGCGCCGCCTGTTGGCAGACTCCGCCTTACGTCAGGAGGCCTCAAGTAACGCCTTGCGCCTGTATCGAGACGCGTTTTCGTTCGATCGGGTGTACGGGGGCCTGGTTCAACACCTTGAGTCCCTGGTGCAGGAGCACCGCGAGCAGGTTGCCCGGGGAAGATCCCGTCAAGACGCGGCCCGAAGATGAGCACACCACGGACCGTCGAGGCGGCTTCCCACGAGGCCGACGCAGCCCGGGGAGCCAAAGCTACGCTGCGGGCGGCGGCCGTGACATGGTCAGGCGGCCTCCTGGGAAAAGTTCTGGCCGTGGGCAGAGATACATACCTGGCGCGTGGTTTCGGACTCACCCGCGCCCTCGATGTCGGCCTGCTCGTTCAAACCGCGATGAGCATCGTGGCAAAGGCCGCGGGAACGGCCGGAGCTCGGAGCAGGGCGATCGACTCCGGTCGGTCCTGGGCTCGTGACCTGGGAATCTTCTCGCTGGTCGCGGTTGGCGCTGTGGTGGCCCTCTATTCTTCAGGGCATGCAGCGGCATCGGCACTATCAGCGCTCGCCCTGTTGGGATTCTCCCAGACCGCTTCCTTCTACCTGGTGACCCTCTTGCAGGTTCGGGGGAATTTTTCCGCCCCGGCGCTCAGTAACATAGTCGAGAACTCAGTATTCGTTGGCGCTCTTGTCCTGCAGGATGGGCGGACGAGCGCGAACTTTCTTTGGGCGGCAGCTTTGTCCAATACCGCGACCTCCCTTTGGCTGTTCGGTTTCTCCAGGCGCGCGGCGGCGCGCATGCGCCCCGTCCCGACCGGCGCACGCGACCCCTTCGCCGTCCTGGTGACGGCCTCGCTGCTGCAAGAGGCGACGCCGCTTGCGGCGAGACTCCTGGCCTCGTCCCTCGGCCCCGGGGCCCTCTCGGCTCTGACTCTGGCCTCGAGGATCTCCGATGCCACGCTGGGCTTCCTGGGCTATGGTGTTAGCTCTGCGGCGTTCGCACGCCTGGTTGGCCAGGCCAAGCGAGTGCAACTCGCGGTAGTCGATCGCCTGGTCACGGGTACGGCCATGGCCTCCGTCGTGGCGGCGACCGCACTCTGGATAGCGGCGCCGCTCCTGACGGTGTTCGTGGTGGGTTCCGGATCCGAAGCCAGCCAGGACGCATTTCGCTCGTCCGTTCGAGCGATGTGCCTGGCTGGAGTCACTGCCCCTGGCGTCGCCCTCCTGACAAACCTGATGATCCTCCGCAGGAAGTTCAGCCTGCTGCTGACGGTGCAGGCTGTGGGCCCCTTGTCACTCCTCGCATTTGGCCTCCTGCAACCGCGCCAGTGGCCCACACTCCAACTACTCCTTTGTTTGGCAAACCTGGTAACCCTGTCTGCCCTGTGCCTCGACACCCGATTTTTCCGCCTTGGCCGGACATTATTGGGACTCGGGATCGCCTCGACGCTCGCGTCCCTGGTCTGGTGGCGATTCGCGTGACCCGCGACCTGATGCCTCTGGCGGTTCCGAATAGAAACCGGCTTTCGCCTCGCACCTGGCCCTCAAAATGTTGGAGAATGTCGTTGGCCTTTTCGCTTTCCTGCCACCATCCCCTTGGCGGAAACCGGGCACCCAACCATAAACACAGTGAAAACATATAAAACCCCCGGTGAACTAGCAGTCGGACCGGCCCTGGCGCGCATATTCGACGAGTGCAGTGACCCGACCGAAGCCAAGCTCGAGAGCTTCCCTAAGTATGTCCGGCGGCAGCACTTGAAGCGCTTCCTCGCAATGTACGAGCTCTTCAAGTTGGCCCTCCCGGTCAAGGGTTCGATCGTGGAGTGCGGCGTTTTTCGTGGCTTCGGCCTGATGTCGTGGGCCAAGCTCAGCACGATCCTTGAGCCTGAGAATCTCACCCGGCGAGTCTATGGCTTCGATACTTTCGACGGGTTTCCGAGCCTGGCAACTGAAGACGAAAACGAGAATACGCGGACGCATGTCGGTGATCTGCGGGCCAGTTCTTACGAAGAACTGCAACAGTTGATAGATCTCTACGATCAAGATCGCTTCCTTGGCCACATTCCCAAGATCGCGCTCGTCAAGGGCGATATCGCCGCCACCGCGCCAAAGTTTGTCGAGGACAATCCTCATCTCCTGGTCAGCCTGCTCTTCATTGACTGCGACCTGTACGAACCGACCAGAAGTGCGCTGCGCCACTTCCTGCCCCGCATGCCCCGGGGCGCAGTTCTCGCATTTGACGAGCTCGACAACCCCCAATGGCCCGGGGAGACCCTCGCCATGCTGGAGGAGACCGCGGCTCGGCCTCTCGCCCTACGCCGGCTCGAGTGGGACCCGTACATCAGTTACGCCATTCTGTGACCCTGTCCCCCGAGCCCGAAATTCAACGCCAGCCGACGGTCGATCTCGCCCGCAGAATCCGCCGCCACGTCCTTCAAATGACGAGTACGGGTGGCAGCTCCCATGTGGGCGCCGCCTTCAGCATCGCCGACATCATGGCGGTGCTCTATGGACAGATCATGCGTCATGACCCCAGACAACCACGTTGGCACGGTCGCGATCGTTTCATCCTCAGCAAAGGTCACGCCGGAGCGGCGGTCTACGCCACGCTGGCTGAACTCGGCTACTTCTCCGTCGAACAGCTCAAGCGGCACTACCAGGACGGCTCGATCTTCTCCGGCCATGTCAGCCACAAGGGCATTCCGGGCGTCGAGCTCTCCACCGGGAGCCTGGGTCACGGGCTCGGGGTTGGGGTGGGCATGGCCAAGGCCCTGAAGTTAGCCAACCAGGACCCCCGAGTCTTTGTGCTCCTTTCAGACGGGGAGTGCGACGAAGGCACCATCTGGGAAGCGGCGCTCTTCGCACAGCATCATTCTCTCGACAACCTCGTGGCCATCATTGACTACAACAAGATCCAGAGTCTGGGGTCCGTTGCCGAAACGCTGGCCCTTGAGCCATTTCGACCAAAATGGGAGAGCTTCAACTGGTCCGTGGTCGAAGCGGACGGCCACGACCATGCCTCGCTCGCCACCGCGCTCGGGACCCCGCCCTCACGCTCGGGCCAGCCCACCGTCATCATTGCCCACACGATCAAAGGCAAAGGCGTCTCCTTCATGGAGAACACCGTGCTGTGGCACTACCGCACCGCCCGCGGTGAGGAATTCGACCGCGCCCTTGCTGAGCTGGACAACTCCTGATGCGCGACCGCTTCATTCAGACTCTCTGCACCCTCGCGGAGAATGATCCGCGAATCATGCTGATCACCGGCGATCTCGGCTTTGCCGTACTCGATGAATATCGCCGTCGTTTCCCCAGACAGTTCATCAACGCTGGAGTGGCCGAACAGAACATGACCCTCGTCGCCACCGGAATGGCGCTTGAGGGCCATCTCGTATTCACGTACTCCATCGCCAACTTCCCGACCCTGCGCTGCCTGGAAATGATCAGGAACTCTGCGGCCTACCACGACGCGAATGTGAAGGTCGTCTCCATCGGCGGCGGGTTCAGCTACGGCCAGCTTGGCATCTCCCATCATGCCACCGAGGATCTGGCGATCATGCGCTCCTTGCCCGGTGTGACCTGCGTCGCACCCACCAGCCTTGGCGAGGTAAGCGAAGCCACCAGGGCGCTCGCCGCCCTCACCGGAACCTGTTTTCTTCGCCTGGACAAGGACAAGGGCCCCGACGGTCCGGCGGCAGAGCCTTTCGTGCTTGGCCGTCCGCGCCTGCTCCGTCGTGGTCGCGATGTCGCCTTCTTCACCACGGGTGGCATTCTTTCCGAGGTGACCAAGGCCGCGGAGGCGCTTGAACGTGTCGGCGTGAACGCCAGCATCTATGCGGTGCACACCCTGAAGCCGCTGGAACCTGACCGCTTTGTTGACGCCGCCCGACAGCACACCGCAATCGTCACCGTCGAGGAGCACACTATTCACGGTGGCCTCGCCGGCCTCGTGTTGGAAACTCTGGCCGATGCCGGCGTGTCACCGGCCAGATTCCTGCGCATCGGTCTGGACGGCTGCTTCTCGAGCGTGGTCGGCTCCCAACACTACCTTCGCGCCACGTACGGAATGGACGCAGCCAGCATCATCCGTCGCACCCAGGCTCTGCTCTTCGCCTAAGCTACGCGGACGCGCCTTTTCGATCTATTGTGATCTTGTGACCGGTTCTGCTGCTGTTCATTCTGTTGGGCTTTCTCCGGGGCTGGGCACTGCATTGAACCACCTCGGCCTTCTAGTCCGCTTTTCGATGTCGGTCGAACAGTGAGTCTCTTCGCGCCCGTCATGGTATTCGTTCTCTACTCGGTGCTTTGCGCATTGGTTCTCCGAAAGAACTGGCTTCGTGAGCGAGAGGCGGACAGCGCCGCATCCTTGGGGTGGTGGGCCTTCATCGTGGCCCCGTTCACCGTGCAGAGTCATACCTTCGCCAGCGAGTTCGTGGGCGTTCAATCCTTGGGAATTGCCGCGGTAGGAGGCGCCTTGCTCGCAGGGGACTGGTGGGGCGGGCGTCACCGTGAAGCCGCTTGGAACCCGGGAAGCGCCATCGAGCGTTCGGTGGGCGTGTGGCTCCTCGTCGCCTGTGCGGCTGCTTTCATTACGCACCTGGCATTGATGCCTGAAATCCCGATCGTTTGGAAATTGGCGGGACTCAATGATGAGGCGGCGCTGGTTCAACTGCGCGAGCGCTCTTCCAAACTTCTACCCGTCCCATCGGCGGTGGTGTACCTTTTCCAAGCGGCGATCGAAGTTTTGGCGCCACTGACCGTCGTGCTCCTGGCCCGGTCGAAGCGGTTCCTTCTCAGCGGATTCCTGATCTGCCTCTCGGTCGTCTATTCGCGGGCCACCATGGCCCGCGGGCCACTCCTGGTGTTTCTTACCGTCTTCGCGGCGGTGGTATGGGCGCTGTCCTCTTCGGCGGCGCGACGGCGCTTTCTGAGACCCGCGGGTGTGGCCCTTCTTGTTGCCGTGGTTTCGGGGGGATACCTGGTAGCTCGGGCGGGCCCTTTCGGCGATCGACGCCCGTCGATCCCCCACCCGACCGACTCTCGGCTGGCGGTGACTCTGGCCGATGAGTTTCGCAGGCAAGAACCGGCGCCCAAAGGAGCCGCGGCCCTGCCGATCTCCGTGGTGTACCGATGGCTACTCGGTCCGTCGGAGGTTTCGCATCGCTGGTATGCCTACTATCCGGCGGTTGCAGGTCACCGACTCGGCTGGGGTGGCATGTCTCGGTCGGAACGGGTGTCCGCCGACTTTGTGCATCCGGCTACCGTAGTTGGGCGGTGGGCCTACGTGTCCCGCTTTCCAAATCAGTACTATCCGACGATCCGGGCCTATTGCTCGGCCGATGCTGACGCCTATGCCCGCTGGGGGCCGGCCGGGCTGGTCCTGGTCTCCGTGTTGCTTGCCGCACTTCGAATCTTCGTCGGACGACTGCGCCTTCCGGGCCCATGGGGCGATGCGCAGGTCGCCGCGTTTGGGCTTCTGTTGGGGACCGGGTTGCCGGCCGCCAGCCTCCAATCGCTGTTCGTCGCTCACGGTGTCTGGATCCTCGTCGCGCTCAGTGTTGCAAATAGTATGACCGTCCGATGGAGGTCTGGGTCGCGGGCAGGAAACGGATCGCTGACCGTGCCCCTCATTCGCCTAACTGAGGGTCAGTAGGGTTCCCTATTGTTCCTGCAATCGGTCGAGTTTCAATGACACTTCCTCGGTCCCGACCACTCTGGGCGTTTGCGGGGCTTTTCGGTTTTCTCACATTCCCGGCGATCGGGAGCGCAATAGCGCACCCTGATGGGAATCGACGGATGGCGCAAGCCATCGTCCTGTTGATCTCGGTCGGGTTACTGGCCCCTGCCCTTCGCGCGGTCCGTGTTTCGGCGAAGCGGCTGGGATTGGTCGCCCTGCTGGCCGCGCTCCCGCTCCTACCGTCAGTGTTCCGAGCGATCGAAGCCCACTTACCCATCTCCGCTCATGCAGTTCTGTTGCTTCTGGTCGGCTGGCTGTGGACGGGACTAGGTTTTCTCGCCATCAAGGTGGGCCGGGGCCTTGAGGCCACCGCCGAGGAGCCGCCCGAGCAGGCGTGCTCGCTTCTCGTCGCGGCCCTGGGTGTCGGAATTGTGCTCAAGGCCTGGTGGGTAGGCTCACCGGACGCGAACGTCTTTGTGACCTTCGGGGGGCATACGAACAGTGTAGCGACTCTCGGCGTGCTGGGCCTTTGTTGGATCGTCCTCATCGCTCCCACGATGCATCTCATTCTGGCGGCGCCTGCCTATGCCTACCTCCTTGTCTTCTCGACATCCCGGGCTGGCTTCGTGGCACTCGCGGTTGCCTGGGTGGCGCTGGCGGCTTACGCAGGCGCCAGGTATCGCTTCGAGCGAAGTCGCGCCGGCCTCCGTCGAGCGGTTTTTCGCTTGCTGCTCGTGCCCGCCTGTTGTCTTGGGGTCATCCTGCCCATGTTCCTTGGGCCCAGCCTTCTGTATCCATATCGTTCGATGGATCGCACCGACCTCGTGGTCCTGCGTTATGAGGATTTCTGGGGCAGAATGTCGCGCTTTTCCAGGGTCTTGCCGGTCGGCCAACGCGAGACATTGTTCGCGGGCCTAAAGCTGCTGCATGACGTGATTGCCGCCCGCTTCGGGGAGGCCCCCTGGTGGCAGATCCTCACCGAACGTTCGAGCGTGCCGGAGGCCAGGCAGGAGTTGGCGATGGAGGTCTCGTCTCAGGCAAGCGGGGCACTCTTGGGGGGTTGGCCTGTGCCTTTTTCGTCGCACGGCCTGGCATACCCGCATAATCATGCACTCGATATGGCCTACAACTTCGGGTGGCTCCCGGCGATGGTCTCACAGCTGGCTGTCCTTATGGCGATCTTCGCATCCTGGTCGGTCCTGACCGCGAGGACGCTCAGACCCTATGCGGCCCTTGTGTTCTTTGGCGTACTGGTGAGCGCGGTCAAAGTCCAGTTTGCGGGCGACCTCGTGGACTCATTGCCCCTTATGTTCGTCTGTGTTATGGCGCTAGCGCTTGAATCTCCTACGGGGCCATCGGAAGTGCGGCCGCGGCACTTTTTCAGGCGGCTGGTCGGCCGCAAAGTTACGTGACTCCCAAGGTCCTCGCGTTACTGGCTCTCGTTCTGGGAGGTTGGGTGTGGAGGGCCTCATGCGACGTTCCCATGACTCCTCCCTCAAGGGAAAGTCTTGACAGCTCCTACTTCGATCGATACAGGCTGTCCCTGCCTTATGCCGAAGGAGGACCGAGTAGAAGGATCGAGGATGCGCGTCGATTCGGCTTGCCTCCGGGTTGGTTGAGTCTTCCCTTGACCCAAGAGTCGCTAACCGGCGTGTATTTCTATCTGGACCGGGTCAGGGTCGCCCCGATCCTCGGAACATCGGACTTCTCGGAAGGCACACCGGTTGCTTTCGACAGACCTGGATCAACGGATTTCCTCGTGTACTCCAAGCGGCCATTTGCAGAGATAAGTGCGTTCCGTCGAACGGCCGGCTTTGAGATTGGGGTCACCGCGGTCCGAATGCGGTCCGTTCCGTTGGGCTTTCTGCTTGGACTGATTTGTGCTGTTCTCATCCTCTCTTGGTCCTTGGGCAAAGGCACGCTGCCGAGGAGCCTTTACGGTCTCCTGGCCGCAGTCGGCTTGGCCAGTGTCTCCCTCTTTGCATCCGGCGCCCTCCGATTGCCCGCTTTTGAACTGGCCCTGGGAGCGCAGGTCGGCGCGTACATTCTGCCTTTTCTGCTTAGGTGCCTCCGCGGCCTGCGGGCCTTCTGGCTCGCGCCCACCGAACCAACTCCCGTGGGGGGGGCGGCCATTCTGTATGTTGCTGCCCTTGTAGTCACGATTCCTCACGCCATTCTCGCTGCTTTCTGGCGGCCCATGGGCGCCGAGGAGGATAGCCTCTTCTACCTGTTCTCGGCGGCGCGCTTCTTACGTCATCCCAGCGCCGTCCCTGACCTGATCGATCCCGGAACGTGGACCTACACGGGTTTCTCGCTCGTAATGGCTCTTCCCTGGACTCTGGGCGTGCATCCCATGACCGCCTACCGGATCATGGCGGTCCTTGGGCCCTCGCTTCTGATTTGGAGCGTGGCCGTTCCGATCGCCGTTGTCAGTCGATCGGTGAAGACTGGCGTCATTGGCTGCGCCCTCGCGGCACTCTGGGGAGGGCTCGAAGGGCCTCTTTGGCTGCTGGCGGGACTTAAGGGCTGGCTGACCTCTGGCCAACACATGACATTGCCCGCGAACGAGTATCACGATCCAGGTTTTCTTGGCGAGTACGTGGGGCCACACAGTGAACTTGTCTCCTACATTGCCCTACCGCCCCTATACCCGCGCGAAGCCGCGCTCATTCCCTTCTGGCTGGGCCTCGCGTTGCTCAGCCGAGCGAAGCGGGCCCGTGAATTTTGGGGCGCAGGTGCGCTTTTCCTTCTCTCGACGTTTTTCTATCCGCACTACGCTGCACCCGGCGTCATTGCCCTGATCGTCGGGCTCTTCCGCCTTCCCGCCAAGCGCAGAGGCTCAACCCTCGTAGCCCTGCTGCTGCTGGGCCTGGGGCTAGCCGTGGTAGCGAATGGCCTGGTGACCGCGGCCATGGGAACCAGCCTTCCACGGAACTTGATGAATCGGATTCTGTGGCCCCGAAATCCCATCGCCCAGCCCTCGGTGGAATTTGCGCTGCCAAGAGCGATGTCCGTATTGGCTCCATTGGCCATCCTGGGAGCACTGGCCATTCGGCGCCTGCGGCGCCCTGACTCTGGAGAGTCCTTCCTCCGCCAGGGCCTGACTGAGCTGACGAAGCCGACTTTCCTTGCCGGCCTCGCGTGGAGCCTCTTCGCGGCGGCGGTGTGGACCTTTCGTCGCGGTACCGTGCCGGACTACACCTGGCTGGTCACGTGGCGCGCGATCGTCGCACCGACACTGTTGGCCTCATCCGCCCTCATGGCTCGCGGGCTCGCTGCGGGTCGCTCAAGGATACGTGTGACCCTGCTCCTCCTGCTGCCCGCCCTCTCGCCGGCCGTCTTCATTGCGGGAATACTGGAGTGGCGAAGCCACGATCCCCGTCTTGAAAAATCTCGCGAACGGTATGAGCGCTTTCGTGCGTTAGGCGATTCCTGGCTCGGAGGAGCCGCGATCAAAGAACCCATCCTGTTGGAGGGATCTCCTGGGGATGGCGATTATCTTCAAGCGGCCCTCGGCGTCTGGGTTTGGAACACGGAAAAGTATTTCGCTCGCACCGTAACCGGCGGGCCAGCGGCTGCGGATGCTCTCTTGGCGCCGGACTCCGACGCCACACTCCGGGCGAGCCTTGACAAAGGGCGCATTGGCGAGGTCTGGGTACGCTCCGACTCGCCGACCCTGCCCCGACTCCGCTCGTACTTGAAGGAATCCGAGAGCATCGGGCCCTACATCAGGCTGACCGCCCCTGAGGGGACGGCCAATGCCGTGAAGCCGAACGGCGACCCATGAGGATGCGGTCTTGGGAGAAGCGCGTCGGGTATGATCAACGAGCGGTCGCGTTTCACCAGCAACAGCCGAGATCAATGAACAAAGAGGGATCCGTATCGAGCACCCGCGCCTCTGCGGGGTCGTTCTTCCGTCGATTCTCCTTCTGACGCCCAAGCCCTAGATGTGGTACCCGCGGATCCCGAAGTATGACCGCGCCCTGCGCGGATCGGCGGACCTGAGCCTTCTGGCCCTCGCGTTTGCGGGCGCTCACCTGCTGAGATTCGACTTTTCCATTTCCTGGCTGACGCTCGGGCTATTGCCGGCAACCTTGCTGACCCTGTCATTGGAGCTCCTCTTACTGGGCCTGACGAAATCGATGGATCGGCTCTGGCGCTATTTCGGCCTCATCGATGTCTTTCCACTCGTGTTGGCCATGAGCGGCGCCGCCGCCCTTCTCGCTTTCCTTCGAGCCGTGCTTTCGGAGACGTTGCAACCCCTGCGGTTGCCCTACTCAGTCATCGCCTTGAATTTTGTCCTCTCGGTCGGCTTTCTGACCTTTGCTCGGATCCTGCGGAGATCCGCCTTCGAACGCCGATCGAACACATTCGGCGCCCCGGCCGCGTCGCTCCTCCTGGTCGGCGCGGGTACGGCGGGCGCCCTCGTGGCCTCCCAGCTCCGCCGGCAATCGCCGAACCTGGTTCTGCATGGATTCCTCGATGATGACCCCGCCAAACAGGGATCGAGAGTGGCCGGACTGCCCGTTCTCGGTACGACCGACGATGTCGTGCTGCTGTGTGAACGTCTGGACATCAGGCAAGTCGTGGTGACCATGCCCGGCGCTCCGCGGATTGTGCTCCAACGGCTGACCAGCGCCTGTCAAAAAGCCGGAATCGTGATCCGGTCCATGCCAAGCATGTCCGATCTGATCCGCGCTCGTGCGGGTGTCACCGAGTTTTCCGACATACGCATGGCGGACCTGCTCGATCGGTCGGTCTCCGCTCTGGACCCGACGGAGGCGGGCGGGTTTCTTAGAGACCAGGTCGTGCTGGTCACGGGCGCCGGAGGATCCATCGGCTCTGAAGTGTGTCGGCAGATCGTCGAACTCCAGCCGCGGCGCCTCCTTATTCTCGACCGATCCGAGCCTGCGCTCTTTTCGATCGAACAGGAGCTGGGTCGTCTTCGGCCTAACCTGCCGCTTCGAGCCATCCTCGCGGACGTGAGGGACCGAGCCAGGGTAGAGCGCCTGTTCGCCGAACTGGCTCCCTCGGTGGTGATTCATGCGGCAGCTCACAAACATGTTCCGCTGCTGGAGAATCATGTGTGCGAGGCCATCGACAACAACACGATTGGAACCCGCACCGTCGCGGAGATCGCAGGGGAGAGCGGGACCAAAGTATTCGTACTCGTATCGACCGACAAGGCGGTAAGACCGACTTCCGTCATGGGCGCCACCAAGAGACTCGCTGAATCCGTCCTCTTGGCAGTGGATGAGCGTTTTCCGGGAACGCGGTACGCCGCGGTGAGGTTTGGCAACGTCCTTGGTTCCGCAGGATCGGTCATACCCACGTTCCTGGCCCAGATTCAGCGTGGCGGACCTGTCACCGTCACTCACCCCGAGGCCACGCGATTCTTCATGACGATCCCGGAGGCGGCGCAACTCATCCTCCGGGCGGGCCTCCTGGGCGAGGGCGGAAACATCTTCATCCTGGACATGGGCACGCCCGTTCGAATTCTTGACCTCGCCGAAAGGCTGATCGTGCTCTCCGGCAAAGAGGTTCACAGTCAGGTAGAGATTGAGTTCACCGGTCTGCGTCCCGGAGAACGACTGCACGAGGAGCTGGTGGACACCGGAGAGCGGGCAGTTCCGACCCGGTTCGACAAGATCATGCGGCTGGAGCCATCGGACTCGTGGCGCGCCGTGTGGGCCGAACTCCCGGCGCTCGAGCCCCTCGTGCGCTCCGGGGACGAACTCGCTGCCAAACGGCTCCTGGGGCGCCTCTGTGGTGACTTCCTCTCCTGAGGCCGATCCGGGAATGACGGCGAAGCGTTCGTTTGACATCGTTGTGGCCGGGTTGGGTCTGCTGATTCTCAGCCCCCTCCTTTTGGCCTTGAGTCTTTGGATTCGGCTGGACTCCCCTGGACCGGTTCTCTACAGAGCGCCGCGGGTCGGGCGGGGGGGGCGGCCATTCTCGATGTTGAAGTTTCGATCGATGGCCGTGGGGTCCGACCGAGGACCTTCTTCCACCCCTGACGGCGACCCGAGGATTACCCGCGCGGGTCGCTTTCTGAGATCGCTCAAGCTCGATGAGTTTCCTCAACTGATCAACGTGGTCCGGGGAGAGATGAGCCTCGTCGGTCCAAGGCCGCAGATTCAATGGGTGGTCGACTCCTATTCTGAGAAGGACCGGCGGATTCTCGACGTCCGGCCAGGAATCACCGACCTGGCCTCCCTCAGGTTCCACAACGAGGGTGAGCTGCTCGCGGGGGCGACCGACCCAGACCGCGTCTACCTGGAAACGATCCATCCCGAGAAGATGCGGCTGTCGATCCAGTACGTCGAGAGCCGTACGTTTTGGTTGGATCTGACCATCATCGCGAAGACGGTCTTTCGGATATACGGTTGATCGGCTGACCCGACCGAAGCCTCACCGCGCAGCAGTTCCGGCCCTACTACCAAGCCCGCGACGATTCGAGACTGAGCGCCAGCGAAGGACCGAAGCCCCCCTCACCGCAAGGCCTTTTCGGGCCTACGGCCCGAAAAAGGCTGGCGGAGAGGGTGGGATTCGAACCCACGGTAGCCTTTCAGCTACAACGGCTTTCGAGGCCGGCCGATTCAACCACTCTCGCACCTCTCCGCGATTCCCTGGCTGGTTCTTGGGACCGCGGATCATACCGTGCCG
>JANMVV010000346.1:0-2270 GCA_031392925.1 Vicinamibacteria bacterium
GCCCGCGTCGTCGCGGGAAAGCCCGAAGCCCATCTGGGTCAGGTCGTTGGTGCCGAAGGAGAAGAACTCGGCCTCTTTCGCGATCTCCGCGGCGGTGACCGCGGCCCGAGGAACCTCGATCATCGTGCCGATGAGGTACTCAACGCCTGCGGCGCCCTTGCCCAGAACGCGATGCGCCTCTTCGAGCACGATGGCCTTCTGGCGCTTCAGTTCCTCCACGTGTCCGACCAGCGGGATCATGATCTCGGGACGCACCTTGATGCCCTTCTTCGCAACCTGAAGGGCGGCCTCGAAGATCGCTCGCGCCTGCATGCGCGTGATCTCGGGGTACGTGATGCCGAGGCGGCATCCGCGGTGACCGAGCATCGGGTTGAACTCGTGCAGACCTTCGATCTCGTGGAGCATTTTCTCGGCGCGAGCAAGCTCCGCCTTGCTGCCCTTCTTCCCGGCCAATTGCACCATCAGGTCCTCGCGTTTCGGCAGGAACTCATGCAGCGGCGGATCGAGGGTGCGAATGGTGACGGGATAACCCTTCATCTCGCGGAACAGCCCGGCGAAGTCGCTCTTCTGCATCGGCATGAGTTTCTTGAGCGCGGTCTGATACTGCTTGATGGCGGGGCCGTAGGACTTCTTCGCGGCCGCGAGTTCGGCCGTGACCACTCTCTTCTGAGCCGAGTTCGCATCCGCGAGCTTCTTCTCGAGAGCGCGAAGAACGGCCATGCCTTTCTCGCCCTTGGCCGCCGCGAGAATCATGGCGACCACATGAGGCAGGCGTTCGGTGTCGAAGAACATGTGCTCGGTGCGGCACAGGCCGATCCCCTGCGCGCCGAAGGCGAAAGCCGTCTTCGCGTCTTTGGGGATGTCGGCGTTCGCGCGGATGCCGAGGCGCTTCACATCGTCAGTCCACGAAAGCAGCTTCGCGAACTTCTGATAGATGGGCGACTTCCCGGCCTTGAGCGTGCCATTCACCACCTGCAGGACTTCGGACGGCGATGTAGCGAGAGCCTGGAACATCACCTCGCCGGTCGAACCGTCAATGGAGATGACCTCACCTTCGCCGATGACCCGGTCTCCCACGGTCATGGTCTTCTTCTTCGCGTTGATGGACAGAGCGGAGCAGCCCACGACCGAGGGCTTCCCCATCTGCCGGCCGACCACCGCCGCATGCGACGTCATGCCGCCGGTCGCGGTCAGGATGCCCTGCGCGACGTGCATGCCGTGGATGTCGTCGGGAACCGTCTCCATGCGGACGAGGACCACTCGCTTGCCCTTGGCCGCCCACGCGACCGCGTCGTCGGCGGTGAACACCACCGCTCCCATCGCGGCGCCCGGAGACGCGGGGAGGCCCTTCGCGGCCACCTTCGCTTTGGCGCGCTCCTTGGGCTCGAAGATCGGGTGCAGGAGCTGGTCGAGCGACTGGGGCTCCACCTTCATCAGAGCCTCCGCCTTGGTGAGGACTCCCTCTTCGACCAGGTCGACGGCGATCACCACCGAGGCCAGGCCGGTGCGCTTGCCGTTCCTGGTCTGGAGCATGAAGAGCTTGTTCTCTTCGATCGTGAACTCGAAGTCCTGGATGTCCTTGTAGTGGCGTTCGAGCCTCGTCGTGATCTCGCGAAGCTGCTTGTACGCCGCGGGCATCACCTGCTGCAGCTCGGCGATGGGATGCGGGGTGCGGATGCCGGCGACGACATCTTCGCCTTGCGCGTTCTGGAGAAACTCGCCGTAGAACTCCTTCGCGCCCGTCGAGGGGTTGCGGGTGAAGCCGACGCCGGTGGCCGACGAGTCGCCCTTGTTCCCGAAGACCATGCACTGCACGTTGACTGCGGTGCCGAGGTCATGGGGGATGTCGTTGAGTTTGCGGTACGTGACCGCGCGGGGATTGCCCCAGCTCCGGAAGACCGCGTCACGCGCGCCCGTGAGCTGTTCCTTCGGATCCTGGGGGAACGGCTTGCCCGTCTGCTTGAGGACGACCGCTTTGTAGCGCTCGATCACCGCGTCGAGATTCCCCTCGGTGAGATCGACGTCGGCCTGGACCTTCGCCGTCTTCTTGACCGCGTGGAGCTCGTGCTCGAAGAGGTCTTTGTTGATGTTCAGGACCACGTTCGAATACATCTGGATGAAGCGGCGGTACGAGTCCTTGGCAAATCGGCCGTTGCCGGTCTTGTTCTTCAGGCCGACCACGGACTTGTCGTTCAGGCCCAGGTTGAGGATCGTGTCCATCATGCCCGGCATCGAGAACTTGGATCCCGAGCGCACAGATACGAGGAGCG
>JANMVV010000161.1:0-15767 GCA_031392925.1 Vicinamibacteria bacterium
GCGCTGTGGATCAGCATGGCGCACTGCATTCCCACCTACATGATGGCATCGGGCCTCATCGAGGCGGGGATGGATTGGAAGCAGGCGCTGTTCACCATCCTGCTCGGCAACGTCATCGTGCTCGCGCCCATTCTGCTCAACTCCCATCCGGGAACGAAGTACGGCATTCCGTTCCCGGTCTTCGCCCGCGCCGCCTTCGGCACGTTCGGCTCGAACCTGCCCGCGTTGATGCGCGCCCTCGTGGCCTGCGGCTGGTTCGGGATCCAGGCCTGGATCGGGGGCGAGGCGGTGCAGACCCTCTGCGCGAGCGTGGTTCCCGGCTGGGCGACGATGCTCGGCGCCGGATTTCTTGGACACACCACCACCGAGTGGCTGTCTTTCATGCTGTTCTGGGGTCTGAACATAGCGATCATCTATCGGGGGATGAATCTCCTTCGCCGGGTGGAGAACTGGGCTGCGCCCTTCGTGCTCGTGATGACCGCCGCCCTCGTGGCCTGGGCCTACGACGCCGCGGACGGTATGGGTCCCTTGCTGGCGCAGCAGAGCAAGTTCAGGGATTTCGGCTCGTTCTGGAAGGTCTTCGTGCCCTCGCTCACCGGCATGGTCGGCTTCTGGGCGACCCTTTCGCTGAACATGCCCGACTTCACGCGCTACGGTCGCAGCCAGCGTGAACAGGTCATCGGCCAGACCGTGGCCCTGCCTACCACCATGTTCGTCTTCGCGGCCATGGGCGTCTTCGTCACCAGCGCCACCGCGGTCATCTACGGCCAGCCGATCTGGGACCCGATCCATCTGGTGGCGAAGTTCGACAGCCCGGTGGTGATCGCGATCTCGATGTTCACGGTGGTGGTGGCGACGCTTTCCGTGAACATCGCGGCGAACGTGGTCTCGCCGGCGAACGACTTCGCGAACGCCTTCCCGCGTCTCATCTCCTTCAAGACCGGCGGCCTGATCACGGGCATCCTCGGCATCGCGATGCAGCCGTGGCGGCTGCTCGCGGATCCGTCGGGCTACATCTTCACCTGGCTCGTCGGCTACTCGGGCGGCCTCGGGTCGATCGGCGGCGTTCTTATCGCGGACTACTGGATTGTCCGAAGGACACGTCTGAATCTCGAGGATCTCTATCTCACCACCGGCGAGTATCGCTATCGCTCGGGATGGAATCCCGCCGCAGTAGCGGCCATGCTCATCGGTTGCGCGCTCGCGTGGGGCGGGCTCTTATGGTCGCCGCTCAGGCCCCTCTATGATTACGGCTGGTTCGTCGGGTTTGGCGCGGCTTTCCTGATCTACCTCGCGCTCATGCGCTTCCCCAATGCGCCAGCAAGGACACAATGACCGAAGCCAAGACGGAAATCATGCCCCGGACGGTGATGCCCGGCCCGGAAATGGTGGAGCTGTGCAAGCGTCACACCATGTACGAATGGTCGGTGCAGTCGAAGATCGACCCGATCCCGGTGGCCAAGGCGGACGGCGTGTACTTCTGGACGCCGGAAGGGAAGCGCTATCTCGATTTCAACTCCCAGTTGATGTGCAGCAACATCGGGCATTCCCATCCGCGGGTGGTTCACGCGATCCAGCAGCAGGCCGCGAAACTCTGCTACGCGAA
This sequence comes from Vicinamibacteria bacterium, assembly GCA_031392925.1. Lineage (GTDB taxonomy): Bacteria > Acidobacteriota > Vicinamibacteria > Fen-336 > JAGNNV01 > JAGNNV01. The sequence continues at coordinate 1,607 of JANMVV010000161.1, forward strand.
CCCGTTCATGGCCACCGAGCCCCGCGCCCGGTTGGGCCGGAAGCTCGCGGAGATCTCGCCGGGCGACATCGACACTTTCTTCTTCACCAACGGCGGCGCCGAGGCCAACGAGAACGCGATCCGCATCGCCCGGGCGGTGACCGGCCGGCACAAGATCATGGTCCGGTACCGCTCGTATCACGGCGGCACCGCGGGAGCGATTGCCTTGACCGGCGACCCGCGCCGCTGGTTCGCCGAGCCTTCGATCCCCGGCATCGTGCGCGCCCCCGACTTCCACAAGTACGGCCGCAAGGATCCCGAGCCGCTCGACGTCTGCATCCGCGAGCTCGAGGACATCATCCGGTACGAGGGCGGAGCGAACATCGCGGCCTTCCTCATGGAGACCGTAGTGGGCACCAACGGCATCCTGGTGCCCCCCGACGGCTACATGAAGGCGGTTCGCGAACTCTGCGACCAGCATGGCATCTTGCTGATCGCCGACGAAGTGATGTCCGGCTTCGGCCGCACCGGCAAATGGTTCGCGGTCGAGCACTGGGGTGTCGTGCCCGACATGATCACCATGGCCAAGGGACTCACCTCGGCCTACGTGCAGTTGGGCGCCGTCGGTATGCGCACAGGGATCGCCCAGGCCTTCAAGGACCGGGCCTTCCCCGGCGGCCTCACCTACAACTCCCACACCCTGGCCTGCGCCACCGCTCTCGCCACCATCGCGGTCTATGAGGACGAAGGACTCTTGAACCAGGCGGTGAAGCTCGGCGCCATCCTGCGCGAGCGGATGCAGGAACTCGAGAAAAAGCATCCTTCGGTGGGCACGACGAGGTCCATCGGCCTCTTCGGCATCTTTGAAATCGTCCGCAATCGCACGACCTGGGAGCCCATGGCTCCGTTCAATGGCCACTCCGAGGAGATGGTCGCGCTCGGAGCCTTCTTCCGCGAGCAGGGCCTTTACACCTTCGTGCGCTGGAACACCTTCTTCACCAATCCGCCGCTCGTCATCACCGAGGCCCAGCTCCACGAGGGACTGGACATCGTGGACCGCGGACTTGAAATCACCGATCGCGCCGTCAAAGGCTGAGGACTCATACCCATGACAAGCACAACCCAAGCCACCCTCGAACTCACCATCCTCAAGCACTGGATCGGCGGCAAGCCCTACGAAGGTTTGGTGGAGCGTTGGGGTGACGTCTACAACCCCGCCACCGGCGAGTCCAACACGCGCGTGGCCTTCGCCAGCGCGGCCACCGTCGACGAGGCGGTGGTGGCCGCGACGGCGGCCCAGAAGAAGTGGGGCGCGGCGTCTCTGGCGCAGCGGACCCGCGTGCTGTTCGCGTACCGCCAGCTCCTCGACAAGCACAAGGTCGAAATGGCGGCCATGATCACGCGCGAGCATGGCAAGGTCGCGGCCGACGCTCTGGGCGAAGTGAGCCGCGGTCTCGAGGTGGTGGAGTTCGCGTGCGGTCTGCCCCAGCTTCTGAAGGGCGAGTTCTCCGAGAACGTGTCGACCGATGTCGACAGCTACTCGATCCGCCAGCCCCTTGGTGTCGTCGCCGGCATCACGCCCTTCAACTTCCCGGCCATGGTGCCGATGTGGATGTACCCGCTCGCCATCGCCTGCGGCAACGCGTTCATTCTCAAGCCGTCCGAGAAGGATCCCTCGGCCGCGAACTTCTCCGCGAAGCTCCTCGCCGAGGCCGGTCTTCCCGAAGGCGTCTTCTCCGTGGTCCACGGCGACAAGGTCGCGGTCGACGCGATCCTCCATCATCCCGGAATCGCGGCGGTGAGCTTCGTCGGCTCCACCCCGATCGCGCGTTACATCTACGAGACGGGCACGAAGGCGGGGAAGCGCGTCCAGGCCCTGGGCGGCGCCAAGAACCACATGGTGGTCCTGCCCGACGCCGACATGGATCTCGCCGCCGACTCCGCGGTGAGCGCCGGATTCGGCTCCGCGGGCGAGCGCTGCATGGCGATCTCCGTCCTCGTCACGGTGGGTGAGGCGGCGGATCGCCTCATCCCGAAGATCCGCGAGCGCATGGCGAAGCTGAAGATCGCGCCGGGCAGCGAGGCGGGAGCCGACATGGGCCCCCTGGTCACGAAGGAACACCACGCGAAGGTCAGGGGCTACCTCGACAAGGGCGAGGCCGAGGGCGCGAAGCTCCTGGTCGATGGCCGAACCCTGAAGGTCCCGGGGCACGAGAACGGCTATTTCCTCGGGCCGTGCCTGTTCGACCACGTCACCCGCGACATGACCATCTACAAGGACGAGATCTTCGGACCGGTGCTCTCCGTGGTGCGGGCGAAGACTTACATCGAGGCCATGGAGCTGATCCAGGCGAACCCCTGGGCGAACGGAGTCGCCATCTTCACCAACGACGGCGGCGCGGCCCGGCGGTTCCAGAACGAGGTCCCGGTGGGCATGGTCGGGATCAACGTTCCCATCCCCGTACCCATGGCGTACTACTCGTTCGGCGGCTGGAAGAGCTCGCTCTTCGGGGACTCGCACGTCCACGGCAAGGAAGGCGTTCACTTCTACACCCGCGGCAAGGTGGTCACGAGCCGCTGGCCCGAGCCCCATCATCGCGGCGTGAACCTCGGCTTCCCGGAAATGAAGTAAGAGCGGGCCGGGTCACACCGGGTCTGGCACGTCGGGCCGGGCCGTCGCTTCGCCCGGGCCCTTGCCCTGTTCCATCCCGTGAAGCGCGTAGAGGATCATGAGCTTCTGCCAGATCTTTCCTGACAGCGCGGTGGTGACGCTTTCGACCTCGTTCACCGCCTGCAGGGCCACGCTGTCGTCGAAGTGCTGGATGTACAGCGCCGCGATCTTTCCGGTGATCGAGAGCATCTCGGAGCAGTAATCGAGATAGCGCGAGAGTTCGAATGGCGTCATCGAACGAGGAGGCAGGATGCCGGTCTCGGTGCCGCGGGTGAGGATCCACTCGGGATCCTTGGTGAGCTGATGCATGTCGATCACATGGGCGATCGCGCGGAGCTCATGGATGGACCTCAGAGCGCGGCCGCGCTTCATTCGAGTCTCGAGACTCGCGAGGAAGAACACCGCGGCCACGATCAGGACCACGTCGTTGATTCCCGACTCGAGAACCTGGATGAACTGAGCAAATTCCAGGCCGCCCGCGGGCAGGGGCAGGGTCCAAAGGGTGAGGCCGATGCCGAGCAGGATCAGGCCGATGAGCGCGAAGACCAGGATGCGCAGGGCGGCGATCGGATGCGCGATCCACTCCGAGGTGGCGCTCGCCTTCGCCGCGACCTCGGTGAGTTGAGCGGCAACCTTTGCGAGCCCGGAGTCCGGAAAGCGCGCGTGCACACGCTGGCGCAACCGGTTCACGGTCTCCGAGATCAGTCGCGGATCGAGAGTGGCTTCGGCCATCGCGCCCGAGGCTAACACCGCCAAGGGCCGCTGCACCGAAGGGGTGGTAGCGTTACCATTCGAAGAAGACGTCCACACTGATCGGAGGAGAACGCATGCTGATCCTGCTGATGCTCGCCCTAGCCGCCTCGGATGGCGGCGGCCCGAAGGCCCCATCCGGAGCGTTCCATGTCCAGGGCGCGGCGCTGACCTCGGAAGGAAAGTCGTGGTTCCAGCAGGAGGTTCCGCCCTTTGGCTCCACGTTCCGGATCTCGCCGAACCCGCGCACCGACGAGAAGCCGCGGAGCGCCTCCGAGACCGCCGATCCGGCGACCATGAACTGCACGATCCGGGTCTTCAAGGCCGACCCGAAGTTCGATGCCGCCATAGCCAGGCCCGCTCCACCCGCGCTCGATCCAAAGATCGCGCGCCTGAGTCCTTGTAAGAAGTAGAACGGAGACGGCGCCCCGCGGTGCTACCCGGGTGGCCCTGGGTTGGGAGACGAGAATGTCGAAGCGATCATGAGCCCGAATCTCCGGGAGTGGAGGAGGGCCGAGCCTCCTCGGCAGGGGAGCCGAGAGTGAAAAGGAAGGTGGCGCCGCCGCCCTTCTCGTCGGACTCCACCCAGATGCGACCCCCGTGGACCTCGATGATGCGCTTGACCAGGGCCAGTCCGACCCCGGTTCCGGCGCTCTTCGGGTCGAGCTTGTCGAAGAGGTTGAAGACGCGCTCGCGGTAACGCGTCTCGATTCCGAGGCCGTTGTCCTTGACGAAAAGGACCATCTCCCTCCCGCTGCCCTGCTTGCCGATCCAGATCCGGGGCTCCGCCTGATTGCCCATGAACTTCGCGGCGTTGTCGATCAGGTTCTGCATGACCTCGACCAGCCGATCCCGGTCGACCCAGACCATGGGCAGGCCCGCCTCGACCTCGACCGTCACCCGCTGCGTGGTCAGCCGGCCATGGGTGCGGTCGAGCGCGTCCTTCACGATCGCCTCGAAGGGCACTTCCTCGGGCGGTTTGGCCAGCCGTCCGATCCGCGAGAGCTCGAGGAGATCGTCCAGGAGCTGGTGCATCTTGGCCGTGGACCTGTAGACCCGGGCCATGTCCGCCCGGACCGCCTCGAGCTTGCCCTCGATGGCCGCCTGCTCGATGTGGCCGAGGAAGCCGCGGATGGTGATGAGCGGGCTCTTGAGGTCGTGGGAAACCGTGTAGGTGAATCGCTCCAGCTCGGCGTTTCGCGCCTCGAGTTCGCGGATCAGGGCCTCCCGCTCGGCTTCCGCGGCCTTGCGGGCGTTGATGTCCTGGACCGCGCCGTAGATGCCGGTGAGCTTGTGTTCCGCCCCGGTCAGGACGGGGAGGGCGTAGATGCGGACCCAGCGAACGCTGCCGTCCTTGCAGACGGTGCGCAGCTCGCTTACGACCGGGCGGTTCTGACGGAGGGTCTCGAGGTCACGCGCGTCCTGCGCGACATCGTCCGGGTGAAGGGCGGCCCGCCAGCCGCCACGCGCCACGTACTCCTCGAAGGTGAATCCGGTGATCGCCTCGAAGGCGCCCGCGACCCAGTTGAGCTGGAGCCCGGGCGCGTCGCCGAGATGGGTTGAAAACGTGTAGTCGAAGCTCACCGCGGTGATGAGCCGGTACCGCTCCATGCTTTCCCTAAGCGCCGCCTCCGCGGCCAGGCGCTCGGCCGCCTCCCGGGTGGCGAGCTCGAACAGCTCTTCGGTCAGGGCGATGGCGCGGGCCAGGAGGGCAGCGGTGGCGATGTAGAAGACGAGCTGCAGGATCCACCCCGCGTGCAACATTCCGGCCCGCTCCGGCTGGCGCAGGCCCTCCACCCGCAAGAGCATGCCGTTGGTGGCCACGATCAAGGTGGCGAATGCGATGGCCTCCCTCCCGCCCAGCAGGAGACCGGCCATGACGATGAGCATCATCTGGAAGATGCTCACCGAGACCAGGGCCACCGACCCGTTCACGTCGATCGAGAGGCTCGGGACGGTGAGGGACAGGAGGATCAGGAATATCCACGAGGCGGTGCGGGCCGCGCCGCGATGCATGAGGACGCGCATGAGGAGCGCCACGGGAATGGTGGCGAGGGCCGCCCAAGCCACCGCCCTTCGGGCCGGGGTGTCGCTTGGATAGAAGGCGGCGACGCTCAGGGCCACGATCACGTGGACGTTGAGAACCCGGCTCAGCAGTCGCGCGCGGATGCTGGTGGCGTCGTTCCCTCCGGGCGGAGAACCGAAGTAGCGCTTGAGCGGGTCGAACATGCGAGGGGTCATGCTACTTGGCCCTCGGCGTCACCAGGTCCGGCGCAGGGGATGGGCCTCGGTGTTGAAGACGACGCGGTCGAAGTCGAGCGCCTTGGGATTGAAGAGCAGGTAGAGATACTTGAGCGTCTCGGCCAGGAAGAAGCTGTGCATCAGGTCGCCCTTCTCCTTCGAGACCACGTCTTTGAGGACGGTGTACCCGGCCTCGGTCCGACAGTGCTTGACCAGGTCCTTCAGGATGGTCTCGCCCATGGCTTCGTACTTCGGGTCCTTGGTGTAGTGATCCAGGTAGTACGCGGACTCGACGATCTCGGGCCTCAGTTCGTATCCCGCGCGGGTGACCTTCATCTGTTTGTAGTCGAGGGACTCGGGCTCGATGCCGTGCAGGGTCCACATGCGGAAGGCCGAGTCCTGCAGCCGCTTCGCTCTATCGAGGTCGCCGGTGAAGGCGAGGATCGAGGGGAAGAAGGCCTGCAGAGAACCGAACGCGGTGCGGGTCCGCGCGCCCGTGGTCATGTCCGAAGCACCGTACCAGAGGCCTTCGACCGAGTCGTCGGCGAGATGGCGGTTCACCGCGGCCAGGGATTCGCGGCTCATGGCCTCGCACTCCGGATCGCCGAAGAGGCGCGCGCACTTCGCGAGGTACTCGTAGTACGAGTCGATGGCGCCGCCGATGTGGCTCGAGGTGCTCGTCCAGGCTCCGGTCTCCACGTTGATACCCTGGCCCACGAGGCCGGTCTTCGGATCTCGCCGCTGGTACAACTCGCGGAGCGCCCGCTTCGCCTTCGTGAAGAACGCCTCTTTCCCGGTCAGCTTGGCCAGGGTGCCGAATTCAAGGAGCAGGGTGCCGATTTCCGCCGGGTTGCTGACGACTCCGCTCGTCTTCCCGGTCTTGAGGTTCACGAACATGTACGGCATGCCGGTGGGCGAGTTGAAGACGGGGAGGAGGCGCGTCCCGAGATCGTCGGCCATCGACAGGAGCCGCTTGTCGCCGGTCATTTGATAACTCGAAAGCAGGCCGCCGAGGATCCGGATGGTGATCTCGAAGTTCTTCACCTCGATGTCCTGGTCGAACCGGAGGTCGCGGACGATCTCCGCCCGGGTCGCGTCGGCCTCCTTATCGAGGCCCATGACGAGCATGGTGTCGAGCGCGTCGACCGGGGTCATGAGAAGGGTGTGACCCTCGTGCCAGTTCTTTCCGGCCTTGCTGAGGGGCAGCAGCTCGTCGTAGCCGCTCGCGTACTTCTTGTAGCCCTCCCAGGCATGGAGGAACTCCGCTTTCGTCTTCGCGGCAAGCGCCGGGCGATCGGGAGGCGACTGCGCCGGCGTCGGGGAAGCGAATGCGCTCAGCAGGAGAGCGGCCACGATCGGATTTTTCATGCTGAATAGTAATAACGTTTCGCATGCAAAAAATCTGCTTCGCGTTTTTGGCACTGCTCACCGCCTGCTCGACTCCGTCCCGGGAAACCGCGAAGGGGCAGCCGGCCTATCGGATCGCGGTGATTCCCCAAGGCGCCACCCACGAGTTCTGGAAGAGCATCCACGCGGGCGCCCTCAAGGCCGCGCAGGACCTGAAGGCGGAGGGCGTTGAGGTGACCCTCATCTGGAAAGCGCCGCTGCGCGAGGACGATCGGGAGCAGCAGGTACAGGTGGTCGAGGGTTTTCTCGCCCAGGGCATCAGCGGCATCGTGCTCGCGCCCTTCGATCGGCGCGCTCTCGTGCGTCCGGTGGAGGAGGCGAAGCGCGCGGGCATTCCCACCGTCGTCCTGGATTCCGGCCTCGATTCGGATCAGGTGGTGAGCTTTCTGGCCAGCGACAATCATCACGGTGGTGAGCTCGCGGCCGATCACATGGCGAAGCTCCTGGGCGGCAAGGGCAAGGTGCTGCTTCTTCGCTATCAGGAAGGTGTGGCCAGCACCGAAGCGCGCGAGCAGGGGTTTGTCGACAGGATCCAGGCGTATCCGGGGATTCAACTGATCTCGTCGGATCAATACGCCGGGGGCACGCGCGACACCGCGAAGACCGCGGCCGAGAACCTGCTGAACCGGTACGGCAACCAGATCCAGGGAATTTTCACGCCCAACGAATCGTCGACTTCGGGCACACTGCTGGCGCTCGAGGACTTGAAGAAGGCCGGAAAGATCACCTTCATCGGCTTCGACACCAGCGACGCCTTCATCACCGCGATGCGCGCGGGAACGCTGCACGGCATCGTGGTCCAGAATCCGTTCCGAATGGGAGAGTTGGGGGTAAGGACCATGGTGGATCATCTCCAGGGAAAGCCGGTGAAGAAGAAGGTCGATACCGGGGTTCAGTTGATCTCGCCGGAAGCGCTCGACGCGCCCGAATCGCAGCAGCTTCTCCACCCGCCGCTCGCGAAGTATCTTGGAGCCGGCGGCGGCGCCTGAGTCCTGGCGCGTTTCGAGCACGATCATGGCCGCCCTCTCCCTCCGCGGAATCCGTAAGCGCTTCGGCGTCACGGTGGCGCTCGACGGCTTCGACCTGGATATCGCGGCCGGTGAAGTGCTCGCGATCGTCGGGGAAAACGGGGCGGGGAAGAGCACGCTGCTCAACGTGATCGCGGGGCCCCTCGATCCTGACCAGGGCACGCTCACCCTCGGGGCCGCCGGAGTCGCGTACATCCGCCAGGAGCTGTCCTTGTTCCCTCATCTCTCGGTGGCGGAGAACATCCTGATGGGGCGGGAGCCCGCTCGATTCGGGGTCATCGACGGGGGCGCCATGATCGCGCGGACACAATCGCTGCTCGATGAGTTCGGCCGGCCGGAGATCCGGCCGGCCGACATCGTCGGAGGGCTCTCCCCGGCCAGTCGACAGGTGGTCGAGATCTGCCGCGCTCTCGCCGCCGACGCTCGCCTGATCCTCATGGACGAGCCCACCAGCAGCCTCGAGCGCGCGGATGTCCTTCGGCTCTTCGCTTCCGTCCGAAGACTGTGCGCGCGAGGCATCGCGGTGGTCTACGTCAGCCATTTCCTGGAAGAGATCCGGGAGATCGCGTCCCGCGCGATGGTCCTGCGCGACGGGCGGAGTGTCTGGACCGGGCGCCTGGGAGAGGTCACCGATGAGGGCTTGATCCGCCAGATGATCGGACGTGCGGTGGATGCCGGGTTCAGGGCCGCGGCGGCGCGGCCGCATGGCGACGTGGTCCTCTCGGTCGACTCGATCGCGGGCGCGACGTTCGAGCTTCGCCGCGGCCAGATTCTCGGGATCGCGGGCCTCGTGGGCTCGGGCCGCACGGAGCTTGTTCGTGCCCTCTTCGGCCTCGATGCGGTCCGGCACGGCGAGTTGAGGATCCGCGGCGAGCGCGTGGACGCGCGCCGGCTCAGCGCGGGCGGGAGCATTCGGCGCGGCCTCGGTTACCTCAGTGAGGATCGACGGGTGGATGGCCTCTTCCCGCACCTGTCGGTGCGTGAGAACCTCGCCATGACCCGGTTGGATGCGCGAGACGTCGGTCGGTGGATCGAGCGATTCAGGATCAAGGCCGGCGATATCGAGGACCTGATCGGCACGCTTTCCGGGGGCAACCAACAGAAGGTCCTGCTCGCGCGGCTCCTGCACCAGGGCGCCTCGATCCTGCTGCTCGACGAGCCCACGCGCGGCATTGACGTGGGGACAAAGGCGGAGATCTACGATCTGATCCGCACCCTCGCCGGCGAGGGGAAGGCCATGGTCATGGTCAGCTCCTACCTACCCGAGCTTTTCGGGGTTTGCGACCATCTTGCGGTCATGAATCGCGGGCGGCTCTGTGAAGTACGGCCCATCGAGGCCTGGACACCGGACAGCGTGCTCGAGGCCGCGATCGGTGTGGGATCGGCGGCCGCTTGAGCCCGAGGAGCGTTTCGACCCTGAGGCGGCTGGCGCCCTTCGCCGGCCTCGCTCTCGTCATCCTGGTATTCGCAGCCCTCACCGGGGCGCCCGCGCAGTACCTGTCGATCCCCAACCTTCGCATCGTCCTTGCTCAGACCGTGATCGTGGCCATCGGAGCCGTGGGAATGACCATGATCATCGTGAGTGGCGGCATCGACCTCTCGGTCGGATCGACGATCGCCCTGACCAGCGTCGCCACCGCTCTGGCCCTCCATCGTTCCTGGCCGCCGGTGACCTCGATCGCGGTGGCCATCGCCCTCGGCGGAGCGGTCGGGATGGTGAACGGCCTCGTCATCACCACCCTTCGCGTGGTTCCCTTCATCGCCACCCTCGGGATGCTGGGGATGGCGCGCGGTGTCGCGAAGTGGCTGGCCGGCGAGATGACGGTGGCGGCGCCCGAGACCTGGATCAACGAGCTGGCCGTGACCTTCCCCTCACGACCCTGGATGGTGGTGGCGCCGGGGGTGTGGATGACGGTCATCCTCGCGGTGGGCGCTTCCATTGCCTTGCGGCGCACCGTGTTCGGCCGACACGTGTTCGCGATCGGCTCGAACGAGATCGCGGCCCGGGCTTGCGGCATTGCGGTGACGCGGATGAAGATCGCGATCTACGGCCTCGCCGGCTGCGCGTTCGGGCTCGCCGGGGTGATGCAGATGTCGCGGCTGCGTCAGGGCGATCCCACTGTGGCCGCGGGGGCCGAGCTCGACATCATCGCGGCAGTGGTGATCGGCGGCGGCAGCCTGAGCGGCGGGCAGGGAAGCATCCTCGGCGCGATGGTCGGCGCTCTGATCATGGCCTTCCTCCGCAACGGCTGCCAGCAGGTGGGCTGGCCGAACTACATCCAGGAGATCATCATCGGAGCGATCATCGTGATCGCGGTGGCGCTGGAGTCGCGCGCGAGGCGGCGCGACTAGGGTTTCTTGTAAGGCGGCACCGTGGTCAGCACGGGCGCCACGTTCGCGAGCGTTGCGCCCGGCCACATCGAAGGCACACCGCGGATGAACGTGATGAGCCCGCTGGCCGGGGACTTGATCCGCCCCGTGACCCGCCCCACGTAGTCCGTGGTCTCACCGATGACATCGCCCTCCTTCACGATGGTGTTCCGCTTCGCCTTCGCGTAGAACATCCCCGGACCCTCCGCGGCCACGCGGCTGCCCGTGGTGACGAAGACCAGCGGGTTCGCGCGCCTGGTCACGGGCCGGCCGATCATCTTCAGCGAACTCAGAACGTTCAGGCTCCCCTCCACCAGGGCGTCGACGTCTTCGGCCAGCACGAGGCCGCTGCGGCCCGCCTCCGCGACGATCGTGGTCTTGCCCTGGGCCAGCGCGTAGCCGCTCAGGCTGCGGATGCTTGCGGGATTCGCGACGTCGATGTCGCGCAGGATCGAGTGGTCGAGAGCGAAGGCTTCGACGAGCGCCCGCGAGGCCTTGTCCTGCGCGTCGTCTCCGGTGCGGATCCAGTAGCTGTAGGGCCGCAGGTCCTCGTCGAGGTCGCCGCCGTGGAGGTCGACGATGACGCTCGAGGGCTTTACGATCTGGTCGGTGACGAGCGCGAGCGCGCGCTCGGTCTGCGTGCCCGAAGGGCTGCCCGGATAGTTCGCGTTCATCCCCTTCCTGTCGACGGGATTCGTGTGGACGGTCATCTGTTCGAACGAGGCGACGTTGAGCAGGGGCGCAATGATCACCGTGCCGCTGAGCGTCTTGGGATCGATCCGGCCGGTCAGCCGGGTGAGGGCTACGATCGAGGCGTACTCGGTGCCATGGCTTCCGGCCACGAAGGCGACCACGGGCCCCGGCTTCGCGCCGTTGACGATGGCGACCGAGATGGTCGATCCGGCGTCGCTCCCCGCGGGGACTCTCAGTTCGCCATAGGCCACGGCGCCACGCGCGGCGCTCGCAGTGCCGACGGTGAACGGCGCATCCTGAGCCCGGGTCGAAGTGACGCCGGCGAAGAGGGCGGCAACGACCAGCATGCGTCGAATGAACGGCGTGGGGGATTCCATGGGCGACTCCTTTTCGATGGAGTCTAGACGCGGAATTCCGGGGGTGGGGCGGCCTGAGCAAGAGAGAATAGGGGTCGGACCAAAACAGGAGAGCGAATGAGTCTGAATCGGGTGGTGGTATCGGGTCTCGGCAAGGTCGGCAGCCTCGTGGGCACGCTGCTCAATGACAGCAGTTTCAAGGTCACGGGTCTGGATGCGGTGGCTCGCACCGGCCTGCCCTTCGAGACACGAGTGGCGAACCTGGCCGATGCCTCGGCCCTGCGCCCCTTCCTGAAGGCCACCGACGCGGTAGTGAGCTGCCTGCCTTTTCATCTCAACATCGCCCTGTCGAAGGAAGCCCACGCCGCCGGGATTCACTACTTCGACCTCACCGAAGACGTGGCCACCACGGACCAGATCCGCGATCTCGCCAAGACCAGCAAGGGCCTCATGGCGCCGCAGTGCGGCCTCGCTCCCGGTTTCATCGGCATCGTGGGCGCGGATCTGGCGAAGAAGTTCGACCGGCTGCGCAGCATCGAACTCAAGGTGGGCGCTCTCCCGAAACACCCGCGGGGCAAGCTCGGCTACGCCTTCAACTGGAGTCCCGAGGGCGTCATCAACGAGTACATCAACGACTGCGAAGTCATCCGCAACGGCCATCGGCAGATGGTGCCCGCCCTCGAAGGGTACGAGGTCGTGGTGATCAACGGCGTGCAGCTCGAGGCCGCGACCACGTCCGGAGGCCTCGGTACCATGTGCGAGACCTACGAGGGCAAGGTCGAAACCCTCCATTACAAGACCATGCGCTACCTCGGCCACTTCGAGCAGGTCAAGTTCCTCTTCCAGGAACTTCGGATGCAGGAGGATCGGGCGCTTCTCGGCAAGGTCATGAAGAACGCGCTGCCTCCGGTGGCCGAGGATTACGTGTTCGTGCACGCCGCCGTGGAAGGGTGGGCGGGCGACCAGCTCTCACGCGAAGAGTTCGTGCGCGCGTATCCCCAGATGCAGGTGGCGGGCCGCGAGTGGCGCGCCATCAGCTGGACCACCGCCGCGAGCCTGTGCGCGGTGATCGAGATGGTTCGCGACGGCGTCCTTCCGCAGCAGGGTTTCCTGAAGCAGGAGGCGATTCCGCTCGACGCCTTCCTGAAGACGAAGAACGGCGCCTACTACCTGCGCCACGACCGCAGCTAGCGCGTGGCCTCGATCCGCTTGGGATCGAGGCGCCACACCGCCTTGGCCGAACCCGCGAGCCACAAGGACCCGTGGGCGACGGCCAGGCTCGGGCTTCCAGCACCCGTGAACATCTGAACCACCCGGTTGGTGCGCGGATCGATCCGGACCAGCGGCAGAGCCGTTCCCGCGATCCACACCGAGCCCTCACCGAAGGCGATTCGCGCGTCGGCTCCCACCGGCGAGCCGATCTTGATCGTCGCGACGATCATGTTGGTCTTCGGATCGATGCGCGTCACCGACCCGTCTCCCTGGTTCCAGGTCCACACCGAGCCGCCCCCGGTTACGAGGTCGCGCGGGTGGTTGGAGACCGCGATCGTCTCCACCACGAGGTTGTTGAACGGGTTGACCCTGGTGACCAGATCCCCGGAGGGGCTCGCGACCCACAAGGCCTCGCCGCCGAAGGCGAGGGCGGTGGCTCCGGGAGCAGTGTCGATCAGGGCGACCACGGTCTTTTCCACCGGGTCGAGTCGAGCGATCGTGCCCGAGGCGTCCGAGATCACCCACACGCTGCCCACCCCGGTGGCGAACGAGCGAGCGGCTTCCCACAGGGCGGTGGGGATCGGGTCGGCCACGGCGTTCGTCTTCAAGTCGATGCGGGCGATGGCTTTCTTTGCGCACTGCGGAATGAGAACGCTGCCGAAATCCACGGTGAGACCGGCGCACAGACCGGGGCCAAGGACGATGGTCTGGGCGACCTTGTTGGTCCGGGGGTCGATCCGGCTGACTGCGCCCGCTTCGCGGTTCGACACCCAGACGGCGTCCTCGCCGGCCGCGAAGTCGCGGGACCCGGAGACCTCGAAAGCCGCTTCCGCGATCAGCGAGCTGAAGGCGAGCCGGAGGGGCGGCGGCCCCTTGGGGGTTGGGGACGGCGTGGGTGTTTGAGCCTCCGAGGCCCACCCGATGAGGGTCAGAAGGCCGGCAAGGGCGACGTGGGAGGGGGCTCGCATGGGGCCGGATGATACGGCCTATACTCACCCGCTTAGATGCTTCCTGGGCGAAGAGCAAAGCAATCCATTCTTGCCGCCGTGTTGGCGCTCGGCGCATTTCCTCCCACCACGGCGGCCGCTCAGGCGGAGGCTCCCGCGAAGGATGCCTCGAAGGCGGCGTCACCCGAATGGTTCGAGGAGAAGATTCGCCCGCTGCTCGCGGCCCGGTGTTTTGAGTGCCACACCGACGACAAGAGCGGCGGCCTGAGACTGGACTCCCGCGAGGGCATGCTGCTGGGCGGAGAGTCGGGGAGTGCCATCGAACCCGGGAAGCCCGACGAGAGCCTGCTGATCCGGGTCGTTCGCCGAGTGCCGAAGGTTCCCGCCATGCCGAAGAAGGCGGCGAAGCTCAAGGACGAGGAGATCGAAGCCCTGGTCGACTGGATTCGCGCCGGAGCGCCCTGGCCCGCTCCCGGGGCGGGGGAGGCGAAGCCGGTCGCAGCGCGG
>JANMVV010000382.1:0-7629 GCA_031392925.1 Vicinamibacteria bacterium
GCCGCCGCCTGCGCCCTGGGCCACGCGGTCATGAGGTCGGCGAGCGCCTTGCTCTTCTCTTCGAAAGTGGCGATCAACTGCGACGTGGGCGCCTCGTCCACCTCCTGAAGCGCGTCGAGGATCTGGCCCATCTGCTGATTCGCTCGCGCGAAGCCCGGCTCGTCGAAAGCGGCGAGCTTCGTGTTCTCGGCTTCGAGAGCCTTCTTCTTCGTGACCGATTTCTGCTTCGCGGCCGCGTCCGTGAGCGCCTTGCGGGCGGCTCGCACATCGCCGAGGGTCTTGAACGAGTCGTTCATGGCCGCGCACGCGCGCATCGAGAGGTCGAACTGGGTCTGCATGGCCGCGGCCGAGGTCTTCACCCGCGGATCGAGCTTCACCTCGAACTTCTGCTCCATCGGCTTCCCGTTCGCGACCAGACGCGCGGTGTACGTTCCCGGGTGCGCCCACGGCCCCCGCGGTTCGCGCCAGGTATTTCCGAGGACCGCGGAGATCGGATAGCCATACGACGGCGCGAGCGGCGAGGGGTAGTGAAGGTCCCACACGAAGCGATGGAGGCCCGCCTTGGTCTGCAGCGGCTGATGCGGGCGGATCCAGTAATCTGGGATGTCGCGATCCCTTGGCCATTCCTCCGGCTTGTCGTCGCTGCGGAATGCGCGGACAACTTTGCCCGCGGAGTCGAGGATGTTGAGTGAGACTGGTCCTTCAGCTTCGGTCTTCAGGAAGTAGTGAAGGATCGCGCCGTCTAAAGGGTTCTGGCCCGCGGGTTCCTCGGGGGGGAGAGGCGTGTCCGTGTTCATGTTCCAGCGCACGCGGAAGGCCGGCTGGGGTGCGAAGAGGTGGACATCCGCCGCGGCGATCTCCGCACGGAGCTGCCGCAGGGGCGTGACGTCGTCGAGGATCCAGAAGCCACGGCCGTGGGTGCCGATGACGAGGTCGTCGTCCTTGATCACGAGATCGCGGATGGAAGTGGCGGGGAGATTCACGCGGAGCGATTGCCAGGAATCGCCATCGTTGAACGAGACGTGGACGGTGGTCTCGGTACCCGCGAAGAGCAGGCCGCGGCGCTTCGGGTCCTCGCGGATCACGTTGACGGTGGCGCCGCCCGGAAGCCCGCTCACGATCTCCTGCCATGTCTTGCCGCCGTCGCGGGTGCGAAGAATGTGTGGACGCAGGTCGTCCAGGCGCAGGGTATTGATCGCGGCGTACGCGGTGTCCTTGTCGAAGTGCGAGGCGTCCATGATCGACACCTTGGCCCAGGGCAGAAGCGATGGGGGAGTGACATCGGTCCAGGTGGCTCCGCCGTCGCGGGTCACATGGATGAGGCCGTCGTCCGTGCCGGCCCAGAGCAGGTTCACATCCAGAGGTGAAGGAGCGAGCGCGTAAATCACCCCGCGCTGCGAGGACTTCCCACCGTTGGGACCGATGTACTTGCCGACGTTCCTGGGAACCTCCCAGGCCTTCCGGGTGAGGTCGGGGCTGATCTGATCCCACGAGTCGCCGCCGTTGGTGGTCTTCCAGACCGTGTTCGAGGTGAAGTACAGGATCTTCGGGTCGACCGGTGAGAAGAGAACCGGCTGGGTGCGCACCACGCGATAGCCCTCGCCGCGCAAGGGCTTCGGTGAAACGTTCTTGGTCTGGCCGGTCCGGCGATCGAAGCGCGTGACCTTGCCGCCGTAGACGATGTCGGGATTTGTCGGATCAGGGGCCACGTAGCCGTACTCCTCCACACCCACCGGCGTCCAGTCGCGGAAGGTGATCGAGCCGTCGTGGCCGCGCGAGAGGACGCAGGCGGAGCCGCTCTCCTGCTGGCCCGAGCACACGCGGTACGGAAAGCTGTTGTCCGTGCTCACGTGGTACATCTGGGCGGTGGGCTGGTTGTACCAGCTCGTCCAGGTGGCGCCGCCGTTCACGGTCACGACCGCACCCTGATCGGCCGCGAGCAGCATCACGTTCGGGTCTACCGGGTTGATCCAGATCCGGTGGTAGTCGTCGCCGCCGGGCGCGCCCTTGATGCCGGTGAAGGTCTTGCCGCCGTCGGTAGACTTCCAGATCACCCGGCTCGCGGTGAAGATGATGTCGGGGTTCGTCGGATGAACCTTCACTTCCGCGAAGTCGGACGGACGTCCCACGATGTAGGGATCGTCGCTGATGCGGACCCAGCTTTCACCCGAGTCGTCGGAGCGGAAGAGAAACCCGGACTCGCCGCTGTCCCGCGTCTCCACGGTGGCGAACAGGCGCGAGGGGAGCGACGGCGCGATGGTCAGGCCGATGCGACCGGCGACATCCTTCTCGAAGGTCGGAAGGCCTTTGGTGAGCGGCTTCCAGGTGGCGCCGCCGTCCGTCGACTTGAAGAGGCCGCTGCCCGGGCCGGAGAAGACGCCATTCTCCCAGGGCGCCTGGCGCGATTCCCACATCGCGACGTAGAGGATGTCCGGATTCTTCGGGTCGAGAACCACGTCGACGGCGCCGGTGTTCTCGTCCTTATAGAGGGCCTTGGTGAAGGTCTTCCCACCATCGATCGACTTGAACAGACCGCGCTCCTCATTCGGCCCGTAGGGATGCCCGAGGACGGCGACGAAGAGGCGGTTCGGATCGCGAGGGTCCACCACGATCTGCGGAATCTGCTGTCCGTCGCGAAGACCGAGATGCGTCCAGGTCCTGCCGGCGTCGGTCGACTTGTAGATGCCGTCGCCGGTGGAGAGGTCGGGACGCTGCAGTCCCTCTCCGCTTCCCGCATAGATGATGTCCGGGTTCGACGGAGCGACCGCGATCGCGCCGATCGAGCCCGTGGGCTGATCGTCGAAGAGGGGATTCCAGGTGTGGCCGTAGTCGGTCGTCTTCCACACGCCGCCGTTCACCACCCCGATATAGAAGAGGCCGGGCCGGCTGGGCACGCCGACCGCGGCCTTGGTGCGGCCGCCTCGATAGGGGCCGATCATCCGCCACTTCATCTCCGAGAAGAGCGACGAGTCGAAAGGCTGGGCGGAGGCGAGGCCCGCAGTGAGGGCGAGGGCAGAGACGAGCAGTCCACGAAGCTTCATTGGGTTTTCCTTTTCGATGGACCGCCACGATACCCCGCCGCTGAAACCCCGGGGAATCGGCCGGGAATCGCGCGCTATGTACGCCAGCGCACCGAGAGTCCGGCCCGACTTGCGTACTGTCGCGCTGCAGATCGTCGAGTCCCTCATGGGGCGACCACTCGGTCTGCGCGCACAATTCGCCCATCCGCGTTCGCCGGTTTCAAGAGCCTGTTTCGACGATGCTGGCGAATCCTGGCGCGCGTGAAGAACCGAAGTTGCCAGGAGAGCCGTTATGAACAAGTTGGGACCCGCCAGGGTCCTCATCATCGATGATGAGGAGCGCAACGTGAAGCTCCTGGAGGCTTTGCTGCAGGCCGAGGGCTACGTCACCCTCTCCGCTCCAAACGGCCGGGACGGCCTGGCCGAGGCCTTGCAAAAGAAGCCCGACCTGATTCTGCTCGACGTGATGATGTCCGAGATGGACGGCTTCGAGACCGTGGCCTGGCTCAAGGGCGACGCGCGGACGAAGAATGTGCCCGTCATCATGGTCACGGCCCTGGACGATCGCGACTCGAAGATGCGCGCCCTGGAGTTTGGCGCCGAGGACTTCCTCACCAAGCCCGTCGACCGGGCCGAACTCAAGGTGCGCGTGCGCAACCTCCTCCGCCTGAAGGAATACAGCGACCTTCTCCTCAATCACAATCGGATCCTGGAGGAGAAGGTGAAGGAGCGGACGGAGCAGCTCGCCACCGCCTACCGCGACACGGTGCTGACCGTGGTGAGGGCCGCCGAGCACAAGGATGAATCGACCGGTCACCACGTGCGCCGGATCAGCTACTACTGCCGCGCCCTGGCCGACGCCATGAAGCAGACGGGCGCGTTCCAGGACGCCATCTTCAATGCGAGCCCGATGCACGACATCGGCAAGATCGGGATCCCCGATGAGGTGCTCTTGAAGACGAGCGGCCTCACTCCGGCGGAGTGGCTCATCATGCGGACCCACTGCGCGCTGGGGGCGAGCATCCTCGCCACCGGCACCTCGCCCTACACGCAGATGGGCACGGAGATCGCACTCAACCATCACGAATGCTGGGACGGCAGCGGCTATCCGAACGGAATCAAGGCGGAGACCATTCCCCTTTCCGCGCGGATCATGCAGATCTGCGATGTCTACGACGCGCTGCGCAGCAAGCGGCCCTACAAGCCGGCCCTGGCGCACGCAAGCGCGGTCGAGATCATCACCCGGGGCGATGGCCGCACCCTGCCCGCTCACTTCGATCCGGTGGCGCTCGGGTGCTTCACCGAGCAGGCCGACCGTTTCGCGGCGATCTTCGAGCAGCACATCTATGTCTGACCCGCACCGCCGGTCCTCCTGATGGCCAGGAAGAGCCGCGCCCCTTCACGTCCCCAGCCGGCCCCGGGCACGGCGGCTGGCATCATCGAGGTCCGACGCCAGGAGGCCCTGCTCAAGACCGGCGCCCTCCAGAACGCGATTCTGAACAGCGCCAATTTCTCGAGCATCGCCACCGACGAAGAGGGCGTGATCCAGATCTTCAATGTCGGTGCGGAAAGGATGCTCGGTTACGCGGCGGCGGACGTGATGAACAAGATCACGCCCGCCGACATCTCCGATCCCCAGGAAGTGATCGTCCGGGCCAAGGCGCTCAGTCTCGAACTCGGCACCACCATCGCTCCGGGTTTCGAAGCGCTGGTGTTCAAGGCTTCGCGAGGCATCGAGGACATCTACGAGCTGACCTACATCCGCAAGGACGGCAGCCGCTTTCCCGCGGTGGTGTCGGTCACGGCCTTGCGCGACGTGGGGAACGCCATCATCGGATATCTCCTCATCGGCACCGACAACAGCGCCCGCAAGCAGGCGGAAGAGGCGCTGCTAAAGGCGGGCGCCCTGCAGAGCGCGATCTTCAACAGCGCCAACTTCTCGTCGATTGCCACCGACGCCAAGGGCGTCATCCAGATCTTCAACGTGGGCGCGGAGCGGATGCTGGGCTACACCGCGGCGGAAGTGATGAACAAGATCACCCCCGCGGACATCTCCGATCCCCAGGAGGTGGTCGCCCGCGCCAAGGCGCTGAGCGTGGAGCTGGGGACGCCGATCACGCCCGGGTTCGAGGCCCTGGTTTTCAAGGCGTCGCGCGGCATCGAGGACATCTACGAGCTGACCTACATCCGCAAGGACGGGAGACGCTTCCCGGCGGTGGTCTCCGTCACCGCCCTGCGCGACGCCGACGAGGCCGTCATCGGCTACCTCCTGATCGGCACCGACAACACCGCGCGCAAGCAGGCGGAAGAGGCGCTGCTCAAGGCAGGCGCCCTGCAGAGCGCGATCTTCAACAGCGCGAACTTCTCGAGCATCGCCACCGACGCCAAGGGCGTCATCCAGATCTTCAACGTCGGCGCCGAGCGGATGCTTGGCTATTCGCCCGAGTCACTCGAACTGAGGGTACAGTCTCTTCAGCTTGACGCGGGCGTCGGCGGTTTTGAATTGCCAGTTGGCCTTGGCGTGGTGCTTGTTGCGGTGGTCCTGCCATGCGTTGACTTCGTGGGCGAGGATTTGCTTGTTGGCGATGCGGCGATCCAGACATTGCGACGCGAGCACGCCGAGTTCGGATTCGGCCATGTCGAGCCAGCTGCCGTGCTTGGGCGTGTAATGCCATTCGAAGCGCTCTACGAGCCGGCGGGCCTCGGGAGCGGGGAAGGCTTCGTAGAGCGAGGCTGGCTTGTGGGTGTTGAGATTGTCCTGCACCAGCACGATTTTCGCCACGCCGGGAAAATGCACGTCTGACAGGTCCCGGAGCGCGTGGGCGTAATCGATGGCGGTGTGACGATCGGTTACTTTCACGTGCCGCCAGCCTTCCAGCGGCGCGAACATCATGAATAGGTTGGCCACGCCATTGCGTTCATATTCGTAATCGTGACGCGCCTTTCGTCCCGGCTTCGCGGGGATCGGCGCGCGTGTTTCGACGATCATCTGCTTCGAGGTTTCGTCGAGGCACACGACGGGACGTTCGGGATCGCGCGGCCTCTGGTAAACTTCCAGCACGTCTTCCATGTTGGCGACAAAGGCCGCGCTGGCGTCCGGCGGAATCACCCACTGCTGCTTGAGGTGCGGCTTGAGAATGTTTTTTTAAGCGTCCGCCCGATCGTGTTGTCGCTGGTTTTCCCGACGATGTTGAGTTCGATGACCTTCTCCTCAAGCAGGCGCAGGCTCCATCTGGCGTAGCCCTTCGGGGCTGGCGAGAGCGTCAGCGCGATCAATTTCGCTTCCGCCACGCCGTCGAAAATCCGGGGCGGGGCGGAGTTGGGATTGTATTTGCGGGTCAGCACCGCCGTGAACCCCTCCTCGACCAGCTGCCGCCTTGTCCGCTCGATATTGGCGATGCTGGTGTCCAGCGCCTGCGCGATCCGGCTGTCGCTCCAGCCTTCGCCCGCATCCGACACGTCCGCCTTCAAGAGGATGCGCGCCTTCGTCAGCAGCTGCGCCGAGCGCTTGCCGGAGCGGGTCAAGTCGTTGAGTTGATCGCGCTCCTGCGTACTCAACCTGACCACGTATTTCTTGACGGCGATCTCTTTCCCGGCCACGAATCACCTCCATCGCTGACTTGCGGCGACAGAGATTCAGAAAGTCCCGTCACGATCAATGACGAGGGCGACTAGCGCCCGCCCTTGGTCATCGAAACAGAGACGTCCGAGATCTCCGCGCCGGGCGACCGGATCGACACGCTCAGCGCGTTGCCGGCAGCACGGATCGCCAGCGATGCGCTGAAGCCCACGGCATTGGCTGTGGCCTGGATGGTGGTCGCGGTGGCCTTGCCCGATAGCGAGCCCATGACGCCGCGCGTGGTTTCATTCCACGAGCCGGAAATGGTGCTGCCGTCACTGGTGATGTCGCTCGCCAACTCGAACTTGTAGCTGTCGCTGGCGCACCGCAGACTCATGGTCATGGTATTGCCGCTGGCATTGTTGGTGTTGGTGCTGCGGCAGCGGATTCGTTCGCTCGATCCGTTCTGGACTGTGATCTTGCCGCCACCCGACCAACTCCCGGCGAAATGAGCAAGCGCGCCCTCGGCGGCCTTTGAAGGCTGGGTGGTAAAGGCGGCAAGGCTTGCGCCAATTGCGAGTGCGGCAAAACTTCGTGCGTTCATGATCGCCCAACACGTGGCTCTTGAGCCTGCAGACCTGCAGTGCCTCGTCCCCGTTTCCCCTGATGATGGTTATCTATTGGCCTGACAGCGGCCTAGGCTAGCATAATCGACCGACACAAAAACTACGCGGCTGTGGCTTGCTTGCTGCGCGCCTTGTTCTCCTGGATTTCAGTGAGCTTCTGATCGACGTGGCGTGAAAACACGAATTGCGCGGGCCGCTGGCCATCGAGCGAAATTTCGGGCGCCATCTCGCCTTCGGTCTTGACCCCGCGCAGGCTGACACCCAGCGCCTTGAGCGGATGCTTGAAGGTGTCCTGGACGGCGGTGGCCTCGAAGCCGCTGTGGACCATGCAGTCGGCGCATTTCTCGTAATTGCCGGTGCCGTAGGCGTCCCAGTCGGTTGTTTCCATCAACTCCTGGAAGGTCTTGGCGTAGCCCTCGCCAAG
>JANMVV010000127.1:0-12086 GCA_031392925.1 Vicinamibacteria bacterium
CTGGACGGGCCTTGTCGGCCGCTTCCGCCGCCGCCTCGGCGGCCATGGCCGCGGCTTCCTCAGGATCGACTTCGACGGGAATGACGACCTTCCGCTTCTCGTCGCGCCACACTTCGAGGAGGGAGGCCACGAGATGGCGGCGATCGTCACGCGACAGCAGCACATCGGCCAGAGCGATGGCATCGGCCGAACCTTCGCGCTCCTTCAGGATCATATCGAGAACCCGCTCGGCGGTTCGCCGGGTCACATCGTCGGAGGAGGGCGGACGGAGTTCCTTCACCTCGATGTGGTACCGCTTGACCAGCCGGTTGTAGTTCATGATGTCGTGCGCGGAGAGCAGGCTGATCGCGCGGCCCGACTTGCCGATGCGGCCGGTGCGGCCGGCCCGGTGGATGTACTGCTCGGGCGAATCCGGAGTGGAGAAGATGAAGACGTGGGAGACGTCGTCCACGTCGATGCCGCGCGAGGCCACGTCGGTGGTGGCGAGGACCTTGATTTTTCCGTCGCGATACGCCTTCAGGACACGCTCGCGCTTGCTCTGCGAGAGATCGGACGAGAGCATCTCCGAAGGCAGGCCGCGGTTCTGCAGGAACTCGTGCACCTGGCGGGTCTCTTCACGGGTGTTGCAGAAGACCATGGCGGATGTCGGCTCTTCCCAGAGGAGAAGGTCGTAGAGGGTTTGTTCCTTCCGCATGCGGGGCACGATGCAGTACACGTGCTCGACGTCGGTGACGTAGACCTTGTCTTCGGAAAGCAGGAGCCATACCGGCTCCTTCAGGAAGTTGTAGATGAGGTGCTTGATCGAGGCAGGAATGGTGGCGGAGAAGAGGAGGGTCTGGCGCTCCTCGGGCACGAAGGCCACGATCTTCTGCATCTCTTCGGCGAAGCCCATGTCGAGCATGCGGTCCGCTTCGTCGAGGATGAACATCTTGAGGTTCTTGAGGTCCAGGGTGCCCCGCCGCAGATGGTCGAGCACGCGTCCCGGCGTCCCCGCGATGAGCTGAACGCCCGACTCGAGGAGATCGTTCTGGCGCTCCATCGAATCGCCGCCGTAGATGGCGGCGACCCGCACGCCGCGGCCCCTGCCGATGTCGCCCAGTTCCTCGGCGACCTGAACCGCCAGCTCGCGGGTGGGGGCGAGGACGACGCCCTGAACCCCCTTGATGGCGAAATCGACCTTCTCCACCAGGGGAATGCCGAAGGCCGCGGTCTTTCCGGTGCCGGTGCGCGACTGGACGACCAGGTCCTGGCCTTTCATGGCCGGCGGGATGGTCTCTGTCTGGCAGGGCGTCGGGTGATCGTAGCCCTTCTGAATGAGGGCTTCGAGGGTGGGTTGGGACAGCCCGAGGCTGCGGAAAGTAGCGGGTGCATGCGTCATGTAGCCCTGATTATCGCCCGCTTCAACGTTTCGTGCGCCAGGAGAGGTCCCCGTGCGGGGAATTCGGGACTAGAGTCCAGGCGTCAAGGGGATGTTCCCTTTTCAAAGGAGCCATGCCATGTTTCACCTGATTGGACAGGCGATCTTCGGCCTCGTCGTGGGCGTCATCGCGAAGTTCCTCATGCCCGGGAAAGACCCGGGGGGCTTCATCGTGACTGCGCTCATCGGCCTCGCCGGTTCCATGATCGGGACGTTCATCGGTCAGGCCCTGAGGGGAAACGCGGATTATGCGTCCGGCTGGATCATGTCGATTGTGGGAGCGATGGTTCTTCTCGGCCTGTACCGGGTGATGTTCGCTAAGAAATAGCCGCTCACTCGCTTCGCGGCACGAAAGCGTCGCACGAACGGACGGGCTGAGGCGGATAGCGTTTCAGGATCGGGCACTGAATGAAAACCGACCCCTTGTCGGTGGCAATCAGGCGGGGCGGAGCGGCGCACTTGTGGCAAAGGCTCGTGGGGAACGGGAGGCCTTTCGCGCGATTGGACTCCTCGCTTCTTTCCTGGCTCACCGAACAAGCCTATGCGAGAGCGTCCGCCCGTCACCGGGCCGCTGGTCAGGCGTTTGAACAAACCGGGGCGGTTATCGTTATTTCTCAAGAGAAGCGCGACGGTGCGCCAAAGACAACCAAAGACTCTCGATCACCAGGACCAGGAGAACGCCCCAAATGAGCCCGATGCACGTCATCGACTACAAGATCTACGGCAGAGACATGCAGTTCGTCGAGGTCGAACTCGATCCCGGCGAGGCCACGGTGGCGGAAGCCGGCGGCATGATGTACATGGAGGACGGGATCGAAATGGAGACGATCTTCGGCGACGGCTCCAATTCCGGAGGTGTTGGGTTCCTCGGTGCGCTGATGGGCGCGGGCAAACGCCTGCTCACCGGCGAGTCGCTCTTCATGACGGTGTTCGTGAACAAGGGCGAGGGCAAGAAGAAGGTGGCGTTCGGCGCTCCCTATCCGGGCACCATCGTCCCCGTGGACCTCTCGCAGGTGGGCGGCGAGTTGATCGCGCAGAAGGACGCGTTCCTGTGCGCGGCCAAGGGTGTCTCCATCGGCATCGCCTTCCAGAAGAAGCTCGGGGCTGGTTTCTTCGGCGGCGAAGGCTTCATCATGGAGCGTCTCCAGGGCGACGGCCTTTGCTTCGTCCACGCGGGCGGCACGCTCCACGAACGCACGCTCGCGCCCGGCGAAGGCCTGCGCGTCGACACCGGCTGCATCGTCGCGTTCCAATCGAGCGTCGACTACGACATCCAGTACGTCGGCAAGATCAAGTCCGCGCTCTTCGGCGGCGAGGGACTCTTCTTCGCCACCCTGAAAGGACCGGGCAAGGTGTGGCTGCAGTCGTTGCCCCTCTCCCGCATGGCAAACCGCATCGTCGGAGCATCGAAGATCGCGGGCAGAGGCGGCAAGGAGGAAGGCTCGATCCTCGGCGCGGTGGGCGGCCTGCTGGCCGGAGACAACGACTGACGCTCCGTGCCCCGCGAACCCGCGGTGTCCTCGATCGGTGCGCCCTGGGTCAAACGTGTGCGAGGCGCGACTTGGGGCCCGCTCGATTCGATGTTCCAGTGGGCCGAGAGCGGCGCGCGTGAGGAACGAGGCGGACTTGAAGGTCACATCCTACGGCCAGAGCGTAGCGTTTGAGCGTGGCCAGGGAAGGAGCGTGCTTCCCGGCAGATTCCAGCCGCGACACCGCGCTCTTCGTTGTGCCCATTCTTGCGGCAACCGCACCCTGGGTCAATGCAGCGCGTGCCCTTGCCGAAAGCATCTCGTGAGCGAGCGCGTACTCCAGCGCCAACTCGTCATAGGCCTTCACAAAGCCAGGGCGCAGGCGTGCCTTGGCCAGAAAGGCGGGGTGGTTGTGCGTCACCGGTTGATACTTCAGGTCAGACATTTGATAACTCCTTTGGGCGACTCCGAGCCCGTCTAAGCTCTCGGTCGGGCGTCTGCTGTGATTTCTTGATAAAGGCGTGAAGGATCACGACCCTTCCGCCAACGCGGAAGGAGTAGAATGCGCGACCGATCCCGGACCGTCCACGTGGCCTCAACTCGAAGAGCCCACCGCCGAAGGCGCGGGAGTATGGCAATCTCAGATTCGGGCCGTGCGCCCCGAGGAGTTCGATGATCCTCGCGTAGTCCGCCAGGACATCCATCGGCCACGACTCGATCTCCTCACGCACGCGCTGATGGAAGTACTCGATCTCAAACACCACGTTCGCGAGGTTAGCAATTCTGCGAACCACGGGCAAAGCCGAGAAGCCTGAAAAGACCCGGCGCGATCACTTCTGGGGAGGGCTGGCGATGGAGCTCTCAGCTTTGAGCGGACGCTAAGCCTTGATCCGCCGCGTTGCGGTGCCAATTAACAGCCAGCCCGAAGTCTTGAGGAACCCCGTCGCCAGCAGCGTACATAACGCCAAGGTCGTGCTGCGCTACTGCGTTGCCCTGATCTGCAGCCCTGCGGAACCAAACCGCGGCGAGCCTATTGTCGCGAGGCACCCCGAGGCCCTGCGCGTAAACGGTCCCCAGTGCCGTTTGTGCCTTGGCGTCACCCTTCTCGGCGGCGGCAAGAAGTTTGCGCATCCCGGTGGTTGTTTCGGAACCGACCTGAGCCGACGCGCCGGCGAGCCAGTTCAGAGAGAACCAGAAAAGCAACACCAAGGCGCCGGTCCGTCTTCTGGTCATGTTCCCTCCAAGTGGCATCATCGCGTAATCCCGCGTCGCTCAACGATGCCGAGCTTGATGTCACCGTCCTGGCCGCGGGCGGCGATGTTCAAGCGACAGGCACATCCGTAAGCGAGTGGAAGGAGCGCACAAGACGAGCGGTGGATGATGACGAGATCGCTTCGTCGCTGTCCTTTTCGATGGACCGACTCGCGATGACGGGGGGGTGCAGGATCGCGCGGGGTGCGCGGCAACCTCGTGTGCGAAGGCCAAAGCACCGTTCCTGAACGCAGTGGGGCGCGAGCCTCCTCGTGGATCAAGGCGGGGCGGCAGCCCCGCCCCGTTCATTGAAAACGACCTGCGCCCCACGGATGTGAAGGAACGCCCGGGTGCTTTGGCCGTAGCGTCAGCACGGATGACCCGGTGCCTTCGTGCGGTACGAGCGGCGCGTCGAGGAACGGAGCTTGCCGCGATAGCACATCGATGTTCGCGCTAGGCACCGGCTTGCGCCGGTATGACGAGAGGAAGAATGAGCGGATAGTGGTGGGCGGGGGTTGCTTCGTCCCCCGAGGGGATGCTTCGCGCTCGCGGTACCAACGGAATGGCTCCTCCCAATGACGCGTTGTTGAGACTAGGCGCCGTTGACCGTCACCTTGATCATCTGGATCGGCGTGGAGGGGCGGTCGCCCGCGTCCGTCTTGGTCGAGCCGATCTTGTTGACCACGTCCATGCCCTGGGTCACCTTGCCGAAGACGGGGTGTTTCGAGGGGCCGGGGGTGAAGAAGTCGAGATAGTGGTTGTGGACGGTGTTGATGAAGAACTGGCACGAGCCGCTGTTGGGCTGGCCGGTGTTCGCCATCGACAGGGTCCCCGGCTCGTTGGACATCTTCGCGTTCGCCGGGTGCTCATCCGGAATGCGGCCGTAGGGTGAGTCGCCGGTGCCCGCGCGGCGGCTCTGCGGATCCTTGCTGTTCGGACAGCCGAACTGGATCATGAAGTTCGGAATCACGCGGTGGAAGTGGAGGCCGTTGTAGAAGCCCTCCTTCGCGAGCTTGATGAAATTGCCCGCGGTGATGGGCATGACATCGCTGAATATCTCCGCGGTGAACGAGCCGAGGGAGGTTTCAAAGGTTGCGGTGGGATTGGCCATGGGAGAGTCCTTTCAGGCGGCCGGCGCAACACGCGCTGAGGCCTGGGTTTTCGGTTTTTCGGGTTGAGTGAGGCCGAACGCGATCAGCCACATGATGAAGAGAATGGCCATCGAGACCAGGGGAGGCCAGGCCGGATTGCGGTCATAGACGAAACCGCCGATCAGTGGGCCGATGATATTCCCAAGAGACATGGCACTCTGGTTGATACCAATGATCCGGCCGCGGGCCACGTCGGGGGCATGGAACGTCAGAAGGGCGGTGGCGCAGGGCTGGGCGATGCCTCCCCCCATCCCCGCAATGGCCGCACCCGCGGCCGCCGGATAGAGGCGCGGAAAGAATCCCATGATGGCGTTGCCGGCCACGCGAAAGAATCCACCCACGAGCAGGGCCTTCGCCTCGCCCAGCCTCCGGACCACCGGCCCGATGATGCCGCCCTGGGTCACCACCGTGACCACGCCCACGAACATGAAGACGACGCCGGTGGCGCGCTGGACCCGATCGATCGACCAGCCGGCCAGGACCACCTTGTCGACCCAGAGGATGAATACCGAGTTCATGGCGAAGACCGCGATCTGGCCGAGCACGCCGATGAGCAGGAGACGGGCGATCTGTGGATGCGAAACGATGTCCCGGGTTGACCGTTCGGGGGCGGCGATGGCCTTCGTCCGCTTCTCGGGCGGCAGGGACTCCTTCAGCATGAAGACCGAGAGGACGATGGTGCAGGCGGAGGCAACCGCCGCGCAGGCGAAGGTCAGGCGCGGACCAAACGAGGCCGACATGAACGCGCCAAACGCGGGCCCAATGATGAAACCCAGGCCGAAAGCGGCGATGACGAGTCCCACGCTCTTCGCCCGGTCCTCCGGAGGCGTGATGTCGGTGAGGTAGGCCTGGGCCACCGATATGTTTCCGCCGGTCAGCCCATCGACAAGGCGCGCCACCACCAGATAGATGGGCGAGAGCGCCACCGCGGTGAGGATCGCTCCGACGAGCGTCCCGAGCTGAGAGGCGATGAGGACCGGGCGTCGGCCGATCCGATCGGAAAGCCGGCCCAGGATGGGAGCGCCCACGAACTGAGCGGCGAAGAACATGCTCGTGAGGCCCGCGATCTGGAGTCCGGAGAGCTTGAAGTAGCCCTCGGCATAGACGGGCAGAACCGGGATGGTGATGCCGAGGCCTATGACATCGACGAAGACGATCAGGAAGATCGGAAATTTCGCGGAACGAAAGAAGCTGGTCATCGACGGGAGGCGGAGGTTACTGCGTCTCCCGTGGTTTCTGGATGTTGAGCGCCCAGTCGAAATCGGTGAACTCGAGGGTCAGGCGCGAGGCCGCGAAGGCCGCCTTCTCCCCTCTTCCATTGAAATACGGGGCCACGAACCTGATGATGGCCTCATTGGTCTTGCCGAAGTCGGCGCGATTCCAGTCGAAGATGGGAGATAGATTGAGGATGGAGTTCCCGAGGTCGAGGCGATTCGCGGTCTGCCGCTCGCGGAGGAAAGTGCGGGTCTGGTCGTCGAGCTGCTGTTCGAGCTTCGAGCCCTCGTAGGCCTCGCCCCGAAGAGGCGGGGACGAGATGGCGGCGCCCACCAGAGCCATGTGGATCCTCGGCTCCTTGAACTCGACGCGGATGATCTTGTTCAAAACCTCGTCGAGACTGAGGAAACGACCGGCCCCGCGCACGATCTCCTCCTTCCAGGGTCTCTTGCCTCTCAGCACGCCCAGGAACATGTTGATGTTGCGGATCGACTCGCGCTCCTTGTGCTGGTTGATGAGCTGAATGGTGTAAGCGTTGTAGGCATTGATCCAGAAGGCCAGGCGCTCGTCCTTCGACATGGACTCGAGGCGGGCGGCGTCGAGGTTGTGCAGGTACTGCTGGAATTCCTGCGCCTTCGCGAACGCGTCGTAGTCGACGAGATCGTTCCGCACATTGTCCCGGAGGAGTACGGTGAAGGGAGCATGGAGCGACGCTTTCGCCTCGGCCCCGGAAGCCTGAATCGGGGCCGGACCGGCCGAGGCCTGCGCGGCCAGGACAAGGGATAGGAGCAGCATCGCGGTATCCTACGTTTCTCCGCGCCCACACGGTTATCGATGAGCACGCAACCTCCAACCCAGATCGGTCGATACCGAATAGAGCGCGAACTCGGGCGCGGAACGATGGGCGTCGTTTACCAGGCCCGCGACACCACCCTCGGGCGGACGGTCGCGCTCAAGACCTTCGGCACCATGGAAGCGATCGCTCCCCACGAGCGCGAGTCCTTCGAACAGCGCTTCCTCTCCGAGGCCCGGATCTCGGCGACCCTGGACGATCAACACGTGGTCGCGGTGTACGACGTGGGACGGGATTTCGAAACCGGCCTGCTCTTCATGGCCCTTGAGTACGTGCGCGGCGAGACCCTCGCTTCCGCCCTCGCGCGCGGACCCATGCCCTGGGAAGAGGCCGCGATGATCATCGTGAAAGTGGCGCGCGCGCTGCAGACGGCCCACTCCCACCACATCGTCCATCGCGACATCAAGCCCGCGAACATCATGATCAGCGCCTCCGGCGAGCCCAAGGTCATGGACTTCGGCATCGCCAAGGCGAGCGCCGCTCAGCTCACGGTCGCGGGGCAGGTGTTCGGCACTCCCGCCTATATGTCGCCGGAGCAGGCCCAGGGCGAGGACGTAGACGGCCGCTCCGACATCTTCTCCCTGGGCGCCGTTCTCTACGAGCTCGTCACCAACGTCCGGCCCTTCGAGGGCCCCACCATGGCGACGACGCTGACCAGGATCCTGCGCGACGAGCCCAAGCCCGCCTCCAGCCTGGCCAAGGTCCCGCGGACGCTCGACGCGGTGATCGGCCGCGCTCTGCGCAAGTCCCGCGAGGCCCGATACGATTCCGCCGCGCACCTGGCAGGCGACCTGGAGTGCGTCCTCAAGGGAAGACCGCCCGTCCACGCCACCCAGCTCGGTCCTTTGGACACCGTGGCCCTAAGCGGGAGCCAGAATCTGAAGCGCCCCGCCACCCTTCCGAAAATCGTCCACTCGACGCCGCGGAGCGACGAGGTCTACCTGGTGGCCGAGCCTCCGAAGCACGGCCCGATCCGGCTCGCGGTCGCGGTGGTGCTGGGCGTGGTTTTTGGCGTGGGCGTGGTGCTCTTGATCCAGCAACGGACGAAGAACGCCGACGCGCCGGCTTCTGAAGGCACCGCGGTCAAGGCGACGACTCCCACACCCGCGGCGAAGCCCCCGGGACCGACACCCATCCCCACCAAGACTCCGACCGCTGAGCCTTCCTTGCAGCCGCTGTCGGTCGAAGCCTCCGGCCGCGCGGGCAGGGTGAGCCTCGACCTCCGTCACCCGTTCGCGAGCGGAACCCTCCGCATCAAGGTCGATGACCGCGTGGTCTTCGCGAACAACATCAGCGGCATGCCGAGGAAGGTGATGGGCGTGCTCGCGGGTTACGACGGCCGATTCGGAACCGACCTCTTGATCCCGCCGGGCGAGCATGTGATCCGTATCGAGATCCGATCGGGCCCCACCGAGCTGATCGAATCACGGAAGGTGAAGGTCCGCGCGGGAGAAAGCCGCCGGTTGCTGGCCCTTGCGGGCAAGACCCTGACCTTGAGCTTCGAATAACGCGGATCAAAGGCGCCGGGCGGATTCTGAGCGTCACCCGGGCGTTCCTTGAGCGGCCGCGTACCGAAGCACCCGGACCGGTGCTCGGCATCGTCCACCACTTCGATCCGCAACGGTGATCCTCCCTTAGACCCCGGTCAGGCGCTGCGCGACCGCCAGGCCCAGGAGCACCGCGCCGAAGCAGGCCACGGTGGTGAGACCGAAGTTCAGGAACGCCGCCCCGATGGCGCCGTCCTGCGCGAGCCGCGTGGTCTCGTACGCGAAGCTCGAGTAGGTGGTGAGCCCGCCCATGAAGCCGGTGGTGAGGGCCAGGCGGAGGGTGGGCGGGAACGCCGCCATGTTGAGCGCCATCTGAATCACCGCGGCGACGAGGAAGCAACCGGTCAGATTGACGATGAAGGTGCCGTAGGGGAACACGGTTCCGAGCTTCTGGCCGGCCCAGATGCCGATCAGATAGCGCGTGCCCGTGCCGAGCGCTCCCGCGATACAAATCCAGAGAAATCGTTCCATGACTCTCACTCTCCTTTGATCGTGATTCACCCTGCGAAGAAGATCCGCGACGCACCCGCGAGTTGGAGGGCGGCGGCGATGCCGAAGCCCCAGGCCTGCTCGGGGAAGAGTCCCCACAGGGTTCCCACGAGGGCGCTCGAAACCATGTCGCCGATGCCGTTGGTGGCCGCGAGCAGACCCAGGCCCGTGCCTCGACGGTCGGCGGGCAGCAGACTCGCGGCGTACGCCTTTTCCGCCACTTCCTCGGCCGCGATGTAGATGCCCGAGCAGATGAACAGGAGGATGAGCCATCCGGGCGAGGGCGGCGCCATGGCAAAGCCGAGGGTGGTCGCCGCCGCGAAGAGGTAGCCGCTGATGATCACGCGCCGGTGACCGATCCGATCGGCCAAAGCACCCACCGGAAACGCGGCGAGCGCGCTGATGGCATTGTGAAGGACATAGAGCGCCACCGCGGCTTCGGCGCCCTGGAGGGAGAAAAGCGACCCCGTCATGTGCTGCGTCGCATAGAGGATCAGTAGCGTGCGCGAGAAGTCGCCGCAGCCGAAGATCAGGATGCCGGACAGGTAGCGGCGAAACGGCCGGCCGGCGCCCTCGAGTTCGCCGAACAGGCTGAACTGCGCCCGTCGCGGGACGTGGGGCCCTTCCACTACGAGGAAAGCGATGGCGAGAAAGGCCAGGGTCCCGGGCACCACTGAGACGAGCAAGAGGTGTCGGGGTGCCACGCCTTGAGCGAGGAGGAACATGGCGAGAAGAGGGCCGAGCACCGCGCCCGTGGCATCGGCCGAGCGCTCGAGGCCGAACGCCCGGCCGTGCGCTTCCAGGGGCGAGCCTTCCGCCATGAGCACATCGCGGGCCGGACCACGGCTGCCGCGGCCGATCCAGGCCACCACCCGACACAGCATCACCTGCCCTGCGTTGGTGCAAACGCCGATGGCGGCGGTGCCGATACCGGTGATGAAGTAGCCGATCGAGGCGAGCGGCTTTCTCCGCCGCACGCGGTCGGCCGCCACTCCGCCCCAGAGCTTCGCCAGCGCGGAGAGACCGTCGGCGCTGCCCTCGATGATCCCGAGAGCCGCCGGTCCGGCGCCGAGGCTCAGGAGGAAAGCGGGAAGCACCGCCGTCGCCATCTCGTGCGAGACATCGGAGAGCAGGCTCGCGAGGGAAACTCCGAGGGTCGTGCGATTCAACCAGGGAGCGAAAGGTGTCGCGGCCGGAGCGTTCGAAGAGGGCTGGGTCAAGAAGTCATTCCTACAGTGTCGGCAAGCGTACTGTAGGAGTCATCAGCCTCGCCGAGGCGGTTATGGCGGACTCCATCGCCGGCGAAAGGATACCCGACAACTCCGGTACGAATCCCACAACAAGAACCCCCATTCGCGCGTCTTGAGATCAAAGGCCCGCACCAGCGCGAGCCTGAAGAAGCGGGGAGGTTCCGTATGAGCACACTCTCACTCGATCTGCGCGGCGTGGAGGCCACCCATGCCCTCCGAAGCGAAGCCCCGGCGAAAGGCGCCAGCGTGTCGCTGCTGCTCCACACCGTGGGGATCTCGACGCTGGTGTTCCTCCCCCTCCTTCAGTCGACGAACCCGCCGGAGGTGCTGCGCGCGATCGCGACACCCCTGTTCCGGCCAATCACGGTGACCCTGCCGCCGGCACCCAGGCCGGTTCGGCCCGCGCCGAGCCGTTCCCGCGACACCCGATCGGCGCACACCGCCGCGGTGACCCCGACAACACCGACGCAGGCCCCCGATGCCCTGAGTCGCAACAACGTCCTCGACGTCGGTGTGGAACCTGGCCGACTCACCGAGATCGGAGACTTCGATCCGGGCCGGACCGACGCCGCCCCTGGCGACTGTCCGCTCGGTTCTCTTTGCGGTCCGGGACTTGAGGCAATCGCCGATCCGGGTCCGGTCCTGGTTCACATCGGTGGTCTCGTCAAGGAGCCCCGCCTCATCGAGGGCCGCGCCCCGCAGTACCCTCCCATCGCCCAGGCCGCGGGTGTCGGGGGGAAGGTTGTCCTCGAGGCGCGCGTCGGACAGGACGGCCGGGTCCGAGAGGTCAGGATCAGAGAGGGCCACACTCTGTTCGACGAAGCGGCCCTCGCTTCGGTGCGCAGTCGGCGCTACGAGCCGCTCCTCTTGAACGGCGTGCCCACCGAATTCCTGATCACCATCACGGTGGCGTTCAAC
Source organism: Vicinamibacteria bacterium (assembly GCA_031392925.1). Taxonomy (GTDB): domain Bacteria; phylum Acidobacteriota; class Vicinamibacteria; order Fen-336; family JAGNNV01; genus JAGNNV01. The sequence goes on from JANMVV010000127.1 coordinate 11,561, forward strand.
GTCCGGCGATAGGGGGCCTCGAGGCAGCGGTCATCTCCTCGGCGGCGATGATGGCCGCGGTCTCCTCCTCCGAAGGCGTATCCCGCACCGCTTCGAGATCATTGACCAGGCGGGTCGCGGCCACGACGAACACGGGAACCGCGAGCACGGTCAAGATGGGGAAAAGCAGGACGGAGGCCACGCCGAAGCCAAGCGTCTCGGGCCGGAACCGGTGGTGAAACGCCTGTCGCTCGAGAAAATTCATGCCGCGGCGCAGCAGAACCGAGTCCGTGCTCTGGAAGGCCACCCGATGCCCGGTGAAGGCGAGCGACAGGATCGGTCCAAGAAACGGAATCAGTCCCAGAAGAATGGCGACGGGCGCGCTCAAGGCAAAGTAGGCGGCGGTCTTCACCGACTGCACCAGTTCCCAGTGGAGCCCCTTCGATCCGCACACGGTGAGGCCGGACAGTTCCTCCACCTTCTGCGAGAGCTTTTCGAAGAGCGGACCGAGCAGAGCGAAGGCGACCGCGAGGGCGATGATGGCGCC
>JANMVV010000391.1:0-1735 GCA_031392925.1 Vicinamibacteria bacterium
AACACTTAGTATCCCGCGAGGCGGAAATAACTCGCGAGAGATAATTCGATAAAGGCCGCAGGCGAATAGCCTGCCTGTCGTCAGTGCGCGTAGTCAAAGTTCTCACCCACCAAGGGATTACAACCTCTCCACGCCTGCGGCGTCAAACGGGTTCGCGGCGTGCCGGCAGTTTTCCTTGAGCGAATCGATGTAGATCGTGCCGGACGCGGGATTGCTTCGGGCCGCCACAAACGGAGTGGGCCCTCGCAATGACGATGCTCGCCGCCCCTCTCGCCTGTCCGCCACTCCCGCACGCCGCCCCTCTCGCCTGCCGCCACTCCCGCTCGCCGCCCCTCTCGCCTGCCGCCACTCCGCTCGCCGCCACTCTCGCGTGCCGCCACTCCCGCTCGCCGCCAACTCCTGCGCGCCGACACTTCCGCGTGCCGGCGCTAGGTTGCGAGTCGGGTCGTTGTCTCGATCAACTGGCGGAGCACGGTCTGGAGCGCCTTCTGCTGCCAGGCTTGGGTGAGGGATCCGTCCTCGGCGAAGGCCTGATCGGCCTTGGGGAGGGGGAACTGGTCGGGGATCACGTGGGCGAGGAGCTTGCTCAGCGAGTAGCGTAGGTGGGTGAGGCAGACCACGCCGCCGAAGGCGCCGGGGGAAGCGGACATGAGGGCGATGACCTTGCCCCGGTATGGTTCCAAGCCGCTGCGCCCGTCGACATCGCGGCTCAGCCAGTCGATGGCGTTCTTCAGCAGCGACGGGATGGTGCCGTTGTTCTCGGGGGAGACGATGAGGAACGCGGGATGCGACACGAAGAGCTCCCGAAGTTTCCGCGCGAAGGGCGGCATGCCTTCGCGGGCCTCGAGGTCGCCTTCGTAGATGGGCATCGGGTAATCGCGCAGGTCGATGAAGATCGCTTCGCCGCCGTTTTCGTCGATCGCCTTGCTGGCCGCGCGGGCGAGCTTCTTGTTGAGGGATGCCTCACGGGCGCTCCCCGCGAATACCAGAATCTTCGGTCTTGCCGTCATGTGAAATCTCCAGGTCAAAGGTGAGTGAGAAGGGCTTCGACATCGGCTGCGTCCTGGTACATGCCGAAGCCGAAGCGCAGGCGATCGCCGCGATGGTCCACGATCACGTGCTTCGAGGCGAGCCGATCCGCGATTGCTCCGGCATCGATCCGCCTGAAGGTCAGGAAGTGGCCGAGTCCGGAAATACCGTCGCCGGGCGCGATCAGGTCTTCGGCGGAAATCGAGCCGTCCTTGCGGTGGCCCAGTCGATCGAGGAAGAGGCGTTGAAGCGACTTCACGTGATGGTCGATTGCGGCGATGGTGAGGCCCTCCGATTCGAAGAGCCGCGCCACCGCGTTGAAGCGGTACAGGCCCACGGGGTCGAAGGTGGCGCCCATGAAGCGGAAGCCGTCGTTCGAGAAGGGAACCCGATCGAACTCGCCGCCCTCGAGCGATCCAAAGCCCGCGAACCATCCGGTGTTCCTGGGAAGGCGATGGAAGCCGCGCGGCACGCTCAGGAAGCAGACGCCCTCGCCGCTCTGCGCGTACTTGTAACCGCCGGCCAGGAAGAACGCCCGGTCCGCCACCTTGCGGAGGCTCGTCGGGATCGCGAAGAAGGCGTGGTAACCGTCGATCACGACCATGGCGGAAGGAGTTGCCGCGTCCACGATGGCCTCGAATTCGCGGACCGCGAAGCCGGAGTTGAAGAAGACCTGGCTGAAGAAGACGAGATCGTTGTCGGTAGC
>JANMVV010000401.1:0-12929 GCA_031392925.1 Vicinamibacteria bacterium
CATGGAACCTCCGATATCGCCGCGGTTAGCGGCTTCGCGGATCAGGCCTGACCGTGAGCGGTTGCGTGATGCTTGCGCCATTCGCAGTCAGGCGGACGGTGTAGCGCCCGGGCGGGACAGGGGCGGCTCCGCCTCGACCACCGCCACCGCCGCCGGGCCGGCTCGTGCCCGCGGGCGCCGGCTGTGGGCGGAAGTCCCAAACGAAGCGATGCATCCCGGCATCGCTCGCGAGCGACGCCTGCGGACGTTGCCAGATCGCGGTGGTGGCGAGCTTGCTCACGTCGACGGGCGGGACGGGTTCGCCCGAGGAATAGCGACGGACCACCATACCCGCGGCGTTGAGGATCTCCAGGGTTACCGGGGCGGTAGCCGCGACCTTGAGGTAGTAGTCGATGATCGCGCCGGTGGGCGGATTCTCGGCCCACGCCTCGTCCTTCTGGGTGGGCGTGCCGTCGTCGGTCGGCGGTGGGAACAGGATGGCGTCCCCGGGCGCGAAAAGATGCGTGTCGCTCTTGACCTCGGCGACCTGCCTCAACGCGGAGATGTCGTCGAGGATCCAGAAGCCGCGTCCGTGCGTGGCCACGATGAGGTCGTTGTCCTTGAACGCGACGTCGCGGTTCGAAGTCGGCGGCAAGTTGAGTTGCAGCGATTGCCAGTTGTCGCCGTCGTTGAAAGACACGAACACCCCGAGCTCGGTGCCGGCCACGAGGAGCCCTTGCCTCTTCGGATCCTCCTTGACGGTCTGGAGGTACACGCCCGCGGGGAGGCCGGTGGTGATCTTCTGCCAGGTCCTGCCCGCGTCCTTCGTCCGATAGATGTAGGGCTCGTTGTCGGTCAGCCGATGGCGATCGATCGCCGCATACGCCTCGTTCGGATCGAAGTGTGAGGCCTCGATCATCACCACCTTGCTCCAGGGCGTCAGTTCCTTGGGGGTCACGTCCTCCCAGGTCTTGCCGTCGTCGGTGGTGCGCTTGATCAGGCCGTCATCCGTTCCGATCCAGAGCAGGGGGGCCACCAGGGGCGAGGGTGAGATTGCGTAGACGACACCGCCCTTTCCGCGCTTCGGATCGGCGTCCGCGGCGGTGGCGGCGTCGAGATTGGGAGGATCGACGGGATTGGGACGGGTCAGATCCTCGCCCAGGCGCGTCCAGGTTTCGCCGCCGTTGGCGGTCTTGAAGACGTACTGGTTCCCGAAATAGAGGGCGCGGGGATCGGCTTCGGAGAAGACCAGCGGATTGGTCCAGGTGTGCCGCGCGGGCGCGGGGAGGTTGACCTCGGGAGTCACGTTCTTCCGTTCGCCGGTCTCCACGTTGCACCACTCGACCGTGCCGCCGAAGACAATTGCGGGGTGAAGCGGGTCGGGCGCCGTGTAGCCGCTCTCGCCGCCCGCGCACAAGGGCTCCCAGTCCCGCATGGTGATGTTCGCGAACTTGCCGCGCGACCTCACGCGCACCGCACCACTGTCCTGCTGAGCGCCGGTCACCCAGTAGGGAACGTTGTAGTCGGGAGCGACGCGGTAGATCTGAGCGATCGACTGGTTGAGCCACGACGTCCAGGTCGGATGATCGGCGAGGCCGTCGACGCTGATGACCGCGCCCTGATCGCCGCCGAGGACCATCCGGTTTCCGTCGTCGGGATAGATCCAGAGCTGGTGATAGTCGTCGCCGCCCGGAGACCCCTTGAAAGGCTCGCCGAAGGTCTTGCCTCCGTCACGCGAGCGGTAGACGCCGGTGTTCGAGACGTAGAGGAGATCGGCGTTCTTCGGATCGACCACGACCTTTCCGAAGTACCAGCCACGGCCCCAGATGCGGCTGTCGTTCGACGCTTTAGTGAAGGTGGCGCCGGCGTCATCCGATCGATAGAGGCCGCCGTCCTTCGCGTCGACAATCGCGTACACGCGCCTGGCATTCGTGCGCGCCACTGCGATTCCGATGCGGCCGAGGCCTTCGGTGGGAAGGCCGGCGGTGATCTGCTTCCATGTGCTGCCTCCATCGACCGACTTGTAGAGCCCGCTGCCCGGGCCGTAAGAAGGCGGGTACACGCTCCAGGGTGGACGCCGGGTGTTCCACAGCGAGGCGTAGAGGATCTGCGGATTCGCGGGATCGAAGGCGAGGTCAATGGCGCCCACGTCGTCGCTCTTGAAGAGAACCTTCTGCCACGTGGTCCCGCCATCGCGCGAGCGGTAGACGCCGCGATCGGGATTGGCGCCGTACACGTGACCGAGCGCGGCGACGAATACCACGTTCGGATCGCGTGGATCGACGAGCACCCTGCCGATCTGCCGCGTGTCGTCGAGACCGATGTGGGTCCAGGTCTGGCCGGCGTCAGTCGACTTGTACATGCCGTTGCCGTAGGAGATCTGCGAACGCATGTCCGCCTCGCCCGTGCCGACGTAGACCACATCCGTCTTCGAAGGCGCTACCGCGATGGCGCCGATCGAGCCGATGGGCTGCGAGTCGAAGATGGGGAACCACGTGCGGCCCGCATTCGCGGTCTTCCACACTCCGCCGCCCACCGAGCCCATGTAGAAGACGCTCGGTTGTCCGGGCACGCCCGTGACGCCGTTCACGCGACCGGACCTGAAGGGACCGATGGATCGCCAACGAAGTCCCGAATAGGTCGCCGCATCCACCGGCCCCGCGGCCTTCGTGGACGGAGTCAGGCCCGTGAGGAACAACGTCAGCACGCCGCCCAGGATCGTCGCACGGAAGAAGTGTCTCTTCATGGACGAATTGTAGCGACGGAACGCCGGGCCGGTGCGTCTTCGGCCGTTCGGTGCGATGAAGAAGGCCGAACCTGCCGCCTATGAAGGCGCGCCGCCCGCCCGGCCCGCTTCCTCCATCATGGAGAGTTGCCAGACGTCACGGCTGTTGAGACTGAGGATGGGCCTCATCGCGATAAGCCCGGTGCGCCCGATCTGGCCCTGAAGGTATTTCAGCTCCCTCAGATTGTCCCGCACGTCCTGACCCACCGGCAGATCGATCCCGGCTTCCCGGGCCATGAGGATTCCCTTGGCCCGGATCTTCAACTCGAGCTGGATCTGAAGGAGGCAGAGCATGTCGGCGAGCACGGTGCCTTCGAACCGGCTCTTGAGGGACTCGAGGTACGCGCCGGTTCGTGTGTGAGCCACCGTGCCGGTGAGGATCTCCTGAAGCATCTGTAGCTCACCGTCGAATTCACCCGAGAGCCAGGCCCGGGTCGCCTTTTCGCTGCGGTCGAACACGAGGAGAAGCAGCAGGGGAAGGGTCGCGAGAAGCACCAGCGCGGAAATGATTGGAGGCAGGACGAAGTGGTTGAAGAGAGAGTGGACGAAGGCAGCCACCGCGAGTCCGGGGAGAAAGGCCATCAGTCCCGGACGCCGGTCATGGAAGCTCTTGGACAGCACCGCCACCGTCGCCGTGGTGGCGCCGTGGAGAATCGCCGTGCCGCAGCCCCGCGCGAACCACAGCGAGAGTCCGGCCGATTCGATGTGTCCGAGATAGTCCACGTTCTCGACCAGAGCGAAGCCCGCTCCGACCGCGAACCCCAGGATCGCGGCGTCGACGAGAAACCCCACGCGCTGGCGACGGATCAGGAAGCAGACCCACGCGGCCTTCAGCAGTTCCTCTACCCAGGGAGCGACGTAGCGGGAATAGGCGACGAGATCGAGTCCGAGGCGGTTGAGCAACACTCCATTCACCGCGGCTCCCACGAAGGCCACCGCCGCGCCGGCGGCGATGGCCTGCAGTACCGCGCGCAGGCGCACGAGCTTGAAGCTGTCGAGGAGGATCAGCGATCCCAGGAACAGCAGGACGGGGAGCAGGGCGACGACTACACGCATCGGCGGATCAAGCCTACCGAAGCACTTTCAGGGACACCATCGTCTCGTAGCGCGCCTTCCGACCCTGCTCGAAGGACACTGCTTGCCCGAAGGACAGGGTCAGATCCAGGGCGGAAAGAGTGGTGATGGAAAGATCGAACTGCGCGCCGGTGTTCCAGACCGTGCGACGGGTCGACGCGCGATCCGGGTCGGTGAGGGCGACGCTCGCGAAGAGCGCGGGCCGGATCCAGCTCGCGTAGAAGCCCGCGGTGCCCGCGTGGGCGAAGCGAAGGGGGGGCAGGTTCAATTCGGCCATGGTGCGGAGAAAGCTGCGTCCCGCGAGTTCGTTCAGTGCGACGCCGGGGAACGCGTACCACTTGCGGTACCTCTTCTCGTCGCTGTGGTCGACCCAGTTGTTGCCGAATCCGCCCAGGTAGTAGCCGGCGAGCGGGTTGGTTTCATCGCCCCAGGCGTAGCCCGCGGCCGAGCGCAGAAAGAAGGAAGCGTGACCGAGGGGCAGGGGGCGGCCGATATCGAAGCTCCCCAGGAGTTTGGGGAAGGTCTGCCCCGAGGCCCGGTCCAGTCCAGCGAAGAGATCCCAGCGGACGCCCTTCTCGAAGTCGACCTTGCCGAGCGATCCGCGCAGGTTGGTGTACGAGAGCCGGGCATTGAGCGAAGCGATGGTGTCCGATTTGCTGGCCACGTTCTGGAAGCCGGGCAGGGTGTCGAGCTTGCCGAAGAAGTCGGCGTTCATGTCGAGGGTCAGGTCGCGTGGGTCGTCCCACAGAAGCGACTTCTTGTGCCCGAGCCCGACCGCGTAGCCCTTGCGGCTCGTCTTCGTGGGACCGGCGAGATCGTAGAAATCTGCGCCATTCCATTTGAACCGGCCAGTCCAGTCGTAACGCTGGAACTTGAGACCCAGGTGGAGCCGTTCGTTCGAAGGCAGGCCGGAAGCCGGGGTGTAGGACGCGGACAGCATGGCGCGATTGAGGGTGACCGGATCGGAGAAGTTGAAGGTGTAGCCAGCCGCGGCGAAGTCGCGATACCCCTCGATCACCGGATAGGCGGATTCGAGCCGCATACTCCCGATGGAATCGTAGGAGTGCTCGCCTCCCTTGATGGGTTCGAACGACCGCGAGGCCACGGATCCAACGTTCCAGTCCTTGAGCTCCGGATGCTTCTCGACCAGTTGTTGCCCGAGGAAGGTGATGGCGTTGATGTTCTCGAGCGGCTTCGCCTCGATGCGAGCGGGCACGAAGCCTTCCCCGGTGTACCGGAACACGATCATCGAATCGCCGCCGATGGGAATGGGCCGGAAGAAACCCGTCTCGGCGTTGCTCATGGCGTCGACCTTGCCGGTCGCGAGTTCGAGCCGGAAGATGTTCGATGCCCCCGTGTAGTACGAACTGCCATACAGATACCGGTTGTCCTGGGAGAAGACGAAGTTCGAGGGAATGGCGGCTCCGAAGTCGTGCTTTACCGCGGGTGTGTTGTCGCCCTTGAGGAGCGCCTCGGTGGAGAAGACCTGAAGGGAGTGCTGACCCGTCACCTCGCCGACCGAAGCCGAGACCCTCGATCCATCGGGCGACACATCGAGGTCGTACACCACCGGGCCGTAGGGCCACGATTTCACCTGGGTCCACTCCGTCCACGGGGCGGCGATGCGGACGATGGTGCAGATGCCGTTGTGATGCCTTATGCCCCACAGGGAACGATCCGCCTGGTTGAACGCGAGGTCGCCGATGCGCGCGTCCTTGAGCAGCACGCGCGTGCGCTTCGTCGCGGTATCGAGGGCCACGATGTCTCGAAACGCGTTGTTGTCGGTGGTGTAGAAGACGGTTTTCGTCTTCGGGTCGAAGGCCAGGGAGGTGACGGTGTAGAGCACCGGGCCCTTGACGTCCTTGAGCCGCTCCACCGAACCGTCGTCCAGGGAGATGGACCCGACGTGGCCGACCACACCCGGGTAATTGAAGGCGCCGTAGATCCGCCGGGTGTCTGGATCGAACCAGGCCCGGGACACGGACCCGAGGGCGCGCTTCGACAGATCGGTGTAAGGGGTGATCGGGTAGCGCCTGATGTTCCCCAGGTTCTGGGTCTGGAAGCCCCGTTCGAAGGCGATCCAGTCCTTCCAGGCCTCATCGATTGATTTCCCGAACACGTGGCGGAACTGGAGCGCGTAGTAGGCCTTGCTGCCCTCCTTTCGCGACACCCACTCGATGACCTTCTCCGGCGCATACTGATAGGCAAGCCAGGACACGAAGCGCGTGCCGTACAGATACGCGTTCGCCGACAACTGAAAGTCGATCTTGGTGCCTTCCGAGACCAGGCCGAGGGGATCGTAGAAGCGGCTCGAGTCTTTCACCATCGCGCGGAACACCATCTCGTCGTACCCGCCCTGCGCGCGACCGATGCCGCCGGCCATGAAGGTCTCGAAGAACACGGCGCTGCCTTCGAGGTACCAACGGGGCACCGCGACCCGCGGAGAGGTCAGAAAGAAGTAGAGGATGCTTTCCGGATGCTCGGCGACCGGGACCACCTTTCCGCCGAAGAGCCCCCGGAAGAACCTCTCGCTTCCCCTGCCCTCGTCCATGGTGGAGACGTGGATGAGCTCATGGTTCATGTAGGTGTTCATGCGCTCGTTCGAGGAGAACGTCTCGAACGCGTAGCTCGCGGGGGCGAGGTAGAACGTCATCCCGTCGTGGGGCACGCTGCCCGCACTCGCGTTGCCGCTGTCGGAAAAGTCGACGAGAAGGAGGTTGACCTTCTCCTTCGGGTCGAAGTTGAAGATGCGGCGCTGGAACGCCATCGAGTTCTGGAACGCCCGCCCGAGGTAGGGGATCAGAAAAGACTCGGCCCCGCCCGGATACACGATGCGGAGTTTTTCGGTCTCGATCGTCTTCAGCTGCGCGAAGGCGGACACCGTGCCGCCCAGAAGAGCCAGAAACACCACCGCGCGAATCCAGCTGATCATCGTGGCTAGAGAAGACGAACAGAAGGCCCGACCAGGGCGACCTGGAAGCGAAGTACCGTTCGCGTGAGGCTACTGTTCGCGGGCCTGCGCCTTGCTTAAGGCCTCAAAGACCGCGGGTCGCGAGAGCGCTTCGAGGATTCCCGGCCTGCTCAGGGCCTCGAACACCCCGGGCCGGCTCAGCGCTTCGAAAACCGCGGGCCGGCTGAGCGCTTCGAAGACGCGAGGCTTGCTGAGCGCCTCGAAGGCGCCGGCTTTGCTGAGCGCTTCGAAGACGCCGGGCCTGCCCAGAGCTTCGAAGATTCCCGCCTTGCTGAGGGCCTGGAGCACGCCGGCTTTGCCAAGCGCTTCGAAGACGCCGGGTTTGCCGAGGGCCTCTCTCACGCCGGGCTTGCTGAGGGCGGCCATGGCAGAGCCATCGCCCGTCGAATCTCCATAGGCGAGTCCGAGGGCCTCGAAGGCCTTCGGCTTGCCAAGAGCCTCGAGAACTCCGGGCCGGCTCAAGGCCTCGAATACGCCGGGCTTGCTGAGGGCCTCGAAGACGCCGGGCCTGCTGAGGGCCTCGAACGCGGCCGGCTTGCTGAGGGCCTCGAAGACGCCGGGCTTGCTGAGGGCCTCGAAGACGCCGGGCCTCCCGAGGGCCTCGAAGACACCGGGCTTGCCGAGCGCATCGCGAACCGCAGGATTGGCGAACGCCGCCTGGAGCACTTTGTCCTTGCTCAAGCGGTCGAAGGTCTCGCTCTGCAGGAATTCCTGAACCGCGGGGTCAGCGGTCTGGACATCGCCCGCGCCGACCTGTGGCGCCTGATAACGGGCCGCGGCTCCGATGGTCCCCGCGGCTCCCTGCTCACCGGGCGGGAAACCGTTGACGACGAAGTACCCGATGGCCGCGGCGGCGATGACCGCCACTCCTGCTCCGACCGTGATCGCGTTCTTGCTGGCCATGTTCACCCTCCATGTCCGCGGGCAGGGCGTAGTTCCACCCGTGGTAAGTTTTTCTTTGAAACAAAACGTCCAGCGACAGCCGGATGAAGGCAATATGACAGTGGACAGCACGCGAGTCAAGCGGGCCCCGCCCGGCTCTTCCATCCGGGACAAGTCCAAGGAGACCGCCTGACCCCATGACCGCGACGAGTTTGAGCGTCTCCGCCACCGCCCAGGGGGTGCGGCAGGCCACGGGGGCCTTCGACGCTTTCAGCGCAGCCCACGGCGTCGCCCTGCCCGTGGCCCAGGCCATGCAGGTCGCGCTCGATGAGCTTCTGTCCAACACCGTTCGCTCCGGCTTTTCATCCGGACAGGCCGGGCACATCGAAGTCCGCTTCGAGATCTCGGAAGGCGCGCTGGACGTTCTCATCGTGGACGACGGCATTCCCTTCGATCCCCTGGCGTGCGCCGATCCGGACACCCAGGCCGTGCTGGAAGCTCGACCGGTTGGCGGGCTGGGCATCTACCTGGTCAAGCAACTCATGGACAGCGTGAACTACGAGCGTCGCGACGGCGCGAACCGATTGCGCCTCAAGAAGGGGATAATCAAGGGTTGAGCATGGACATCCGGGAAGAGCGTCGAGAAGCGATTTTCATCGTGGCTCCGAAGGGCCGGGTGGACTCCAACACCTCGAGCGCCCTCGAGACTTCCGTGCTCGGGCACGCCCGCGAGGCTCGGTTGCTGGTCGACCTCTCCGGCGTCGAATACATCAGCAGCGCCGGCCTCCGGGTCTTTCTGATGCTCGCGCGCAAGGTGAAGGAAGCGGGAGGGCGCCTGGTGCTCTGCTCGATGGGGGCGTCGGTCCGGCAGGTATTCGACCTCGCCGGCTTCACCGCCCTGTTCGCGGTGGAAGCCTCGGTGGAGCAAGGCCTGTCCCGGCTTTCCTTGTGACGCCTTTAGGAGGAACGCCGGACGCGCGCGCCGTCCGGGACCTGGGCTCGCTGCTCGAGGTTTCCAAGGCGCTGGCCGTGCTCGTGGAACTCGATCCCCTTCTGAAGGTGATCCTGGACAAGGCCACCGAAGTCATGGAGGCGGAGCGCAGCACCATCTTCATGCACGACGAGAAGCTCTCCGTGCTGCGCAGCCATCTCTCCGGACAGATCAAGCGGGACGCCGTCCTCCTTCACCTCGGCGTGGGCATCGCCGGCCACGTGGCCAAGACCTTAAGCCTCCTGAATGTGCCCGACGCCTACGCCGATCCGAGGTTCAACCCGAAGTTCGACAAGGAGACCGGTTTTCACACCCGCAACATCCTCTGCGCCCCCCTGCTCTCCCGTGATGGCCGGCTCCTCGGGGTCATCCAGCTTCTCAACAAGAGAGACAGCGCGGTTTTCTCGACCGAGGACGAGACCCTGCTCCTCGCTTTCGCCTCCATCGCCGGAGTCGCCATCGATCGTGCGCGACTGGTGGCCGAGGTAGTGGAGAGCAAGCGCATCGAAGAGAGCCTGCGCCTCGCCCATGACATTCAGATGGGGATGCTCCCCAGGGCTTTCCCCGGACGGGGCGTCTCGGTGCACGCCACCCTCCAGCCCGCGCGCGGCGTGGGCGGGGATTTCTACGACGTACTCGCGCAGGACGGACGGGTGTGGTTCGCGGTGGGCGATGTGTCGGGCAAGGGCATGGGATCGGCCCTCTTCATGGCCATCACCCTCACCCTCTTCCGCGCCTCCGTGGAGGGTGCGGTGAGCCCCGCGGATGTTCTCACCCGCATGAATCGCGGACTGGCCCGGGACAACGAACGTGCCATGTTCGTTACTGTCTTCATCGCCGTGCTCGACCTCGGCACCGGAACCGTGACCTGCGCGAACGGCGGCCACAACCCTCCCTATGTCCTGCGAGAGACGGGTGTCCTGGAATGCCTGAAGAATGCGGATTCACCGGCGCTGGGTGTGCTCGAGGAGGCGACCTACGCGAGCACCGACTTCCGTCTCCTCCCGGGTGACGGCCTGTTCCTCTACACCGATGGGATCACCGAGGCCCAGGCGCCCGACGAGTCCTTCTATGGAGTGGAGCGCCTCGAGGCGCTGCTGCGCGGGTTGGTTTCAAGTTCGCCCGCCGAGTGCGTGGATCGGGTGGTCGGAGACGTGAACCGCTTCGCCTCCGGCGCGCCGCCCGCGGACGATCTGACCGCCCTCGCCCTGCGCCGGCCGAGAGGCTGAACGCATTCCCGCGCCCGTGGGGAGACTCGCCTGTAAAGTCGGAGCCGGAGTCCTCGAACCCATGGAATACCCAGCCGAATTGCGCCGATCGCGCGTTGTCCCCAGCCTCGCCGCCGCTCTGATCGTCGCGGCCACGCTGACCTCGTGCACCGCGTCGGGGAAGCCAAAGCCCGCGCCGCGTCCACGAGCTCAGGCCGCGACTCCAACTCCACCCGCGACTCCAACTCCGACCGCAACCCCATCCCCCTTCCCGGCTCTGGTACCCCTTCCCGTCTCCGTTCGCATCGGCGAAGGCGCTTCGTTTCCGGTGACACCCGCCACGACCATCTTCATCCAGTCCCCCGATCCCCGGGCCCTGTTCGTGGCGGAGTTCCTCGCCGGACTCCTCACCACCGTCGGTCCTGCCGGTCCTTCCGTGTCGCAAATGGGCGCCGCCATTCCCGAGGGGAGCATCGTGCTCTCGCTCGATGGTGACACCGCGGCGGGTGAGGAGGCTTATGCCCTCAACGTCACCCCGACCGGCGTCACTCTGAAGGCGTCCTCGCCCGCCGGTCTCTTCTACGGCGTCCAGACCCTGCGCCAGATCCTGCCCCCGATCCTCGAGCACGGCGCCGCGAGGCCGCGGCCGATCGCCATTCCTCCCGTTCAGATCGCAGACCATCCCCGGTTCACTTGGCGGGGGGCCATGCTCGACGTGGCCCGGCACTTCTTCAGCGTGGACGACGTGAAGCGCTACCTCGACCTCCTCGCCCTGCACAAGATGAACCGGCTGCACCTCCATCTCTCGGACGACCAGGGCTGGCGCATCGAGATCAAGAGCTGGCCGAACCTGACCGCGATGGGCGGTCGCACCGAAGTGGGCGGCACGCTGGGCGGGTTCTACACCCAGGAGCGATACCAGGAGATCGTGGCGTACGCGCGGGAGCGGTTCATCGACATCATTCCCGAGATCGACATGCCCGGCCACACCAACGCGGCGCTCTCTTCCTATCCCGAACTCAACTGCGATGGCGCGGCTCCGCCTCCGTACACCGACATCAAAGTGGGCTTCAGCTGTCTGTGTGTCGCTGATGAACTCACCAACGTGTTCATCGATGACGTGATTCGGGAGATCGCGGCGCTCACCCCGGGTCCCTACATCCATGTCGGCGGGGACGAAGTCAAGAAGCTGAGCGAGGCCGAATACGCGCAGTTCATCAACCGCGCGCAGGACATCGTGGAGCGCCACGGAAAACGCATGATCGGGTGGGACGAGATCGCTCTGGCCGGCCTCCATCCCGCCTCGGTGGTCCAGCACTGGAGGCCGGGCCTGTCGCTCGGCAACGTCGCCCGGAGCGGATCGAAGCTCATCATGTCGCCGGCGAACCGCGCATACCTCGACATGCAATACGACCCCGCGAGTTACCTCGGCCTGTTCTGGGCGGGACGCATCGAAGTGCGCGACGCTTACATGTGGGATCCCGCGACGCTCATGGAGGGTGTGAGCGAGGGTTCCATCCTCGGTGTAGAAGCGCCCCTGTGGACGGAGACCCTCGCCACGATCCGCGAGGTTGAATCGATGGCCTTCCCGCGCCTCGCCGCCCTCGCCGAAATCGGCTGGTCCGCTCAGGCCGCGCGCGACTGGGACGACTTCAGGGTGCGCCTCGGTGGACAGGGGCCGAGGTGGCAGGCCATGGGAATTAATTTCTACCGATCAGCGCAAGTACCCTGGAAGCCCTGAACGTCGGTCCCAGCTACCAACCCCGCGCTGTCCGTCCGCACCACACTACGTCATTGCGAGGAGCCACTCCGTTGGTGGCGCGACGAAGCAACCCCCTTCCCCCACTACCCGGCCTGCAGGCTCGCGAGCCTGGCAGTGGTCGGAGGGGTTTGCTTCGTCGCTTCACATCTCGATGGGCTCCTGCTGAGAAACCCACACGATAACGGCCCATTTGGGGCACTTTTAGAATCCGCACGGACTTACGTGGGCCCTGTCATGACGGGAGTGGGTTGCTTACTGGAGCACGGACCTGGTCGTGGGGGCCCGCGGGGCCAAGGACCGAGAGCCCCGCGGAGTAGTCCACGACGCGACGCTGCGTGGTCATGCTGCGGCCAAAGCACCCGGGCGTTCCCTCACATCCGGGGACCGCAGGTCGTTCTCAATGAATGGAGCGGAGCTGCCGCTCCGCCGTTGACTCAGAGGAGGCTTGGACCCCAAGGGCCGGCTTCGCGCCGGCCCCCTACGTTCGGGAACGGTGCTTCGGCCTCCGCAACGCGTGGTCCGCGCGCCAAGGGCCGCGACGCGCCAGCGAAGCGCGAGGCCCCGCTCGTTGCTCGCACAAGCGACACCGTGCGCCCCAACACCAGAGTCCGACCGATCCCACCGAGACGCGCCCGAATTGGTCCACTCGCCTAGTTCAGAAGGCGGAAGCGACGCCTCGATCGATAGAGATGGAGCGGGGCCTCGCGGCCTTTACGGCGCGCTACGGTCCTGGACGCGCAGACCACGCGTCGCGGAGGCCAAAGCACCGTTCCTGAACGGAGTGGGGCGCAAGCCTCCTCTAATACAACGGCGGAGCGGTAGCTCCGCTCCATTCATTGAGGACGACCTGCGCCCCACGGATGTGAAGGAACGCCCGGGTGCTTTGGCCGCAGCACGACCCCGAATGTCGCGTCGTGGACTACTCCGCGGGGCTCCCCGTCCTTGGCCCCGCGGGCCGCCACTACCAGCGCGATTGGTAGCTTAAGTGGACCCCGGCGCTTACGCCCTTCAGGGGGTGGCGGGGATGACGGAGCTCGGTTTCTGCAAAACGTCACGTCCGAAGGACCTGATGGGCTCGCAATGACGTAGTGGGGTGGCGGCCCGCGGGCCGACGTGCGGCTTGCGCGGCGAGGGTTAGGTGGTCGGCGCGGGCAGGTCCCAGTTGGTGTGGGGGGCTTTGTTCAGCACGAACCACTTCCAGAGGATCTCGCGATAGGTCCGCGGCTTGATGCCGAGCTCTGCGTACATCGGGCGCAGAATCATGTGGAGCTTGCGGA
>JANMVV010000163.1:0-10186 GCA_031392925.1 Vicinamibacteria bacterium
TTTTGTCGATCGCATCGTGGCCCTCGAGCCCGACAAAAGGATCGTGGGCATCAAGAACGTCACCTCCGACGAGCGGTATTTCATCGCCGGCCCCGGCGGGATTCCTGTGCTGCCCGCGTCCATCCTCACCGAGGCCCTGGCGCAAGTGGGGGCGGTGCTCGTCTTGTCGAAGGCCGAGAACCGGTCGCGCCTCGTCTACTTCATGGGAATCGACCGCGTGCGCTACCGGCGCCCAGTGCGCGCGGGCGACACCGTTGAGCTTGAAGCCATCGTGTTGAGGCTGAGGGCGAAGATGGGATCGTTTCGGGGCATCGCGCGTGTCGGCGGAGTGGTGGTTTGCGAGGGACAGATGACCTTCGCCCTCGGAGACAGTCTCCCTGAACCCCAGGCCTAGCCCGCCACGGCGGGCGGTCAGTCTGCCCCGGGCCCTCTCGAAGCTCGGTCTGTGCTCGCGAACCCAGGCTTTCGGCTGCATCGAAGCCGGCCGCGTGACGGTCAACGGCCGGGTCTCGAAGGACTCGTCGCTTCGCGTGTCGCTGGAGCACGACTCGATCGCGGTCGATGGAAAGGTCGCGACGGAATCACGCCAGCCGATCGTGATCGCCCTGCACAAGCCCGTCGGTTACCTGACCACACGATCGGATCCCCAGGGTCGCAGGACCGTCTACGATCTGCTGCCCGGGCTCGACCGATTCGTGTTTCCGGTGGGTCGACTCGACAAGGACACTTCGGGTCTGCTGATCCTCACCGACGATCACCGCCTGGGCGAGACCCTGACGAACCCCGAGAGCCACGTGCCCAAGACCTACGAAGTGCTGGTTGACCACGTTCCGGACGAGTCCCAACTCAATGCTCTTCGCAGTGGCCTGGACATCGGCCGAAACGAGATGACGAGAGGGGCTCAAGTCGAATTTCTCGGCGTGAGAACCGAAGGCCCATCCGTTAGAATCATTCTCGATGAGGGCAAGAACCGACAGATTCGACGCATGCTTTCTGCGGTGGGCTTGTCGGTTCTGAAGCTGTCAAGAGTCGCCATTGGCGGTTGTGAACTGGGGCCGATGCCCCCGGGAGACCACCGATTCCTTTCAGAATCAGAGCGAGCAGGTCTCCTGAGACCATCTCACGCGGCCGGCGAAAGCAATCGAAAAGCTATCTGAGCCCAGGGAAGGACATGAGAGAGAGATTGATCTACGCTGGGTCCGGCGCGCTTTGGTTGGGCCTCATTTGCGCCTTGACCGGAGGCATCGCCGACGCAGTCGTGCTTTCCCGCCCGTCATCTTTGGGAACGCTGGCCTTCTATTTCTTCTCCGGGTGGTCGGTCGGCCTTGCCTACGGGCTTCTCAGCAACCGGGTCATCCCTCCGATTGGAGCGGCCATTCTGGTGACCGGCGTCTTCTCGCTCTATCCCCTGAACATACTGTGGCTCGCCGGCGAGCCATGGTCGTCGGGGATAAGCCTTGGAGCGGACGTGCTGTTGGTCTCGGTGTTTCTACTTCTGACCTTCCTGCTAAGGGCGTGGTCCTTGCGACAGGCGCCCCCAGGTCGCTGGTTTTCACTTCTTGGTTTGGGCCTGTTTGGGGCGAGCAGTGCTTTTCTCTTTTTGGGGTCGTCGGCGCCGGCGCTGGACCGGACGGGGAAAGGCCCCGACATACTGCTGATCGCGTTGGATTCCGTACGAAGAGACCACGTCAATTTTCTTGGCTACCCGCGACAAACCACCGGCCGCTTCGATCCGTACATTCCCCAGGCCAGGGTCTACGAGAATGCGTATTCCACGGCTTCATGGACGGTCCCCTCCACCCTCGATATTCTTGGCGCCGAGGAAGGCCAGGGCGCCGCGTCCGGCTTCCCCGGCCAGCTGACCCAGCTTGGGTACGCGACCCTGATGCTCTCCGACAACCCGCACCTCTCGGGGCCTCCGGCCGGGTACTTTGGCTTCGAAGAGAAGCGCAGAAGCGTTCCTGAGTGGAGATACAAATTGTGGGGCTCGATCGCCGCCGAAGTTCTCGACCGCGCGCGGGGCGGGAACGACCGGGGACTCGCAGATCGTCTGGCCGAGTGGGTTCAGGGCAGGAGCGGGCCGGTCTATGTGCACGCCCACTTGATGAATGCCCACACCCCCTTCAAGTTCCCGCCCATAGACAAGCAGGTTCGTGAGGGGCGCCGCATTGAATTTCCGATGACCGGTCAAGTCATGACTCAGGCTGAACGCGACTCCATCATTGCCCGCTACGACGAGGGCATCCGGACCGCATTCGCGGCGGCCTGGCGAATGATCGAGACCATGCGCGCCCGGCATCGGCCGCTGCTCGTGCTCCTCACCGCGGATCACGGTGAGCACCTGGGCGAGGACGGGAAATGGTTTCATGGGGTTGGGCTCGATCAAGAGTTGCTGCGAATCCCGCTGGTCGCCTGGGGCGACGGCGTATTGCCGGGACGCGTTTCCGCCCTTGCCAGCAATGGCCAGTTATCAGAGACGATTCTTGCCGCCGCTCGCGGGGATGTGGCCCCGAGGGACCTCCGAACCAGCACCGGGCTCGATCAGGTTCAAGGGGCCCTTCCCGGAGATTCCGCCTTTCGAATCCGGGGGTCTTACAAGGTCGTCGTCTCGAAAGACGCCCCCGCGCGCCTCTACTTTCTGTCCGATCAGGGAGCCCTCACCGACGTCACCGCCGCGAAGCCCCAGCTCGCGAAAGTGCTCGCCGCAGGCCTGAGTCTCGCCCCATCCACGCACGCCCCTCCGGCCCTTGATGAGGCGACCCTCGAGGTCCTCCGCAGCCTGGGCTATGTCCGCTGAAGAGAGGATCTTCTTGGCAGTCAGGGCCGGGTCTTCACGCCGAAGGCCTTTTCGAGGCGAAGGGCCATGTCGCCAGGGAGATCAGCGTTGCCATTCACGAAGGCAAGAACCGTCAGATCCGGCGAAAGCTCCTTCTGGAGTAGCTACGGGCTGTCGGGACGCAAGAGGACCCAGGGGGCAACCGGCGCCTGCAGCAGAGTCGACAGGTATTGCGTCTGGCCAATCGCGAGAGAGACGAAGAAGGCCTGAGGCGCACGGCCCTCTGTCTTGCGCAGCCGCTCGACGGCCTTGAGGGACCAATCCAGTATTGCGGAGCTGTCCCCGCGATAGTGCGCTTCGAACATCTCCACCACGGCCTCGGTGTAATCGAAGCCCAGGCGGACGAAGGCGAGTCGCTGCCGGACGATCTCCCGGCTGTCCCCGCGTGCCAGCCGCTCGGCCTCCGCGAGATCCGCTGCGGACGCGTCCAGCAGCGGTCGACGAAGCATCGAAATCCAGGCGTAGCCGCCATCGCCCACCGAGACCGAGTCCGCCATCGCGGTTTCGAAGCGCTCCCAGTAGCGGCGCATGGGGGCCGCCGCAGCGCCGTAGAACCGCGCGTAATACTCGGTCAGCAGCGCGTCCACGTCGGTCTTCGGATCGGCGATGAGTCGGGCGGCCACGTAGAAGTTGATGCCCTGATTCGCCCAGTTCTGCTGGGTTTCGCTCGTGAAAGTCTCCACACCCAGAGATTGGAGGAAAGGGATGTCGCGCCGCAGGATTCGCACGAGCGGCCACGGTGTGAACATGAAGAAGTGTCCGTAGTAGTCGTAGATGCCCGTATGACGCGTGAGCGCGCTCCAGCCGCGCAGGTAACGGGTGAAGCGACTATTGGCCGGGCACAGGGGATCGTCGAGGGCATGCACGTGACAGAACTCCCAGGGCGTATGGGTCACGAGCGTCGCGTACTCCGGGAGGGGAATCGCCCTTTGTGGCGGCGCCGTGTGTTGCACGTAGGCCAGGATTCCCAACTGTTTGTCCGGGTGAGTCTTCTTGAGCTCCGTGATCACGTTGTTGGCGTAGTGCACGAATCGGTCGGAAAGGGAGCCATCGGTGACGCCGTACAGGGCGTCGATGCGCCGGCAGCGGTCGTCCTCGCAGAATCCATACCCGTCGTTGGGGCTGATCGAGAACAGGGGCAGAGAAGGATTCGCCGAAAACGCGCGTCGCGCCGCTTCCACGCTCAGACGCACGACGTCCGGGTCCTCGCTGCAGAGTTGCTGGGAAGAGCCCCGTCGCCCGCCCACCTCGGCGAACGCGAGCGGGTACTGGGTTCGATTGGCCGGAGTCGCGGGCAGGATGTTGCTCCAGTTGTGCCCGAAGGAGGGGGAGATTCCGACCTTCGCGCGGACGCGCAGTTCCCAGTCTGCAGCGCCCGGTCCGCCTGCCCAGATCAACCCGTAGACATTACGGAAAGCGGGGTTCCAGGTCACGTTCAGTGCCGGGAACGGTATGGATTTTTGCGACAGGATGTCCTCGCCAAGGGCTGCCGGCATGAACCACCGCACGCCCAGCACTCGTTCGATGAAGTCGTAGACCCCGTAAAGAACACCGCGGGCTGATCCCCCTGTGATGGTGACCTCCAGGGCGCTCGAGCGGATGGTGTAGCCGTCCAGGTGCTGAATCTCTCCGCCTGCGGGGGCCTCGATTCGAAGGCGTATCGAACGCTCCAACTGGGAGGGCTCGTTCGCAGTTCGGATCCGCATGGCTCCGCCGGCCGTCTTCACCCCATAGGTGACGATTTCGGCCGCTGCCTTCTGGACATCGGCCGGCGCGCCCGAGTCGATGACGATGTCGGCCTTCGGGGAGCCGTCGTTGAACAGCATCGGTCCGCAGGCCGCGCCCCATGCGGCCATGGTGAGAATCATCGCCAAAGAGAGCTTGGGTGGGCAGCGGGTGGGACGGGCGATCGCGTGTGAGGATAGCGCCGCAGGTCCGTTCCCAGCCGGCTTGAAAGACGCTAGCCTTGTCCCCAACCTGGTGTAGGCCGCCGATTCCATCAGAGGGGAGCGAACCATGAGTACGCAACGATTCAGCCTGCATTGCCTCATTCCGCCGTACATCCTCGACGCCCTGAGCAAGTCCGAAGATCCCGCGGTTCGCAAAGCCGCGGTCGACGCGATCGAGGCCTCCGCCACCGCGCGGGCGGTGCGCACGACCTTGAGCACGATGCCGCAGATGGCGGCGATTCCCTCGCCGGCGCGAGAGAAGCACCGCCTGATCTACGACCTGCAGGCCCGGAACTTCTCCGCCCTGCCGGGCAAACTGGTCCGAAGCGAGGGAGAGGCCGAAACGAAGGACCCGGCCGTGAACGAGGCCTACGACAATTCCGGCGCCACCTACGACTTCTACCGGGAAGTGTTCAACCGGAACTCGCTCGACGACAAGGGCATGTCCCTCATCTCGAGCGTCCATCTCCTCCGCAATCTCAACAACGCCTTCTGGAACGGCGAGCAGATGGTCTACGGCGATGGCGATGGGAAGCAATTCAGCCGCTTCACCAAGTCCCTCGATGTCGTCGGCCACGAATTGAGCCACGGCGTCGTCACCCACACCTGCAATCTCGCCTACCAGGGCGAATCGGGCGCCTTGAACGAGCACTTCGCCGACGCGTTCGGGGTCATGGTGAAACAGTGGAAGAAGAACCAAACCGCCGTTCAGGCCGACTGGCTGATCGGCGCCGGCGTCATGGGCCCGGCGACGAAAGCGAAGAGCCTGCGCACGTTCAAGGCCGGCAAGGCCTACGAGGACGATCCGGTCCTCGGGACCGATCCGCAGCCCAAGCACCTGAAGGACAGGTACAGGGGCTCAGCTGACAACGGCGGTGTGCACATCAATTCGGGCATTCCCAACCACGCCTTCTATCTGACTGCGACGAAGATCGGTGGGCGCTCGTGGCTTCGAGCCGGCCGCATCTGGTATCGGACGCTGTTGAGTCTGACTGCGAACAGCGGGTTCAAGGACATGGTTGAAGCATCCGTCACCGCAGCGGGGGCCGAGTTCGGCCGTAGTTCGAAGGAGCACAAGGCGGTCCAGGCCGCCTGGAAAGAGGTCGGGTTCTAGGCTCCTCGCTGGCCCGACGACCCGATGACCCTGAGAATCCGCTATGTGCAGTCCGGAGGCTTCGCCGGCCTGATCCGCGGGTGCACGCTCGATGCGGCCGCCCTGGCGCCGGCAGCAGCTGCGGTGATGAAGCGCCTGGTCAAGGCGGCGCCGCTCGCGAAGCTGAAGACGGCCAGGACTCAGGGCGCCGCCGATCTCCTCCTCCACAACTTCGCCATCGAGACGGACGCCGGCACGCACCAACTGTCATTCGACGATCTGACGCTGCCGAAGGCGCTCAAGCCCCTCGTGGCCTTCCTGGCCCGGCGGAGCAAACCTATCCCACCCTAGTCATCGCGAGGGCCCCTCGTCCTCAAGGGGTCGCCGGAGCGATTTCCCGCTCGACGCGCTTCGCACCCGCGATCTCGGCCACTCGCAGGTCAAACGCGGCCTGGAGGTTCAGCCAGGAGCGCGCGTCGCCGCCGAAGTAGCGTGCAAGCCGCATGGCGGTATCGGGACTGACGCCGCGCCGCTCCCGAACGATGTCGTTAATGCGCGGGGCAGGCACGTTCAGAGCCTTGGCCAGCGCATTGGCGCTGGTACCAAGCGGAACCAGGAAATCCTCTCGCAATACTTCGCCGGGATGGACCGGCCGCATGCCATTTTTGATCATCGTAGTTATCTCTCAGTGGTAGTCAACGATCTCGACGTCTTCCGGGCCCGCCGCGGTCCATCGGAAACACACGCGGAACTGGTCGTTGACGCGAATGCTGCACTGTCCCGTCCGCCTGCCGCGCAAACCCTCGAGCCGGTTGCCTGGCGGCGAGCGCAGAAATTCCAGGGTTTGCGCGGCGTCCAGTTGCGCCAACTTGCGTGTCGCGACTTTCGCGATGCCCGCGAACCGCCGGCATTTTCCGGTTTCGAAAAGCAATTGGGTGTCGACACAGCGGAAGCTGTTGATCACCGCGGCAGAGTATAACGCTTAACGTTATACGTCAAGCCAGATCCGCGTTTTACAGCCAGATCCGCGTCCTGCGAGCTCTTCCCGAGGCGCTCGCAGCCTCAGGCCAGGACCAGCGCATAGCTGGTGCTCCGTCCGCCGCCCGCATCCTTGGCAAGAACGCCGCGCTTGATCAGGTCGTCGATGTCGCGCAAGGCGGTGTCCTGCGAGCAGCCGGTCAGGGCGGCCCATCTCGACGTGGTGAGTTTGCCCTCGAAAACACTCAGCAGTGTCGGGCTGGTCGGCGTTTTGCGCGAGGCGAGAGTGCGCGGATTCATTCCGCAATTGCGACCGCCGCTCGTTGGCTTGCGTGGAGCCGGCTATTACCCCGGCGACGAACTGACCCGAAGAGTCCTGGCGACGGTGGGTGAAGGCGAGGCCTGAGCGCTCCTTGCGGGCCCTACTTGCGAGGGCGAGCGCTATGTCTCGCCTGAGCCCGTCGCGCGTAGGCGAGGCGTTCGAGGGGCGTCTTGTACCTCGTCGTGAACCACGTGATCAGCGCCTCTCCATTCTCTCGCTCCCACTCCGACACCGGTGCCTCGACGTAGGAATGGAACTCTTCCGGACTCAGCCGCCGCGCAGCCTGTTCGGCGATCCAGGTCCGCTCGTCCGCCGAGGGGGGTTGAAGGACAGGCGGTTTCACAAGGACTCACGCTGCTTTCGCAGCTGCTGCAGAAGTCGAACGTCCTCAGCGTCCTTTGGCCGCGATCCAATGCGCTTCGACGCGATCAAATCGTCCAGGCCGGGCACGCAAATGTTGCTGCCCGCATCGTCGCCGCCGAGCGTGTTTCTCCGACTCCAGACATCGTCGAAGACGAGCGGCGCATCGGGGCCCGGTACGCTTCGTGCCACCAGCACATCGACGAGTTCATCATTCTGGAGCCGGTAGCGGCCCGATCGCCGAGCCTCCAAAGGCGCGCGGTCCGGAATCAGCTCGAACGGAAGCGCCGCCGCGTTGAATCGCTCGATGTCGTCGATGTGGATCCAGAAGTCGTAGTCCGCAGTCATCACCGGAATTCCGAGTGCGATCAGGGCGCGCCGGCCGATGAGGAGCGCGCGGAGACCGCTCACACTGATGGCGCGGAAGAAGAGTGCTTCGTCGAACTCAGACCCTTTCACCAAGGCTAGATTAGCCTTGAACCGAACCTGGTGTGAGCCCACTACCCGCGCGGCCGGGCGGTATAGTACTGGGTGCCGCCCGACAGGGTTCGGAGCTGCTTCAGGAGGTCGTCCACATCCTCGGGGCGCTTCGAGAAGTCCACGTCTTCCGTGTTCACCACGAGGAGCGGTGTCGCATCGTAGTGGAAGTAATAGTGGCTGTAGGCCTGCCCCAGCTCGGCGATGTACTCGCGCTCGATGCTCCGCTCCTCCGGCCGTCCTCGCCCCTGAATCCGCCGCATCAGCATCTCCGTGGGGGCTTGCAGGTAGATCACCGCGTCCGGCTTGGGCAGACCCTCTTCCAGCGCGGCGTAGAGCTTGTCGAAGATCAGCAGGTCGGAGTCGTCGAGGTTCAAGTACGCGAAGAGCCGGCTCTTCTCGAACACGTAGTCCGCGACCAGGGTGTCCGCGAAGAGTTTTCTCTGCACCAGTTCGCGCTGCTGCCGATAGCGCGAAAGCAGGAAGAAGAGCTCGGTCTGAAACGCCGAATGCGCCTTGCCGTCGTAGAAAGGCTTCAGGAACGGGTTTTCTTCCCATTCCTCCAGCACCTGGGTGGCGTCGAGACGTTCGGCCAGAGCTTCCACCAGGGTGGTTTTTCCGACGCCGATGACACCCTCAATGGCGATATAGCGGAACTTCATGCCTTGTTCGTGGCATTCTAAGGTGGTTCATTCGGCATATCGCCGCCTGCGGTGGCGGCCCCGTAAAGTTGACCTGAAATGGCTCGAAAACCCGAGGGCGACAAGAGGCGCCAGATCCTCGACGCTGCGGTCTCGGTCTTCGCCCGGAAGGGCTACTTCACCGCGCGGATCAGCGACATCGCGGCCAGCGCGGGTGTTGCCGATGGCACGATCTACCTCTACTTCAAGAACAAGGAGGACATCATCGCTTCCGTGTTTGCGCAGGTCATCGAGATCCACATGGCGCGGGCGAAAGCGGAGATCGCGAGTGTGGGCACCCCGCGGGAGAAGCTTCTCGCCATCGCCCGGCACCAGCTGACCGCACTGAGCGAGCGCCGCGACGTGGCCATCCTCTTCCAGACCGAGCTGCGCCAGGCGACCCTCATGTCCCGGATCTCCGCCAAGGAGCTGCGCGGCTACTTCGATCTCCTTTCCGGCGTGGTCGAAGAGGGCCAGAAGCAGGGGGTCTTCCGGCGGGATTTTCCGAGGAGCCTCGTGGTCCAGGCCTTCTTCGGCGCTCTCGACGAACTCGTGACCGCGTGGATCCTCTCCCCGACCCACTACAATCTCGTCGACTTGGCCGAGCCCGTGACCGAACTGTTTATGGGCGGGCTCGCACCTCGCGGAGGAAGAAAGTGACCGAGACGCTCGCCGAGCTCTTCTACAGCTCAGTCGACCACTACCAGAAGCCCGATCACCTCAAGGTGAAGAAGGGCGGCGCATGGTCGCCGATTTCGTCCACCGATATCCGCATCGCCGTCGAGGAGACCGCCGCCGGCTTCGAAAGCCTGGGCCTCAAGACCGCGGACCGGGTGGGCATCCTGGGCGAGAACCGGCCCGAGTGGCTCTACGCCGACCTCGCCACCCTGTGCAGCCGCGCCACCGCGGTCACCATCTACCCCTCCCTTCCGGCCAATCAGATTCTCTACATCCTGAAGGACAGCGGTGTCCGCATCGTGGTCGCGTCCAATCAGGTTCAGGCCGAGAAGGTCCTCTCCGTGAAGGCGCAAGCCCCCGACCTGCAGCACGTGGTGGTGATGGACGACTCCGCGGTCATGGGCTCGCAAACGCTCTCCTCGGTGCGCGAAGTGGGACGCCGCGCCCTCGCCCTCGACAAGGACCTCATAAGGCGCCGCGCCGCCACCGTGCGACCGGACGATCTCGCCACTCTGATCTACACCTCGGGCACCACCGGCGATCCCAAGGGCGTGATGCTCACCCACGCCAATCTCGGCTCGAACATCGAGACCTGCGCCGCGGAGATCTTCTCCATCCTCGGGCCCGCCGACTCGGTGCTCTCGTTCCTTCCCCTCTGCCACGTATTCGAGCGCATGGGCGGTGAGTTCGTGATGCTGAAGCGTGGCTGCACCATCGCCTATGCGGAGTCTTTTGAGAAGGTGCCCCAGAACCTGGTGGAGATCAAGCCCACCATTCTCATCTCCGTGCCGCGCCTGTATGAGAAGGTGATGG
>JANMVV010000461.1:0-1731 GCA_031392925.1 Vicinamibacteria bacterium
TGTCGAGGTATACGGTCGAGCAACTCGGGGCATCGAAGCCGGTGAGCCACATGGCGCACACGAACACGAGCCGCAACGGATTCCCCGGCTCCTTGAACAACTCGTCCAAATGCTCGTCGTTCATCCTCTGGCGATGCGGCACGATGTCGAGGCCGAGCTTCTTCATCTGCTCAATCTCGTTCTGTCCGGGCGAGACGATCAGGGCCATGTCGGTCGTTTGCAGGATGTCCAGGCGGTCCTGAAGCTCGAACCTCTGAGCTTCCTCGAGACCATACCGAGACAGCTCCTTCTGAACCCGCTCCGTCTCCGCTGCCCAGTGTTTGCGCACCTTGTCGTGCGTCCGGAACGCCGTGGCCTTGTCGATGGAGACCACCATCGCCTTACCGACGAAGCCACGGCCCAGGAAGTGCCGGACGATATCCTGAGCCACGGTCTCCAGCCGATCGTCTCGCGTGAGGATGTGGTACTGCCGGCTCAACTCGCGTTCGAGCTTCGCCTCCTGTTCGGGATCTAGTTCGGCGGCCTCGATCAGGTTGTAGATGTCGTCGTTGAGATCGGGGTTCACCAGCTCCAGCTCGGGCGTCCGGTTCTCGTAGAAGAGCGGCACAGTGGCGCCATCCTCCACCGACTGCTGGAAGTCGTAGATCGAGACATAGTCACCGAAGACTTCCTTGGTTCGCTCTTCGCCCGCGATGAGTGGCGTACCGGTGAAGGCGAGGAAGAGCGCCTTGGGCAAGGCTGCGCGCATGTTGAGGGCCAGGGTGTCGTATTGGCTCCGATGCGCCTCGTCGGTCAGGACGATCACGTCGGGCCGGTCGCACAGCATTTCGGGCGTCTGAAACTTGTGGATCAGAGTGAAGACGTAGCGGTGATTCCCGCGCAGCAGCTCGCGCAGATGCGCGCTGCTCGTCGCATGACACTCGTCGCCCTCGGCCTCGCTGACCGCGCCACAGGCCTTGAACGTCTTGGCGATCTGGTCGTCCAGCTCCACGCGATCGGTCGCCACCACGAACGTCCAGTTCCCCGCCACCTTCCGCAGAACCTTCTGCGCGAAAAACACCATCGAGA
The DNA here is from genome assembly GCA_031392925.1 of Vicinamibacteria bacterium. Classification (GTDB taxonomy): domain Bacteria; phylum Acidobacteriota; class Vicinamibacteria; order Fen-336; family JAGNNV01; genus JAGNNV01. The sequence continues at coordinate 1,069 of JANMVV010000461.1, forward strand.
AGCTCTTGCCGCTGCCCTGCGTCTGCCAGAACACGCCGCCACGGCCATGCCCAGCCTCGCGCGCCGCGAGCATGGATGCGATGGCATTGTTCACTCCGAGGAACTGGTGGTTTTGGGCGATGATCTTCGTCAGGCCCGCTTTGTGTTCGGAGAAGACAGTGAAGTTTTCCACCAGGTCGAGCAGCCGTCCCTTGTCGCAGGTCCCGCGGATCATCACCTCCAGCGACACCCGCCGCGGCTCGTCCTCGCGCTCGATGCGCTTCCACTCGAAGAGCCGCTCCCAATCCGCGGTCAGCGACCCCACGCGGCTTTCCGTGCCGTTCGAAGCAATCATCAGCGCGTTGAATACGAACAGCGCGGGAATCCCATTCTGTGGATGCTTATAGCTCGTCAGGTTCTCGTCGAACGCCGCCCGAGCCGGCACGCCGGGCTTCTTCAACTCGACGACCACCAGTGGCAGTCCATTGACGAACCCCACCAGGTCAGGCCGGCACGTGTAGAGCCCGCCGATGACGCTGAGCTGGCTGACCAGAAGAAAGTCATTGTTCGCAGGAGTCTCCCAATCAATCACCCGCAACCGCTCGGTCTTCTGCCCACCGTGCTCCTTGTCCGGCACTGAAACCAGGATGCCGTCCTTGAGCAACAGATAGACCTCGCGATTCG
>JANMVV010000466.1:0-10374 GCA_031392925.1 Vicinamibacteria bacterium
CCGCTACTACGGCATCGACCTCACCAACTACACCCCGGATCTCGACTACCGGTCGCTCAAGGACGCCCACTTCCCCTGGGCGGTGGAGAAGATGGCGGACTTCGCGGTTGAGAAGGCGCTTTCGGGCGAAGGAACGCCGCAACCGCCGACCGCGGCCGGCCTGATGGTCCGCTGACCTCTTGGCCCGCCGTGCTCGGGAGTGGGGCGGCCGCCTCCTCCTCGTCGTCATCTCCCTCTTTCTGAGCGTTGCGGCCCTGGAGGGCGCGGCCAGAACCCTGGTGTGGAGCTGGACGCGGGAGCCGGGTGTGGTCCGACATCCATTCGCCCGCTTCGACCCCGAACTCGGCTGGTCCAAGCCGCCGAACGTCTCGGGCATCCTGCGGCGTTCCGAATACCGGGCCTCGCTCCGAATCAATTCCCGGGGCTTGCGGGGACCGGAGATCCCGCTCGACAAGCCGAAGGGGGTTCCGCGCGTTCTCCTCCTTGGCGATTCGTTCACCGAGGGCTACACCGTCGAGGAGCCGGCGTCGGTGAGAGGGCGGCTCGAGAGGGGACTCGCTTCCGCGCTCTCCGCGCCCGTGCAGGTGATCAACGGAGGCACCGCGGGGTGGGGGACCGACCAGGAGGTCCTCTTCTATGAAAAGGCCGGCCGTGCCTACGGCCCCGACCTCGTGGTGCTTCTTTGCTACTACAACGATCTCTATCGCGATGGCGACCTGAGGATTCAACCCTGGTTCGATCTCGACGAGGCGGGCTCCCTCGTCCTCAACAATTCGCCGGTGCCGCCGCACGGGGAGTTCTACCGGGCCGAGCCTTTCTCCATCAAACCGTTTCACGCCTCCATGGCCTCGCCCTCCTCCAGCCGCGGCTCGACTCCCACCCCGGCGTGGCGCGAGCCCTTTCGCTACTTGGGCTCGCCGATCCTCCGCCCGCGCGTCGCGAGGTCCCCGACGAGTTCCAGCCCTTCGGGCGCCAGCGCCCGCGCGAGGTCCGACGCCACTGGGAGACACTCGCAGCTCTCCTCAAGCGGCTGGCCACCGAAGTCGAGAAAGACGCCGCCCGCCTCATGATCTTCTACATCCCCGCGCGCTTCGAGGTCGACGACGCAGCCTGGACCCTCACCCGGCAGGTGTACGGTCTCAATGCCCAGTGGGATCGCAACCGCGTCGCCGACGAACTGGGTCGAATCGCCGGCGATCTCGATGTTCCCTTCGTCGATCCGCGCGCGGCCTTCCGAAGCTTCAAAGGCGGGGGGGAGCGCACGTACTTCCCCGAGGACGGACATTGGACGAGGCTGGAAACGAGGTCGCTTCCGCAGAAATCCTCGCCGCCGTCCGCAAGCGAGCCCTTCTGCGGGTTCCCTAGACGCCGCCTCTGAGGAGAGGGGTTTGGGCGAGCGGCATCGGGGCCACTTAAGATCAACTCATGACCTTCGACATCGACCTCCCCGACCTGCGTGTGCGTCCCGGCAGCAAGGTGCGCCTCAAGTCCATCGACACCGATTCCACCGGCTCCTACGAATCGAAGGAGACCGCGACGAAGCATCTGCGAAAAGGAGTCGAAGAACTCCGGCGGATGCAGGAGATGCTCTACGCGCAGGACCAGCAGGCGCTCCTGCTCGTCTTTCAGGCCATGGATGGCGCGGGGAAAGACTCGACCATCGAGCATGTGATGTCCGGGGTGAATCCCCAAGGCTGCCAGGTGTTCTCCTTCAAGTCGCCCTCATCGGAGGAGCTCGATCACGATTTCCTCTGGCGCACCGCGAAGTGCCTGCCGGAACGCGGCCGTATCGGGATCTTCAACCGCTCGTACTACGAGGAGACCCTGGTGGTGCGCGTGCATCCGGAGTATCTCGAGAAGCAGCGGCTGCCCCGGGATCTGGCGACCGATCGAATCTGGGACCATCGGTTCGAGGACATCCGGAACTGGGAGAAGTACCTCACCCGGAACGGCACGGTGATCCGCAAGTTCTACCTGCATGTCTCGAAAGACGAACAAAAGAAGCGTTTCCTGGCCAGACTGCAAGAGCCTGAAAAGAACTGGAAGTTCCAGGCCGGCGACGTCAAGGAGCGGGCGCTGTGGGATGAGTATCAGCGGGCCTACGAAGACATGCTGGGCGCCACTTCCACGGCCTACGCACCGTGGCACATCATTCCCGCCGATCACAAGTGGTTTGCGAGGCTGGCGGTCGCGGACATCATCATCGACACCCTTCGCTCGATGAAGCTGCACTACCCGAAACTTTCGAAGGAAACCCGCGCCGGGCTGGATACGGCCAAGCAGTCATTGGAGAGCGAATAGTTTCATGGAAGCGAGCGTCGCCGGACCGCAGGACGAACGAATCATCCGCGCCGCGGAAAGCCTCATCGACGAGGCGGTCGCGTTCACGCGCGAAATGGTCCGAATCCCCACGGTCAACCCCCCGGGGGAGTTCTACGAGGATGGCGCGCGCTGCATCGGCAAGTGGCTGAAGGGCGCGGGCTTCACCGAGGAGTACATCGCCGCCGAGGGGATGTCCGAGCACACCGCCAAGCACCCGCGCGTCAACGTCATCGGCCGCAAGGAGGGAGTGCGTCCCGGAAAGACCCTCCACATGAACGGCCACTTCGATGTCGTTCCCGCGGGACGGGGATGGACGAAGGATCCCTTCGGCGCCGAGATCTCGGAGGGCAGGATCTGGGGCCGCGGCACCTGCGACATGAAGGCGGGCATCTCGGCCGCGCTCTTTGCGGCCGAGGCCCTGCGTCGGGCCGGGGTTGAAATGGGTGGGGCCATCGAGATCAGCGGCACCGTCGATGAGGAAAGCGGCGGTTACGCCGGGGTCGCCTATCTGTGCAAGACCGGTCGCGTGACCGCGCAGAACACCCATTTCGCCATCATTCCCGAACCGCTCAACGTCGACCGTATCTGCGTCGGCCATCGCGGCGTGTACTGGTTCGACGTGGTCACCCACGGGCGCATCGCCCACGGTTCCATGCCCTATCTCGGCCATAGCGCCATCGACGACATGGGCGCGATCCTCGAAGCCATCCGCACTGAGCTTCAGCCCGAACTCGCGAAACGCATGACCCAGGTGCCGGTGGTCCCCGAGTTGTCGCGCCGGGCAACCCTGAACGTCAACACCGTCAGTGGCGGTCAGGTGGGCGAGGACGTGCAAAGCCCGTGCGTGGCCGACCGCGCTCACGCGATCTTCGATCGGCGCTTCCTCCTCGAAGAGGGTTTTGACGCCGCCAAGGCCGAGATCCAGAGGCTCCTCGAGACCGTGGCCGCGCGCGTCCCCGGCCTTCGCTATGACCTCACCGATCGCATGGTCGTGCATCCGACCGCGACCCCCGAGAACTCGCCGGTGACCCAGTCCCTCCAGGCCGCCATTTCACGCGTCCTGCACAAGGAGGCCCAGATCATCGCGAGCCCGGGTACCTACGACCAGAAGCACTTCGACCGCATCGGCCATATCCCCCACACCGTCGCCTACGGCCCGGGCGTCCTCGACCTCGCGCACCAGCCCGACGAATGGGTCAGCATCGAAGACCTGAAGAACAGCATCGCGGTCCTAGCCATAGCCGCCACGAAGCTCCTGAACGCCTAGACCGCGGCCGGCGTGGCCCTTCGCTTCGAACACATGCACCGTCCCTGGATGGACCGCTCTCCTCGTCCCTATGAGCGCAAAGCCCCGCGCGCGGGCGAGGTCCTCCACTTCCTTCGCGGATACGGACTTCCGGTTGAAGCCCATCAGGATCGTTCCGAGGTTGCCGCCGCGTTCTCCGGCCGCGATCCAGAATTCTCTGATCACGTCGAGACCGTCCTCGCCCCCATCCCACACGCGGGACGGCTCGCCGAGCGCCTTCCATTGCGCACTCAGCGAGCGCGGCACATAGGGCGGATTGAAGAAGGTCAGGTCGAACGTCTGATCCGCGGGCACCGCGGAAAGCAGATCGGACTGAAGGAACAAAACGCTCACCGCGTTCGCGGTGGCGACGCGACGCGCGGAAGCCAAGGCTCCCTCATCGATATCGAGCGCCAGATACTGAGCCCGCACTCGCCTCGCCATCGCTACCGACACCGTGCCTGTCTCCCCGGTGCCGAGTTCCAGGATCCGCTGCCCGGGTTCCACCCGCTCCTTCAGTTCGGCGAAGAGCGCAAGCGTCGAAAAGTCCCAATGTCCCTGGCCCGTCCCGGGAGGGACCTTGATGCCGAACAACCAGCGCGTCAGCGCAGGGTGACGCGCGGCGGCCCGCTTCAGTCCTTCGAGAGCCAAAGGTCTTCGAGGACGATCGCGTCGATGCCGGATGAATAGAAGCAGCGCAGGGCGTCCATCGGCGTGCAGGCCATCGGCTCGCCTTTCACGTTCAGCGACGTATTGAGAACGACAGGCACGCCGCTCGTCTGGCCGAAGGCGGCGATCATCTTCGCGTAAGAGGGATGGCTGGCGCGGTTCACGGTTTGCGGCCGCGTGGAACCATCGACGTGAATCACCGCCCCAATCTCAGCGAGGCCGCGCGCATTCGCCTGCGCCGCTACGGTCATGAATCGCGTCTCCAGCGAAGGCTCGAGATAGGTCGTAGCCGCGGTGTCGAGCATGGACGGACAGAAGGGTCTCCAAGGTTCGCGGAACTTCACATCGCGATTGACGCGATCGTTGATACCGGGAATCGCAGGATGCGCGAGGATGGAACGTCCGCCGAGGGCTCGGGGCCCCACTTCCATCCGACCCCTGAACCAGGCCACAACCTTGCCGTTCGCGAGCGCTTCAGCCGCTTTCTCCTCGATCGAATCGGGTCGCGTGAAGCTCATTCCTGCGGTGCGGGCCGTCTTCTCCACCTCGCTCGATGAATAGGCCGGACCCCACTGAGCGCTCTCCATCTTGAAACGTGGATCTTCACCAGAACGGGCGGACACCCACAGGGCGGCGCCGAGGGCCGTGCCCGAGTCGTGCGCCGCGGGCTGAACGAAGAGGGCGTCAACCAGACCGGAGGCCCCAATGACGCCGTTCATCTTGCAGTTCATCGCGACTCCGCCCGCCAGGCAGAGCTTCTTCGACCCCGTCTCGTCCACCAGCCGCTTCACCAGACGGAGCACCGCATGCTCAAGGCGCTCCTGCGCGGCCGCCGCGATGTCTTTGTGGGTTTGAGTGAGCGTGTCTTTTGCGAGACGAGGCGGTCCGAGAAGCGTCGTCAGTTCGTCGGCGAAGTGTTCGTTGGTGGAGTGCCTGCCCAGAAGAGTGTATCGAGGATCGACAGTGTAGAGACCGTTCGATTCGAAACGAACCAGCCGCTCCATCTTGTCGCGCAGCTCGGCGGAGGGCTGGCCGTAGGGCGCGAGACCCATGGTGAAGCCCTCTTCCTCGTACGCGCGGAAACCAAGAAAGGACGTGATGGCCGCATAAAACCATCCGAGAGAATCCGGAAGGTCGACGTGGCCGCGATCCAGGAGGTCGAGACCCTGGCCCGAATAGAAACTAGTCGACCGATCCTCACCACTGCCGTCAATGACCAGGACGGACGAAGCTTCAAAACCGGAAGCAAAGAATGCGCTCGCGGCGTGGGCAAGGTGGTGATCGATGAAGACGAACTCCGGCACGCGGCCGGTGAGGCCTTCTTCGCGCAAGGCCAGAGTGGTGCGCCGGATGATCGCCTTCGGCTGCTGGTCCGCGATTTCCGCGAGAATCCGCAGGCTCGATCCGTCCGAGGCGACGCCGAGGTTGCGGAAGAACTGGCGTGCGAAGAACAAAGGCATGTGAGTGCGGTACTTCTTCGCGTTCCAGCCCACGGCGAACCGATCGACTTCATCGAGGGTCGCCCCGGCTTCGCGGAGGCAATAGGCCAGCGCCTTGGCTGGGAAGCGCAGATTCGCGCCCTTGATGCGGAGGAAGCGCTCTTCCTCGGCAAACGCCACGAGCTTCCCGTCTCGAACGATGCAGGCGCCTGGGTTCTGACCGAAGGCCGAGAGACCAACGATCAGCATCGCGGAAGTTTCTGGTCGAGCGCCTTCGCCGTCGAAGTCATGCTGGCGAAGCGGTAGCCCCGGTCGCGCAGAAGAGTCAATGTCGCCCGGAGCAAGGCGAAACCCTTGGTCCGATTGCGCGAATAGGCGACCTTGAGAAGGGCCGGCAACTGATCGTACGCGGGCAGAACAAACAGATCGTGGAGATGCATGTCGAAAATGAGCGGATCGGGCACGCGACCCTGCCGAATCAAACGCCGATATAGCGAAAACCCGAGGAGTTTGATGAAGGACAGGGTCACGAGTAAACGCGCCCGACCCGCGGTGGCGATGGGAATCTCAAGGAGGTTGCTCGGCTGGGATCGATACGCGGTGCGTGGATAGTGCAGATACCTCGGATGCGGCCACACGGACGGGAAGACGCTCGAATCAAAGAGGAAGTTCCGCTCGGCGAGCCGGTTTAGACCGTCCTCGGAGATGCGGCCTTCGGGAGCGCGATACCCAACCGGTTGCTCCCCGAGCGCCGATTCGAACGCGCGCATCCCCGTCTCGATCTCCTGTGCGCTGTCGGGCTCGGCGAGGTTGTGCGAGTACGAATGCAGATGGAACTCCACGCCCCGCTTCTGAAGCCGAGCAATCGCTTCGGGCTGCTCGGCGAGAGAGCGGGCCACCACGAAAGCGGACAGGGGCGCCTCGAACTCGCCGAGCGCGTCCATCAGCGCGTCAAGACGGTCGGGACGCCACGCTTCATAGGCGAACGTGGCACGGCCTGCGTGGTCAGGCTCGAGGTCGAGAGTGAGACAGGCGGAGAGGGACAAGAAGTGACTTCAGGAAAACGGGGACGATAACAGAGAGGGTCCAAACCACTGGCGCGCCGACGCTAGACTTCTCTCGTGGAAGGCCTGCCGGAACAAACCGCGTTTCTCGGTCTCCACGCGACGTGGTTCGTCGCTTCGATTCTATCCGCCGGCCTTCTTTATTCCCGGCCGAAGCCGCGCCTGGCCCTCCTCATCCTCGTTCTCATGCACAGCCTGGCCTTCCTCGGCTACTACGGAAGTCTGCCCCGCACTTACGCGGTGGGCGTGAGTTCGGACCGCTCTCTCGGCGTGGGCATGGCCATGGCCGTGGCCGATGGCGGTTCCGCATACAACCACGTCCAGGTCGAGTTCGGCAACCTCGAACCGCTCTGGACTTTCAGCGTCGCCGCTCTCTCCGGTTTCTCGATCGGCCGCGTTCCCTTCGTCTACGATCACATGGCTCTACTCGTCCTCACCCTCACCGCCCTGGGGTTCTATCTGGCGTGGAGCGCAGCGGGCTCGGGCGAGGACGCCGATGAAGTGCGCTGGCGGGGCGTCTTCGTGGCCGCAGCGGTTCTCGGTCTCTCCTCTTTTGCCCTCTCCGAGGACCCTCCCATTCCCCATTTCTGGCAGGCAAACTTCGTATTCAAGCCAAACCATGCGCTGGCCTTTGGTCTCGTGGGTCTGCTCTCGCGCTGGCAAGGGGAAGGTCGCTCGTGGCTTCGACTGGGAGCTATCCAGGGTCTGTTGATGTGGGCCTTCATACTCGACTGGGCTTACGTGCTTCCTGGGATTTTTCTCAGCGCGCTGCTTGGAAGCCATCGGCTCGCGAATTTCAAGCGGGCGATTGCCGGAACCATTCTTGGCCTGCTTCTGGGTCTTCCCTATCTGTTCCATCTGATGCGCGACTACAACCCGCTGGGACGGGGGGAAATGCCGCAAATCTGGCGCGACCAGATGGGACAGCGATTGACGAGTCCATACTTGTGGTCTCTCGATCTCGGACCGATGCTGGTCCTTTTTGTCCTGGGCCTGGCGTTCGTGCTTCGGGGATCGCGTGCGGAAAGCGGATCGCTCGGCTTTCTCCTCACTGGGCCTTTTGTCGCGTCGAGCTATGTGGTCGGCCTTCAGTTCGGCTTCGCGCCGGAACCCGATGAGGGCTTCTACTATTGGCGGATGGTCGCGGCAGCGGGCGCGGGATACGCGCTCTGGTCGGTGGCGACGCGGAGAGGTGGCGGCTCGGGCCGGCGATGCGCCCTTGGTTTCGGAATCATTCTGGCCTGTTCATTTCCGGCGTACTTCAACCCCTTCCGCGACGATCGCTACTTCGCCGGCAGTAGCGAGCCCTTGCCCGGCCCGGTCATCGGAGCTTCGGACTGGATTTTGGACCACACGACATCGAAGTCGGTGTTGATCAGTTCGGAGGGCGTGATGCTTTCCGGACTCACGGGTCGAAGATTTCTGATGGTTCGTCCGGAGCAGACCCCGGATCGCTCGGCCCGAGAGATGGCGGAGCGTGACATCCTGACTTCGCTCGACGAAACCACGGTCCGGCGAGCCGCCACCCGGTATGGCGTCACCCATGTCATTCTTGATGAGGGCTTGCGCGAGCGATATGGAGAGTCCGTACGCGGTCTTGGAAACCGGCCGTGGTTCGAGCCCGCTTTCGCAAACTCCTTCACCCGCATCCTGATTCTCAGAACGCCGGGTTAGGGCTCGTTGCGGCGAGGCGCCAGGGGCCTCAAACGGGGGAAACTTCGGCTCTCCGCGATGTCCAGGGCTAGCGCCTGCACCAGAAGCTGCGTGCCGACGATCACGGGAATGGCCGCCACCATCACGGTTCCCGGGAGAGAACTCGTGCCAAGCTGCTCGCCCAGGCGCCAGTGATAGAGGCCGAATGCGGTTCCAAACGAGACCCCGAGCGCGCCGAGGACGCCGAACAAGGTTGCCGGCCGCATGTCGAGGACGAAGTACTCGAGCATCACCCGCCGAACAAACGAACGGACCAGCCTGAAGGCAAATTCAACCGACGCCGCGGTGACGGACAGAGAACTGGACTCTCCCTGATATCGCGCCTCCATCAACACATCCTGGACGACCACGCGCCGCAGGTGCAGTTCGACCAGCATGTTGGTCTCGAAGTAATAGCGATTCTCGATCGCGTCGAAGTCGAGGCGCCTCAGGACATCCCCTCGAATCGCGGTGAAGCCGTTGGTGGGATCGAAGACGTTCCAGTAACCGGACGCCGCTTTGGTGGCGAGCGAAAGGAAGAGGTTGCCAAAGAGCCGTTCGCGCGGCATGCCCCGGGCGGAGCTCCAGGACCACAATCGATTACCCTTCACGTAACCAGCCTCACCCGCGACGGTGGGCGCCACGAGATCCTGAAGGTATCGCGGATCCATCTGTCCGTCGGAGTCCATCTTGATGACAACCTCGGCGCCCTCCTCGAGCGCCGCCCGGTACGCTGTCTTCATCGCTCCGCCCACTCCCTGATTCTTTTCGTGGACGATCAGGCGAATCCGCGGCAAAGGCAACGCGCGCACGACTTCCGCGGTGCCATCCGCGCTTGCGTCATCGATCACGATGATCCGGTCCACAAAAGCGGGGACGGCCCCGATCACGGCCGCAATCGACGCCTTCGCCTTGTAGGCGGGAATCGCCACCGCGACGTGAACGCCTTCGTAGCTCATTCTGGTGCGATTCTCGCAGGAACCGTGGCGCTGAGGAGATCAGAGCGGAAGTGAAACAAGCACCCCCTCCTACCACTACCAACCCCGCGAAGCCCCCGACTAAGCCTCCAGACTGAACGGTGTGAAGTTCGTATCGCGGTCATAGTAGTCCTCCGACTCGACCCGCTTGAGGAAATTCACCACCCGGTACGTCAACGGCGTGTTCACCACCTCCCATCCGACCTTGAGCATGTAATTACTCATCATCACCGCGATCACCTGCTCCTGGGGCCACACACCACCAAAGGCCAGCGGATAGAAGATCAGCGAGTCGACCGCCTCACCCACGATGGTCGAGCCGATGGTTCGCATCCACAGAAACCTCCCCGCCGTCTTGATCTTCATCTTCGCGAGCACGAAGGAATTGCAGAACTCGCCGCACAGGTAGGCGAACATCGACGAGAGTGAAATCCGCCAGGTATTGCCGAAGACCGTCTCGAACGCGGCCTGATGCGGCCAGGTGGACGCGGGTGGAAAGGCGAGGATCACCAGGCTCATGACCGACGCGAAGAGCAGCGCGCCAAAGCCTGCCCACACCACGCGCCTCGACCGCGCGTAGCCATAGACCTCGGTCAGAACGTCGCCGAAGATGTAGCTGATGGGGAAGAACAAGACGCCCGCGCCGAAGGTGAAGCCGAAGAGGGTCGCGACCTTCGAGGCCCCGATCAGGTTCGCGCAAAGCAGGACGGTGACGAAAGCGGCCATCACGAGGTCGTAGTACTTGTAGGTCCGATGGCTCTCGGGTGTCATTGGCGGGGGGAGTCTACGTAAACGGCCAGGTTCCGGAGAAAGCTCGCACTTCTTGTAGACTCCCCGCGGCCGTTCCGAGCGACCCACGGTCGCCCTGAGGGCGCTTAACTCAGCGGTAGAGTGCCACCTTCACACGGTGGAAGTCGCAGGTTCGA
>JANMVV010000472.1:0-1861 GCA_031392925.1 Vicinamibacteria bacterium
TTGTCATCCTTCGCTTCGCCCAGGATCTAGCCCCGGACAAGATCTCTCGTTGTCCAGCAAGACAGTTCGATCGCACATCATCAAGTACCCGCGTAGCTTCAGCTGCGCCAAACGCGCGACCCAAGACAATGATCCGATTACCAAGCCAAGAGTCTGTCATCCAGAGCGAAGCGAAGGATCTTGCTCGGGACAGGCTGCGCCGTGTCGTCCCAACGGGACAGATCGAGCGGCCACAGATCGAGTACCCGCGTAGCTTGAGCTGCGCCCAACTGTTCGAACAGCACCGCAGGCGCGCAGGTGAAATCAGAAGCCTGTCATCCAGAGAGCTTGTGAGTTTATTCCGAAACTGAGTTCGATCGGTCAAATTTCGAATCTGTGACGCCATGCGAATCGAGCGGGATCGGTATTTCTTCACAAGCTCAGAGCGAAGCGAAGGATCTTGCTCGGGACGAGATGCCGCCCGCCACTCATCAGACAGGTCGATTGCGCCATGTACGCTCGTTCGCGCCAACCAGAACATCCGGCGCAGCTAAAGCTACGCGGGTACTTCGCGTCGGGCCGAGCGGCTGACGCACTGACCGGCTGACTAGCTAACCGCTAACCGCTAACCGCCAGCCTGCTTCCGCGGCATCTTCCGAAACCGCAGCTTCACCGACTGGCTCGCCATCTTGATGATGTCCTGCGGGAACTTCACGCGCGTGTCCGGATCCTCGACCCAGCGGACGGGCACTTCCTTCAGCTTCCAGCCGCCCTTCTCCGCCATGATCAGCAGCTCTGTGTCGAAGAACCACTCGCCGTCCTGCACATGCGGCAGCAGCTGCTGCGCGGCGTCGTGCGTCATCGCTTTGAACCCGCACTGGGCGTCGGCGAATTTCGTCCAGAAAAGCAGCTTGATGAAGGCAATGTAGCCGCGCGAGTTGATCTCGCGCTTCAGCGACCGCTCGATGTCGCTGCCGCGCGACACGCGCGATCCGTACGCTACGTCATAGCCCTCTTCGAGCACGCCAGACAAGAGCGGCGTAATCATCGCGACGTCGGTCGAAAGGTCGACGTCCATGTAGCACATCGCGTCGGCTGGACTCTCCAGCCAGGCGCGATTCAGCGCCCGCCCGCGCCCCTTGCGATCGAGATGGATGTACGCGCAGTCGTCCGGGTGCAGCGCCGCCAGCTCCTTCGCGACCTCAAGTGTGCGATCCGGCGAAGCGTTATCGGCGACGACGACGCGCCAGCGGTACGCCGCGAGATGCTCGCCGCACCACGCCCGCAGCGTCTCGACGCTGGCAGCCAGCGTCACTCTTCGTTGTAACAGGGGATGACGAGATCGACGGATTTCATGTGGGGAGTCTACAGTTTGCAGTTTGCAGTTTGTAGTTTGTGGTTGTCGCCCCGTAGCGCGGGCTTTCCAGCCCGCGCGGTTCCCGTGGCGCACGGCTGCCCAGACCATGGCGGCATCCCATTATGACATTCCTCTGTCTCGTTCCTGTCCGACAAGCATTGTCGGCGTCACGCGCGCCGCGCAGGCTGAAAAGCCCGCGCTACGAGACGGAGTCGACAGCTCGCGAGAAACGCAGAGAAGGCGCCCGCGGGCGCCCTCTCAAAACTGCAAATTACGAACTGCGAACTACAAACTTCCTAGTAGTCCATCGGCGGCGGCGCCGGAGCCATGCTCGGCGCTTCCGGAATCTCCGTCACCAGCGTCTCCGTCGTCAGCACCATCGCGGCGATGCTGGCGGCGTTCTCCAGCGCGGAGCGCGTCACCTTCGCCGGGTCGATGATGCCGGCCTTCAGCAGGTCGACGTACTTGTCGTTGCGGGCGTCGTAGCCGTACATCTTGCCCTTGCCGTTGCGGATGTTCTCGACG
>JANMVV010000151.1:0-8892 GCA_031392925.1 Vicinamibacteria bacterium
GCGGTCAATGTTCTCACGGGCAATCTCGACCGCGCCGGCGGGTTCATGTTTACGCGGCCCGCCATCGATGTGGTGGCACTCGCGTCGCGCGCCGGCCTCAAGGGGCGATTCGGGAAATACCGCAGCCGGGTTCGAGGCGCTCCGGATTTCGGCGGCGAATGGCCGGTGGCAACCCTGGCCGAGGAGATCGAAACCGAGGGCAAGGGCCAGATCAAGGCGCTGGTCACACTCGGCGGCAATCCCGTTCTCTCGAGCCCCAACGGCGGCCGTCTCGAGCGTGCGCTTTCCGGCCTCGACTTCATGGTTTCGATCGACCCTTACGTGAACGAGACGAGCCGACTCGCGACCCTCATCCTTCCGCCCGCCTCGCCGCTGACCCGCGATCACTACGACCTGGTCTTCCACATCCTGGCGGTTCGCAACACCGCGAAGTACTCTCCGGCGCTCTTCGAGAAGCCCGCGGATGCGCGTCACGACTGGGAGATCCTCCTGGCACTTTCGGAAGGCCTCGCGCGAAAGCGAGGCGGCGATGGCTTGGCCGCCCGCCTCACCCGAAGCGCGATGGGCCGCCTGGGGCCACGAGGCGTGATCGGGATGCTCCTTCGTTTCGGGCCGCACGGCGCAGGACTCAATCCATTCGGCGGGGGAGTGTCGCTCGGGAAGCTCGAGCGCCAGGTGTCGGGCGTGGATCTCGGCCCGCTCACTCCGAGTCTGCCCGAACGGCTCGGCCATCCTTCGAAGCGGATCAGCCTCGCGCCGAAGGCGTTCGTCGATGATCTGCCTCGATTGCGCGAATGGATGCGCGGGGCCGGCGCCCGGGGCGAGTCGCTCACTCTGATCGGGCGCCGCGAAGTGCGCAGCAACAACTCCTGGATGCACAACTCCGAACGGCTGATGAAGGGTGCGGATCGCTGCACCCTGCTCATGCATCCGAAGGATGCACAGGCGCGCGGCCTGGCTGACGGTCAGACGGTTCGGATCACCTCGCGGTCCGGTGAGGTCGCGGCTCCGGTTGCGATCACCGACGCGATCCGCGAGGGTGTTGTGTCCATGCCCCATGGCTTCGGCCACGGCCGCGCGGGCGTGCGGCTGAGCGTCGCGAGCGCTCACGCGGGCGCCAGCTTCAACGACCTCGCCGACGACCTCCGCACCGACGCGCTGTGCGGCACTGCCGCCTTCAGCGGCACCCCGGTGGAAGTGACGCCGAGTCAGTAACGCCGCCGTCATCGCGAGCCGCCCCACTATCGGCATATTGTGCCTTACGTCATTGCGAGGCCCCAGTCCGTTTCGCAGTGGGCCGAAGCAACCCCGTGGAGCCACTACCAGCCTGCCGCCGCGGCCGCGCTGTGCGGGTGGGCAGTGGTGGGACGGGGTTGCTTCGGCCCAGTACCGACGGAGTTGGGCCTCGCAATGACGCTAGGCAAATTGGGCCGATAGTGGGCGGGGTTGGGACTCGGGATGACCGGCTCGCTGCGAGGCGCTTACTCGAGCGCGTTGAGGCCGGTCAGGTCGCGGCCCACGATCAACGTATGGATGTCGTGGGTGCCCTCGTACGTGTCGACGGTCTCGAGGTTCAGCATGTGGCGGATGATCGAGTACTCGGTGGTGATCCCGTTGCCGCCGTGCATCTCGCGGGCCAGGCGCGCGCCTTCGAGGGCCACGCGAACGTTGTTGCGCTTGGCCATCGAAACCTGCGCGTAGTTCATGGTGCCGGCGTCCTTGAGCTGGCCGAGACGGTGGACCATGAGCAGGCCGAGCGAATGCTGGGTGGCCATCCGGGTCAGCTTGTCCTGGATGAGCTGGCGCGCGCCGATGGGCTTGCCGAATGTGGTGCGCGTCTTGGTGTACTCGATCGACGCGGTGAGCACGGTCTCGAGCGCGCCCAGAGCACCCCAGGCGATGCCGTAGCGGGCTTGAGTGAGACAGCCGAGAGGCGACTTCAAACCGCCCGACTTCGGAAGAATGGCGCTCGCGGGAACCCGGACATCCTCGAGCACGATCTCGCCGGTGATGCTGGCGCGCAGGCTCATCTTGTTCTTCGTCTCGGGCGCAGACGCGCCCTTGGTGTCCATGGGGACGATGAAGCCGCGGATCGTGCTTTCGTCGCCCTTGCTCTCGAAGGTGCGGGCCCAGACGATCGCGATGTCGGACAGGGGGCTGCTGGTGATCCACGCCTTCGAGCCGTTCATCACGTACGAATCGCCGTCGCGATCGGCGCGAGTCCGCATGGCGCCGGGGTCGGAGCCGCCCTCCCCCTCGGTGAGGCCGAAGCAGCCCACGATCTTCCCGGATGCGAGTTCGGGCAGGTACTTTTTCTTCTGTTCTTCCGAGCCGTAGGCGTTGATCGGGAACATGACGAGGCTTCCCTGGACGCTCCCGCTCGATCGCACGCCGGAATCCGCTCGCTCCAGCTCGTAGCAGATGAGGCCATTCGCGGTGCTCGAAACACCCGCGCCTCCGTATTCGGCGGGAATGGTGGGGCCGAGGAAGCCCATCTCACCCATCTTCAGCATCAGATCGCGGGGCAGGGTGTCGGTGTTCCACCAGCCCTGGACGTGGGGGATGATCTCTTTGTCCACGAAGTCGCGCGCGGCGCGATGGATGTCCTTGTCCTCATCCGAGAGGTTATCGAGCACGCGGAAGTAGTCGAACATGGGCCTGATTCTAGCGTTCCGGGGGGCTGGCCTTCAGCCGGGAATTTCGTGGAGAGGGCTCAACCAGAGGCGGGGCGGTGGGGTCCAAGAGAGTACGGCGTGGTCTGAGAGAATGGCGGGGTCCTCGGAAGGCGCTTTGGCGGCGTTCTTTCGTATTTTTGAGGCGGGGTGCGGTTCGGCGCTCCTTGCTATTCTCAATGAAGGCAGGCTCATGCGCAGGTTGCGTCTTTTGTGGGTGGTTGTCGTTGCATCGGCGGGGCTTGTCGCCTGCGGCGGTGTGTCCGAGTCCTCGAATCCGGGAGGGCAGCCGAGGAGCGGTGGACCCGGAGGCGCCGGGGGTTCAGGCGCTCCAGCCGGCGCCGGCCGCGGTGGCCGAGGCGGTGGCGCGGGCATGGCCATTCCGGTGAAGGCCGGCCTGGTCAAGGTCCAACAGGTCACCTACAGCATCCAGGCCGTGGGCTCTCTCGAAGCCGAAGACATGATTCAGGTGGCCGCAGAGCTCGATGGCGTCCTGACCTCGGTGAACTTCCGCGAGGGTGACCGGGTCACCACCGACACGGTCATCGCCACCATCGATCCCGATCGGTACAAGCTCGAAGCCGATCGCGCCGAGGCCAACTATCGCCGCGCCGTCGCCGACGGCAGCCAGGCCGCGGCCACCTTCGCCCGTCGCGAGGCGCTCGCGAAGGAGAATCTCGTCTCCGCCGAGGATTTGAACCAGACCCGCGCCGGCAACGACCGCTCGGCCGCCGACGTGGCTGCGGCCAAGGCCGCCCGCGATATCGCCGCCCAGAATCTCTCGCGGGCTTTCGTGAAGCCCCGCCATGGCGGCGTGATCGACAAGCGCCTCGTGGACACCGGAACCTTCGTCCGCACGGGAACGAGCATCGCCGCCCTGGTCGACCTGAGCCGCCTGCGCCTGCGCTTCCGCGTTTCCGAGACCGAATCCCTTCACGCGCAGAAGGGCCAGATCGCGAAATTCAAGGTGGCCGCCACCGGTGATCGCGACTTCAACGCGACCATCTACCACGTGGGCCAGGTGGCCGATCCCACCTCGCGCCAGGTTGAGGTCCTGGCTTGGGTCCAGAACCCGGGCGGCCTGAAGCCCGGCTTCTTCGCCGAGGTGGCGCTGCCGAGCGAGAGCAAGAAGGACGCGATCGTGGTTCCCGAGACCGCGATCCAGGCGAGCGACCGCGGCTTCGTCGCGTTCGTGATCGTGGACGGCAAGGCGGTGGTTCGCCAGGTTGAGATCGGACCCCGCACCGGCGGCGGAGAAGTGGAGATCCTCACGGGTCTCAACGCGGGCGAGACCATCGTGTTCGAAGGCTCGGACCGCATCTCCAACGGAACCGCGGTCAATCCCAGCGCGGGTGGCCCCCCGGGGCGCAATCGCGAGGGTGGTAGCGGTCGTCCGGAAGGTGTGCGAGGCGAAGGCGGCGCTCCCGCTGCGGCCAGCCCATCGGCGGAGCCAGGCTCCGGCCGGCCGCGGGGAGAACGGCGCCCCCCGGATCCCACCAAGAGTCCCAAACCGAGCGGAGGTCGTCAATGACCCAGGACACTCACGCGAAACCTCAGGGGCCCGAGGCCCCGGAAGATCCCCAGCAAATAGCCACGGGCATGACGTTCGCGGACATCTCGATCCGCAATCACGTCTTCGCCTGGATGCTGATGTTCGGCCTTATGGGCTTCGGCATCATCGCGTTCAAGGGCGCGGGCGGTGTGGTGAAGGGCCTGGGCATCAGCCAGAATCCCGACGTCGACTATCCCGTGGTCAACATCTCCGTGAACTATCAGGGCGCTTCGCCCGAAGTGATGGAGACCGACATCGTCGACGTGGTGGAAGACGCGATGACCTCCATCGAGGGGGTCAAGGAAATCACCTCGACCTCGAGGCAGGGTTCGGCGAACGTCTCCATCGAGTTCGAACTCTCGCGCGAGATCGACGCCGCGGTTCAGGATGTCCAGGCTCGCGTAGCCCAGCTCGGGCGCACCTTCCCTCGCGACGTCGATCTGCCCACCGTCTCCAAGAACAATCCGGAAGACCAGCCGATCATGTGGGTGGGGGTTTCCGGCGATCGCACCCCCACCTTCCTGGCCGACTACGTGCGCAACGTGGTGAAGCCGGCTTTCCAGACCATTGAAGGCGTCGGTGAGATCCAGTTCTTCTACCGCGAGCGCAACGTGCGCGTCTGGTTCGATGCGCCGCGGCTCGAGGCTCAGGGCCTCACCGTTCAGGATGTCACGAGCGCCATCGCGCGCGAGCACATCGAAATGCCCGCGGGCCGCATCGAAGGAGTCGGGCGCGAGATGACGGTACGCGCCGAGGGTGAAGCCATGGACCTCGCCGCGTTCAAGGACCTCGTGCTCGCTTATCGACAGGGCGCCCCCATCAGGCTCAAGGACGTGGCCGTGGTCGAGGACGGATTCGAAGACATGCGCCGAGTGCAGCGCGCGATGGGTCAGCCTGCCCTGGGCTTCGGCATCAAGAAGCTGCGCGGCGCTAACGCCGTCCAGGTCGGCCACGATGTCCGCGCCCGCATCGAGACTCTGAAGAAGCAGGCCCCCGAGGGCATCACCATCGCCATCAACTTCGACCAGACCCAGTACATCGAAGAGTCGATCAACGAGATCCTCTTCACCCTGGTCATGGCCGCGCTCCTCACCGCCACCGTGTGCTGGCTGTTCCTCGGATCCTGGACATCCACGATCAACATCCTGCTCGCGATTCCCACCTCGATTCTCGGCACCTTCATCGCCATGTACTTCCTTGGCTTCACCTTGAACACCTTCACCGTGCTCGGGTTGTCACTGGTGGTGGGCATCGTGGTCGATGACGCCATCATGGTTCTCGAGAACATCTACCGGCACCGGGAACACGGAGAGGGCAAGGTCAAGGCGGCGAGCGTCGGCGCGCGTGAAGTGACCTTCGCGGCCGCCGCCACCACCGCGGCCATCGTGGCCATCTTCATGCCCGTCGCCTTTATGAAGGGGATCATTGGGAAGTTCTTCTTCCAGTTCGGGGTGACCATTTCGATCGCGGTCCTCCTCTCCCTGCTCGAAGCGCTCACCCTCACCCCCATGCGCTGCTCCCGCTTCCTGGAGGTGGGGGAGAAGCGCGGCCGGGTCGGGCGGTTCATCGATCGCGGTTTCGACACCCTGGCCGCCAGGTACCTGAAGCTTCTCGAGCCCGCGCTTCATCACCGCGGCGCGGTCATGGTGGGGTCCCTCATCCTCTTCGTCGCGTCCCTGTCCCTGCTCAAGGTGCTGCCCCAGGAATTCGTGCCTCGCCAGGACACCGGGCGCCTGTCCATCCGCTTCATCCTTCCCATCGGGACGAGCATGCCGGTGACCGACAAGATCTCCACCCAGATCGAGACCTACCTCGCCGGCCGGAGGGAGATCGACCGCTACTTCGGCGGCCCCGGCGGCGGCGGCCCGGGCGGCGGCGGCGACGTGTCGTCGGGCAACATGCAGATCACCATGAAGTCGCTGAAGGATCGGCCGATCGATCCGAAGACCGGGCGCCGGCTGACTCAGATCGAGTTCATGGATTCGCTGCGGCGCGATCTCTCCGGGATCGCGGGCGCCCGCATCGTGGTCTCCGAGAACTCGCAGCAGAGCTTCACCCAGGGCCGCGGAAATCCGGTGGAGTTCTCCATCCGCGGCGGCGACTGGGACACCCTGGCGGGCAAGGCTCAGGAGATCATGGACCGGCTGCGCACCACCGGCATCGTGGCCGACGTGGACAGCGACTACCGTCTCGGCATGCCCGAGGTTCAGGTCATCCCGGACCGCAACAAGGCGGCCGACCTCGGCATCTCCATGACCGCGATCGGCGAGACCATCAACGCGGCCATCGGCGGGGTCCGCGCCGGGCGGTTCAAGGACAGCGGCCGTCGCTTCGACATCCGCGTCCGCCTCCTCGCCCAGCAACGCGAGAAGCCTGAAGACATCGCTCGGCTCCTCGTGCGCACCCGCACCGGCAGTCTCATCCGCCTCGGAGACCTCGTCCGTATCGAGCAGGCGCCGTCCCTGCAGGCGATCACCCGGATCAATCGCGAGCGCGCGATCCGCGTCTTCGGGAACGTGGGTCAGGGTTACTCCCAGGCCGAGGCCATTGATGGCGCCCTGGCGGTGGCCAAGGAGCTTCTGCCCGACGGTTACCGCGCGTTGCCCGCCGGCTCGTCGCAGGCCTTCGCGGAGAGCTTCGACTCTCTCGGCTTCGCTTTCTTCATGGGCATCATCGTCGCGTATATGGTGCTGGCCGCGCAGTTCAACTCATTCACGCACCCGGTGGTGGTCCTGCTGGCGCTGCCCTTCTCGGTCAGCGGCGCGCTGCTCATGCTGTACCTGATGGGACAGTCGCTGAACGTGTACAGCGTGCTCGGCCTCATCCTGCTCATGGGCATCGCGAAGAAGAACTCGATCATGCTGGTCGACTTCACCAACCAGATCCGCGCGCGTGGGGTCGAGCGTCACCAGGCCCTGCTGCAGGCCTGTCCGGTGCGTCTGCGGCCCATCCTCATGACGTCGATCGCGACCATCGCGGGAGCGACGCCGGCCGCCTTCGCCCTCGGCCCGGGAGCCGAGACGCAGCGGCCCATGGCCATCGGTCTGGTTGGCGGGATGATGGTCTCCACGGTCATGACCCTCTTCGTCGTGCCCGCGGCCTACAGCGTGTTCGACGACGTGGTCACCTGGAACGAGGAGCGGCAGAAGAACGGCGTCGGCCTGTTCGCCGGCCTCATGTCGCCGAAGAGCGTCCGGGTCGCGACCGCCGGCGGCGAATAGTCCGCGGTCAGGCCCGGGCGTTCAGGGCCGGGCCGCGAGCGCCGCGAGGACGGGCTCGATCTGCCCTGGCCGGTTCAGCGCCGAGGCGATCCGCCTCAGGGTTGCCGTGACCTCTGACGCCGGCCCAGTCACGGTGGCGTGGCCGACCTTGCGGCCCGGCCGCGGTGTCTTGCCGTAGTCGTGCCAGTGGCCGAGCGGTTCCGAGAGCACGGGGAGGGCATCGGGAACCTCGCCGATCCAGTTCAGAAGCACCGAGGTCTCGTGAGCCTCGGTGCCGCCGAGAGGCCACCCGAGCACGGCGCGGAGATGATTCTCGAACTGGCTGGTGCGCGCGCCCTCGATGGTCCAGTGCCCGGAGTTGTGGACGCGGGGAGCCATCTCGTTCGCGAGCAGGCGGCCCTGATGGACGAAGAGTTCCAGGGCGAAGACGCCGACGTAGTCGAGTTCCTCGGCGACCTTGCGCGCGTAGCCCACCGCGATCTCCCGGATCGCGCCGGTGTTCGGCGCGGGTGAGAGGCTCGCGGAGAGGATCGAGTTCTGGTGGAAATTCTGGGTCAGCGGATAGGTCGCGAACTCACCGCCGCGTCCGCGCACCGCGACCACGGAGATCTCGCGTTCGAACGGCACCATGGCTTCCAGGATCAAGGGCACGTCGCCGAGCTTGGCCCAGGCCGCGTTGAGATCGTCGGGCGACTTAAGACGGATCTGGCCCTTGCCGTCGTAGCCGAGGCGTCGCGTCTTCAGGATGGCGGGGAGGCCGACCTTGAGGACCCCGGCCTCGAGCTCCTCGCGCGAGTCGACGGTGGCGAATTCGGGCGTCGCCATGCCCAGCCGCTCAAAGAGCTGCTTCTCCTCGAGACGGTCCTGGGCCACCGCGAGGGCGTGCGGGTTCGGAAACACGGGCACGCGGGCGGCGAGGAACATCGCGGTGTCGGCGGGGACGTTCTCGAAGTCGAAGGTGACCACGTCGATGCCGTCGGAGAACTGCGTGATGGCGTCGAAGTCGTTGTAGTCGGCGCAGGTGAGCGGCGCCACTTGAGAGGCGCAGGCGTCGGCCACGGTGTCGACCACGCGGAAGCGGAGGCCGAGGGGGGCTCCCGCGATCGCCATCATGCGGGCGAGCTGCCCTCCTCCGAGAATCCCGACGGTTTTGGCCATGGGAGGAGCTTAGCCCCGTCGAGGATCGCGGTGCGCTTCGACCTGCTCGGTCTGCACGCGCCGGAAGTCCGCGAGGGTGCTCGCGACCTTCGGATCGGTGTTCGCGATCATCGCGGCCGCGAAGAGCGCGGCGTTCGTGGCTCCGGACACTCCGATGGCGAATGTGGCGACGGGAATTCCCGCGGGCATCTGCACGATGGAGAGGAGCGAGTCCATTCCGGAGAGCGCTTTCGACTGGACGGGCACCCCGAGGACGGGGACGACGGTCTTTGAGGCCAGCATCCCGGGA
>JANMVV010000051.1:0-19613 GCA_031392925.1 Vicinamibacteria bacterium
GGCTCCAGCGGCTTCACATACATGGCGATGGTGGGTGCGGGAATCCGCTCGAACCGGTACGACATGTCGCCTACACCACGGGTCACGATCACGCGAAGGTAAGATTCAGCGTTGCTGGCGAAGGAGAGACAGGCGTCGATCCGAGCCTTCATCTCGTCGTCGCTGGTCGAAAGCCCGAAACCCAGAAGACCGATCGTGCGGCGCAGGCGCAAGAGGTGCCGGTCGAGTTCGAAGGGCCGCCCGCCGTAAGTCCGCAGCGTTTCATAAGCACTGTCGCCGAAAACAAAACCATTGTCCGTGATCTTCAGCGTGACTTCTTCAGGGCTACCCACCCGGCCATCGATTGAAACCGCGAATCCCATGAAACGAAGTCTACCGAGTCCATGAATCTGATCGAAGCCGTGATTCTGGGGATCGTCCAGGGCGCGGGCGAATTCCTGCCCATAAGCAGCTCGGGGCATCTCATCGCCGTGCCCTGGCTTCTCGGCTATGGGGAGCACTCGCTCGCCTTCGACGTCGCTTTGCACCTCGGGACGCTGGTCGCGGTGGCGGGAGCGCTGCTGGGCGACTGGATCAAGATGATCGGCGGAGCCTTCGCGAGCCTCCGGACCCACGGGAACCCCTTCGCTTCGGAGGACGGGCGCAGGCTTGGTTTCCTGGCCGTGGCCTCCATCCCCGGCGGCGTCTTCGGGCTGTTTCTCAATGACCTCGCCGAGAGCACGTTCCGCAGCCCCCTGCTGGTGGCGCTCACCATGACGGTGATGGGCCTCGTCCTGTGGCTCTGTGATTCGCGGTCCTCGAACACGCGCGGCATCGAGGGCTGGACGCTGCCAGACGCTCTGATCATGGGCTTCGCCCAGGCCCTCGCCCTGGTCCCGGGCGTCTCGAGATCCGGGGCCACCATTTCGGCCGCGCGGTTCCTGGGCTTCGAGCGCGACACCGCCGCGCGCCTCAGCTTCCTGATGGCTCTGCCGGTGACTCTGGGCGCGGTGATTCTCAAGGTGCCGAAGATGCTCGCGTCCGGCCTCGACCCCGCGCTGGTCGCGGGCATCGTGACCGCAGCGGTGGTGGGCGTGGCGAGCATCCGCGTCCTCTTCGCCTGGGTGCGCACCCGCAGCTATCTTCCGTTCGTGATCTACCGGTTCGCGTTCTCCGCGTTCATCGTTATGGTCTGGCTCGCGAGGCGCTGACCCATGCGACCCATCCTCACCGCCGACGAGATGCGTGCCGCCGACGCCTGGGCCATCGTCCACGGCACCCCCGGCTCCACCCTGATGGAGAATGCCGGACTCGCGGTCGCGCGCGCCATCGAATCGCGCTTCGGCAAAGAGCGCCGGGTCGCCATCGTCTGCGGCCTCGGAAACAACGGCGGCGACGGTTTCGTGGTCGCGCGCGTGCTCAAGTCCGACTGGACGCGGGTATACGTGATCGGCGATCCGGAGGCGATCAAGGGCGATGCGCGTCATCACTACGACCGTCTTCGCAAGGAGCGCGCGCGTCTGCCCGTGATCTTGATCAAGAGCGAGTCGGAGTGGGCGGAGAAGGCCGCTGAGTTTTCTCGCTGCTCCCTCGTGGTGGACGCGCTTCTCGGCTCCGGTTCGAACGGAGCGCCCCGTGGCCTGGCGCCGGTGGTTATCGAGTCGATCCGGCGCGAACGGGCGCGCGGCGCGCGCGTGGTCTCGGTGGATCTCCCTTCGGGCGTTCCCGTGGACGCGGGAGGTTTCGACTGGGCCACGGTCGAGGCCGACGTCACCGTGACCTTCGCGGCGAAGAAGCCCTGCCTCGTCTTCTCGCCCGCCTCCGAGCTCGCGGGCACCGTGGTGGTTTCGCCTATCGGGATTCCCGATGAAGCGCTCCAGTTTTCTGATCGAGGCTTCCGCTTCTTCGAGCTCGAGGAGAGCGATGCCCTCGGGGTGTTCCCGCCCCGCAAGAAGGATTCCCACAAGGGCGATTTCGGCCACGTCCTCGTCGTGGCCGGCTCGGTCGGCAAGTCGGGCGCCGCCGTGCTCGCCGCCCGCGCCGCCTTCCGCACCGGCGCCGGCCTCGTCACCGTCGCGTCGGTGGGTGAAGTCTGTCGTCTGGTCGCCATGGCGCAGCCCGAGGTCATGACCGAGTCGCTGGGCGAGGGCGCCGAATGCGGCGACCAGCCGAAAGCGGCCGCGCGCGTGCTCGAGATCGCGGCCTCGATGGACGCGATCGTGATCGGCCCCGGACTCGGCCGTTCCGAGAAGACGCAGGATTTCGTCCTGGACGTGGTCGCGCGTTGCGGTCTGCCCGTGGTCATCGACGCCGACGGCCTCTTCGGCCTGCGCGCGCAGAACCTGTCGCGTATCGCCCAGCGCGAGCAGGCGACCGTGCTCACCCCGCATCCCGGCGAGATGGCGCGCCTCCTCGGCATCGAGAAGGACGCGGTGCAGAAGGACCGGGTGAAGGCGGTTCGCCGGGCCGTGGCCGAGACGCGCAGCACGGTCGTGCTCAAAGGCCGTCACACTCTCATAGGCACCACGCGCTCCGAGGTTTGGCTCAATCCCACCGGCAGCCCGAGCCTCGCCACCGCGGGCACGGGTGATGTGCTGGCCGGCGCGATCGGAGCCATCCTCGCCCGGGGCACCGCCGCCGATGCGGCCGCGGGCGCCTCCGTCTATGTCCACGGACTCGCGGGCGAGCGAGCGGGGAAGCGGCGGCCGTGGGGTGTGGTGGCCGGCGACGTGATCGATGCGTTGCCGAAGGCGATCGCGTCGCTTGGACGATGATGCCGCAGACCATGGTCACCCGCGTGCGCGAATCCCGCTCCGAGGCCGAGACCGAGGCCATTGCCGCGGAGATCGCGCGCGATCTCGTCGGCGGGGAAGTCATCTTCCTGGAAGGCGACCTGGGTGCGGGAAAGACCGCGTTCGTTCGCGGCCTCGCCCGCGGTCTGGGGGCGCCCGAGGATGCGGTGGCCTCGCCCACCTTCGTGATCCAGACCACCTACCCGTGCGCTTCGGGACGTCTGCTGCATCACGCTGACCTCTATCGCCTCGCCTCCGAGCTCGGCGCGGAAGACGTGGGTCTGTTCGACCTCCCCGGTCCGCGGGACATTCTCGCCATCGAATGGGCGGAGCGGATGCGTTCGTATCCGTGGAAGCGCGTGACCAAGGTCGAGATCACGCACGGCGCGGACGACGATCACCGGCGGATCGAGATCACGCCATGAAGCGTCGCGGCCGGCTCATGGTCGCTCTCACCGCCCTCGTCGCCGGGGCCTGTGCGGGAGGTCCTTCCAAGGGCGCCGCGACGAAGCCGGCGACGGAGGCCAAGGAACGACCGCCCGTCATCCTCATCACCGTCGACACTCTTCGCCCGGATCACATGAGCGTCTACGGCTATTCGCGATCCACCACGCCCCGTCTGGCCGAATGGGCGGCGAAGGGCGCGGTCTTCGAACAGGCCTACACCTATTGGCCGAAGACGCGCGGCAGCTTCGTGGCCATCATGACCGGACGGACGGCGGGCGAGAGCGGTTATTCCCCGAAGCACCCCGAACTACACGCCTTCAATCCGACCCTCGCGGAAACCCTGCGCAGGGAGGGCTACGACACCGCGGCCTTCGTCGACAACGCGAACCTGGCGAGTTCTCTCGGTTTCTCCCGGGGCTTCAAGACCTACGTCGAGATGTGGGCCGACGGAACGCTCAAGGACGAAGTGGCTCGCACGGAGGCGATCACCAGGCGCGGCATCGAATACGTCCGCTCGAATGGGAAGGGCGACGGCTTCTTCCTGTGGCTGCACTATGTCAACCCGCACGCGCCCTACACGCCTCCCGCTCCCTTCGACACCGCGTTCACCGATCGTCCGAAGCCGGACCCGACACTCAAGGTGGTGGACGGTTTCTTCGGCGGCGTGCCGAAGCAATGGGCGATTCCCGGGAAGAGACTTCTCTCCGACTACGTGAATGCCTACGACGGCGAGATCGCGTACGCGGATACCCAGCTCGACCAGGTCCTGCGCGCGCTCGATACCGCGGGAGTCCTGAGCCGCGCCGCCGTCATCGTTACCTCGGATCATGGGGAGAGCCTGGGTGAGCACGATTACTACTTCGATCACGGCGCGAATCTCTTCGATCCGGTCCAGCGCATTCCCTTCATCGTGCTCGGTCGCGCGGCGAAGGCGGTCCGTTCCGGCGTTCTCATATCGACCCTCGACATCATGCCCACGATCCTCGACGCCGCGCGTGTCTCTTTCCCGTCGGGCCTCGCGGGCCGGAGTGTTCTTCCGTTCGCGGCGGGACGACCGGAGTCGACCCGCGATACTCTGGTCGGCGAGAACGATCGCGGCCACCAGGGCATCTGGGACCGCAGGTACAAGCTCATCGACACCGACCCGCGCGCCACGAAACCGGTCCGGCAGTTCTTCGATCGATCCGACGATCCCGGCGAGCGGAGGCCCCGGACCGATCGGCGGGAGACCGCGAAGAAGTTCGAGCTCGGGCTCGACGAGCATCGCGACGTGGAACTGCGCTCGGCCATCAGGACGCGAGCGCAACTCGAGGGGAAGGTCTCGCCGCCCAGGAGCCAGGCGGAGTGCGAGCAGTTGAAAGCGCTCGGGTATGTGGCCGAGTGCCGATGACGCCGGCCAGGGATTGAGACCGAGATGACGCCCGCGCGGTTGTTCGTGATCCTGACCGCGCTCTTCGCCTCGCTCGCCGCGTACTTCGTGCCGCGGATGGACGCTTCCGGCGACGAGCCGCACTACCTCATCATGGTCCAGAGTCTGTGGCGCGAGGGCGACCTCGATCTGCGCGACAACTACGCGCGGGAGGACTGGCGCGAGTTCCGAGGCGGCCCCACCGAGCCTCACTACGCGGCCCCGCGGAAAGACGGCCGGCCTTTCCCGGGTCATTCTCCCGGGTTGCCCTTCATCCTCGCTCCCGTGTATGCGCTCGGCGGAAGGCTCGCCTGCGCCATCCTGCTCGGCGCCATGGTCGCGGGGGTCGGCGCCATCGCCTTTCACATCGCCATCCTCGAAGGCCTTTCGACCGCGTCCGCGCTCGTCGCGGGTCTGCTGGCGGCGGGGCCGCCGCTTGCGGCGTACGGTCTGCACATCTACACCGAAGCGGCGTCGACCCTCGCGCTGTTCGCCGCCTTCGCCCTTTTGCGCTTCGGCGCCGGAGCGGCGAGTCCCGCTCTGGCCGCGGTTCTCGCCTGCGCCCTGCCGTTCCTCCACCCGCGGATGGCGCTCGGCTCGATCGCGATCGCCTTCGCGGCTTTCTGCTATCGCGACCGCGCGTCGGTTCGGATCTTCGCGGCGGTGACGGCCCTCGGGCTGGGGGTCTACGGTGGTTTCTGGATGACCATCTTTGGAGCGCCCACCGCCCTTGGCGTCTATGGCGGCGTGCCCGAGGACGCAGCCCTCAATCCTGTGCAGGCGCTCATGGGTCTTCTGATCGACCGCGCCTACGGCATCCTGCCTTATGCGCCGGCCTTCCTCGCCGTGTTCCTGCTGAGGGCGCCCTTGGCCGCGGCCGCCGAGGATATCCGCCGGCGCCGCGTCGAAGTCGCGGCCGTTCTCGCGGTATTGATTCCTGCGCTCTTCTGGAGAATGTGGTGGGGCGGTCAGTCGCCGCCCGCGAGACTGATCGCGCCGATGACGCCGTTCCTCGCCCTGTGGGTGGCGAGACGATACGAGGCGGCGGTTCAGCCCTTCGTTCGGCGAGCCATCGCTATCGCCATGGCCTGGTCCTGGGCGCTCTTTCTCTTCGCGGCCCTCGAGCCCGGACGGCTCCTCTTCATCAACAAGCGCCTCCGGCCGACCCGCATGTGGGACGCACTGTGGCCCGGGGGGCCGATCGACGGCCTGCTTCCCGACCTGGCTCGACCCGAGTGGTCGGACTGGCGGATCGCCGCCGCGTGGATGGCGGTTCTGCTCGTGGCCGCCCTTTTGGGGCGGCGGGCGCTCGCTAGAGGAGGGCGGCCTCGCGCTTCGATTCGCGGGTGATGATGTAGTAGAGGACGGCGCGGTGCTTGTTCGTCTTCGATCGTCCCATCTGGTCGATGGCCCGGTTGAGCATGGTCTCGAGCTTGGGGCTGTCGGTGAGGCCGAGCCGTCTCACCATGAAGTTCTGCTTGACCCGTTCCAGTTCGTCGGCGTCCGCGGCTGAGATCATCGAAGCGTCTTCGCGATAGACGGCCGGCCCGAGCGATTTCACCACGGCCTTGAGGAGGATGTCATCGACCTTCACCTTGAGCCTGCTGAGTTCCTTCTTGTACTTGTCGATGAGTTCGATCTGGGTCGCCATGCGTTTCAATGTACGTCCGAACCGGCCTCGTGACAAGCGGATGGCGTCTTGGAAAGGCCGTCCATGTGACGAACCTCGCTTCCGTCATATCCTCCACCGTCCGATGCGTCGCGTTCCCTCCGCCCTCGTTGTCGTCTGCCTGTTGGCGGCGGTCGGCCTCTGGATCTACCGGCCCTCCGGCGAGGGGAAGCGATCGGTGGTTTTCGACCTGGCCGATCGGCTGCCCTTCGCCGCTCGCGCCTCGGCCCGCGAGTTCATCATGTTCGGCTGGCCGGATGCGGAGGCGAACCTTGGAACCGGCTTCGGCGGCGACCCGGAGGTGCGCGGACGAGAACGATTCATGTGGATCCGGCAGGGGGCGAACCTCAAGGTCAACATCAAGGACCCGCGCGATCGGGCACTGATCTTCGACATCGAGGCTTACCAGGGAATCGAGCACCAGCGGCTCGCCATCCGGGTGAACGGCGTCTCTCTGGGCGAGCAGGAGATTCCATCCCCCCGGGGGCGCGTCCGGTTCGACTGGCCGGGCACCGCCCAGCGCGACGCCAACGAACTGGCGCTCGAGTTCTCGAAGTCGATCGTCTCCACCCCGGGGGACCCCCGCGACTTCGCGGCCGCTCTCTTCAGCCTGACCATCGGCGATTCCAGGGACAACACGTTCGACCTGCTCCGCGAACGGGAGACCCCTCGCGCTTTTGAGGTCGTGACCAGGGATGGAGTGCCCTCGCTGACCCTGCCCGGCATGTCGCAGACCTCTTTCGCGTTCCGTCTGCCGAAGAATGCCAGCCTGGAATTCGAGAGCGGGCTCGCCCCGTGGTCGGCGGCGTCGGGAGGAAAGGGTTCGCTTCAGATCGCTTTCGAATCGACCGACGGAAGGACTCGCGAGAGCGTACAGATTCCGCTCGGCGCGCAGACCCTTCAGCCAGCGAAGATCGCGCTCGGGGGGGAGGAGGGCACCCCCTTCATCGTGAGGATGGACGTGGTGTCGGAGAATCCGGGCCTCACTTTCGCGCAGATCCGCGCGCCCCGCATCCTGGGCGAGCCCGAGGCTGCGAAGCCGGAGCCACACAAGGGCGCGTCGAGATTCGCCCAGCTCCTTGCCGGTCGCAAGCCGAACGTCCTCTTCATCGTGCTCGACGCGGCCCGCGCTCTGTCCTTTGGCGCCTACGGTTATTCGCGGCCGACCACGCCCAACATCGACAAGCTCTCGAGCGAGGGCTTCACCTTCGACAACGCCTACACTCCCGCCGTCTATACCCTTGCCGCCATGTCATCGGTGTGGACGTCCCAGCAGCCCGATCGACATCACGGCGATCTCGCCTTCTCGGCGAAGCTTCCCGCGGATCGGCTGATGCTGGCCGAGGTCCTGACCGCGCAAGGCGTCTACACCGCCGGCTTCGTCGCGAACAGTGTCGCGGGCGCGTTCAACGGCTTCGACCGCGGCTTCAAGGAGTTCGACGAGCCTTGGAAGAAGTACGGTTCGCAGGCGTCGGGTTTCCGGAAGGTGATCCCCACGTTCCTCGACCGGATGAAGGAGGAGGGCAAGCACTTCTTCGCCTACGTCCATTATCGGGAACCCCATCATCCGTACGACCCGCCGCCTCCGTTCAACACCGTCTTCGGTCCCGATGCGCCGATCCCGAAGGCGCGCCGGGAGGGCGGGGCGCTGGCGGACAAGTGGCTGAAGGACATCAACCAGGGAGTGACCCGGCCCTCGGCCGAGGAGATCGATCATATCCGGCGGCTCTATGACGGGAATCTCGCCTTCGCCGATCAGGAAGTGGGCTACCTCCGCGGGGAACTCGA
Organism: Vicinamibacteria bacterium; assembly: GCA_031392925.1. GTDB lineage: Bacteria > Acidobacteriota > Vicinamibacteria > Fen-336 > JAGNNV01 > JAGNNV01. The sequence continues at coordinate 8,084 of JANMVV010000051.1, forward strand.
ATCCCGCGGCCTGCTCGACAACACCGTGGTCATCGTGATCGGCGATCACGGCGAAGGTCTCTTCGAGCACGGCTACATCGGCCATAACGCCCAGGTCTTCGAAGAGAGCGCCCGCGTTCCCCTCATCGTGTCGCTTCCGAAGGAGATGAGAGTCGCGAATCCACCGGCTCGCGTCGCGTCCCTCGTCGACCTCACCGACATCGCTCCCACCATCCTCGACATCTTCGGCCTGACCGGGGCCGGCGGCTCGTCCCGCGCCTTCGAGGGACGTTCGCTCCTCGGCCATCTTGCGCATCCGCGGGTGACCGACGAGGAAGGCCCGCGCGAGGTCATGACCCGCACCGTCTTCTTCAATCGGGGCCGGCCCCCGGTCTATGCGCTTCGGAACGCCGCCCACACGTTCATCTACAACACCGCGACCACCGAGTTCTCCCTGTTCGATCGAACGAGCCGACCGCGTTTCGAGGACAAGGACCACGACTTCGCCCCGCGCGCGCCCGTGGCGTTGCGCGAGATGTACCGCCAGAACCTTCTCGCCTGGGTCGGGTCGCTCCGGTCGAAGTCGGTGCAGGCCGATAAGGTCGTAGACATCTCGCGGCAGCAGTGCGAGGAGCTGAAGGCGCTCGGCTATCTCTCCGCGAAGACGGCCTGTCCCGCGAACTGAGCCCGTAGCGATCGCGGGCGCGTTCCTGAGAGACTTCGCTCATGCCCTTCGCCGATTCGCATACCCACATCGACCTCGCGGAATTCGATTCCGATCGTCCCGCCCTTCTGAAGCGCGCCGCGGACGCCGGTGTGGTCAGCATGCTTCTGGTGGCCCAGGCCGATGACAGCGCCGGTCTCGATCGCGGTCTGACCATCGCGCGCGACTGCGGCCTGAAGGTGTCGGGAGGACTCCATCCGCATGAGGCCATCCACTGGAGCGAGGCGCTGGGCGAGCGGCTGGTCTCCCTCGGCAAGGCGCGAACCCTCTGCGCCATCGGCGAGATCGGCCTCGATTTCCACTACGACCACTCGCCCCGCGGCCAGCAGGAAGAGGCCTTTCGAAGGCAGATCCGGATTGCTCGCGAGGTGAAGCTGCCGGTGATCGTCCACACTCGCGAAGCCGACGATCTCACCGTCGCCATACTCACGGAGGAGAAAGCGAGCGCGGTGGGCGGGGTTATCCACTGCTTCACCGGGACGCAGGCGCTCGCCGACGCCGCATTGGCGCTGGGTTTCTACCTTTCGTTCTCGGGCATCGCCTGCTTCGCCAACGCCGATGCGCTGCGCGCGGTGGCGAAGACGGTTCCCATGGATCGCTTTTTGATCGAGACCGACTGCCCGTTCCTGGCCCCGCCGCCCAATCGGGGCAAGCGGAACGAACCGGCGTTCGTGGTCGATGTGGCGAGGCGCATGGCCGAGGTCAAAGGCGTGTCGCTGGATGAGTTCGGCGCGGCGACGGTGGAGAACTTCAACCGGCTGTTCGGGAACTAGCGCCGCTCACCGGGCGCCGCAGGGTGCGATGCCGCACCCACGCGGGTTTTTCGATTATCGTCCGGCGCGAATGGGTCTTCGAACCGTGATTGTCGGCACCGGGTGCGTTATCCCAGGTCGGCGTGTGTCCAATGCGGAGATGCTGGGACGTGAGTTCTGGGGCGCGGACGGTAGGAAGATCGATAAACCGAATCAGAAGATCATCGACCAGTTCGAATCGATCACCGGCATCAAGGAACGCCGCTACGCGGAGGACGATCAGGTCACCTCCGACCTCGCGGCCCTGGCCGCCGCCGACGCGCTCGATTCCTCCGGGATCGACCGCGAGACCCTCGACACCATCGTGGTTGCGCATAACTTCGGCGACGTCCGCACGGGAACGCGCCATTCCGATCTGGTGCCGGCGCTCGCCGCGCGGGTGAAGGCCCGGCTCAGGATCGCGAACCCCGGAGCCGCGGCCTTCGACATCATCTTCGGCTGCCCGGGGTGGCTGCAGGGCGTCATCCTCTGCGACGCCATGATCCGCGCCGGCGACATCAAGCGGGCCATGGTGATCGGCGCCGAAACCTTGTCCCGCGTCTCGGATCCTCACGATCGCGACAGCCTCATCTACGCGGACGGCGCGGGGGCGGTGATCCTGGAGGCGCGAGACAGCGACGCGGGTATTCTTGCTCACGCCGTCCGCTCCGACACTCTCGAACATTCGAGCATGCTGGTCATGGGCCATTCGTACAAAGAAGAGGTGTTCCTCGAGGCCATCTTCCTCAAGATGGAAGGCCGGAAGCTTTACAAATACGCTCTACAGACCGTGGCCGTCGCCATCAAGCAATGCCTCGACAAGGCGAAGATCCCCCTCGCCGACGTGAAGAAGATCCTCATCCATCAGGCCAACGGCAAGATGGACGAGGCGATCCTCGACGCCTTGTACGATCTGTGCGGGGCGAAAACGCCTGCCGATGTCATGCCGATGACCATTTCCTGGCTCGGCAACAGTTCGGTCGCGACCCTGCCGACCCTCCTGGACCTGGTGACCAAGGGAAAGATGGAGGGGCACGCGATCCACCAGGGCGACATCCTCGTCTTCGCCTCCGTGGGCGCGGGCATGCACATCAACGCCGCCGTATATCGCGTTCCCTAACCCGACAATCTCCCTCGACGTCGGCTACGCCCCGAGGATCGCGGGCGGCGCCCCCGATTCCTTTGGTTCGCTAGCGAACAGAGTCGTGCCCGCAAGCGGCGCATCATGAGTGATCGCACCACCAAAAGGAATCAACTGACATGAAGCTCAAAGAATTCGCCGTCGCCGCCCTTGCGGTGGCTTTTGCCGTCATTTCGTCGCCGGCCTGGGCGCAGCAGGCCGCCACCGTCGTGAATCGCGCCGCGGTGGACCAGGCCCTCGAGGAAAAGGTGGTCTCGGATGAGAGCGCCCGGGATTCCATTCGGGCGCTTCTTGGGCGCGATGACGTGAAGGCGATGGCCGAGGGCGCGGGCCTCAATGTGCGTCGCGCCGCCACCGCCGTCTCGACCCTTGAAGGCGCGGATCTGCAGCGCGTGGCTTCCCGGGCCGCCGCCGCAAACGAGCTTCTCGCGGGCGGGACCACCACCATCACGATCAGCCTGGTGGCGATCCTGCTGATCGTTATCATCGTCATCCTGCTCGCCAAGTAGGACCGGACCGACTGAACCTCAGGCCTTTTCGGGCCGCTTCGCTGAGCCTGGCCCTCTTCGGCATTCCGCCTGCCGGGGAAGGCCAGGAGCAAGGGAAAGCGCTCGTGGTGGCGGACGTTCCCTTCATCGCGCAGAGCGTGGACCTTTGCGGTGGCGCGGCGGCGGCGATGGTTCTCAGGTATTGGGGCATCGAGGATGCCCAGGCCGCGGACTTCGCTCCGCTCGTAAACCGGGGGACGCGAGGCATCAGCACGGGTGACCTGGTCGCAGCCCTTGGGTCGCGCGGCGTGGTTGCAAGACCCATCAGCGCCGAACCCGAGGATGCCCGGCGCGAGATCGCGCGCGGGAGGCCGGTCATCGCCCTCATCGATGGAGGCGGAGGGCGGCTTCATTACGTGGTGATCGTGGCGTGGGCCAACGGTCGGGTTCTGTTTCACGATCCATCGCTTGGCCCCTTCCGTCTCGCGAACGAGGTCGAGTTCCTTCGGTTGTGGAGGGCCACGGGTGGTTTCGCACTGGTGGCGACGCCCGGGGCAATGACTCCCGAGAGGCCGGCCCCCCCGACCCCACCTCCGCCCGCTCGCCAGGTGAGCCCGTGCGATCCCCTCATCGACCACGCCATCGAGATGGCCAGAGGCGCGGATCCCGAGCGCGCGGCGCCCGAACTGATGGCCGCGAGCGCGATGTGTCCGGCGGATGCGCGCGCGCTCACCGCGCTCGCCGGCGTCCGGTTTCGGCAGAAGCGATGGACGGAAGCCGCCGGCTTCGCTCGCCAGGCCACCGAACGCGACGCGACCGATGCCGAGACCTGGAGACTGCTGGGCGCAAGCCTCTACCTGGCCGACGACCCGCAGCCCGCGCTCCAGGCGTGGAATCGCATCGATGAGCCGCGAATCGATCGCGTTCAGATCGAGGGCCTTGTCCGAACCCGGCAGGACGTCGCGACCGCGGCGATGGGGCTCCATCCTCGCGATCCGCTCACGTCGGAGTCCATGGGCCTAGCCGCGCGCCGTCTGGAGCAATTGCCGACCGCGGCGGGCGGGAAGCTCTCGTACCGACCGCGCTCCGGAGGGCGCGCGGATGTCGTGGTGGCGGTGGGCGAGAGCGGATTGATCGAACCGCGGCTGGTTCTCGCCCTTCGCCTCGGCGCCGAGCTCGTGGGCAAACACGAAGGCCGCCTTCGGATCAACTCTCCCACCGGCCGCGGCGAAGCGCTCGAGCTGGGAGGACGCTTCGATGCGCGGAGACCCGCGGCGTGGGCGTCGCTTCAGACCCCGCGACTGGCCGGCCTACCGGGCGTGGTTTCGCTGAGCGGAGTGTGGGACCGTCAGACCTATCGGCTGGCCGCGAATGTCGGCGATTCGGCTACCGTGGAAACGAGGCGCCGCGGAGCGATCGACTGGAGTCACTGGCTGAGGTCGTCGTTGCATCTTGAACTGGGGATCGGCGTCGAGCGCTTCGACGGCCAGGGCAGCTACGTGTCGATGCGGGGAGGCGCCGACCGGCGTCTCTTCGCGGATCGAGCGGCGCTCGTGGCTGCGGGCGGCTCCTGGATGGGAACCTCGGGCGCCCGGGGATTCGCCGAGTTCGGCGGGACCGCCGCCATGAGGAGCGCCGCGCGGCCGAGACGATGGACGTTCGCTGCTCGCTTCGACGGGCGGCGCGCGACGCAGTCAGCGCCCCTGGCCGTTTGGCCGGGGGCCGGAACGGGGGCGAGTCGTTCGTTTCTCCTCCGCGGGTCCCCTCTGGTGACGGACGGCATCGTCGTAGGCGAGGCGTTTGGACGTGGCCTCCTTCACGCAACCGCCGAGACCGAGATTCAAGTCGCGGATCGCGCGCTGGTTCGCCTGGGGCTCGCGGCCTTCGCCGACTGGGCCAAGCCTTGGGACACGAGCCTGGGCCCGGGTCCGCGGGGAAGCCTCTTCGCCATCGGCGCCGGTCTTCGAATCCACGCGCCCGGGTCGATCGCCTTTCGCCTCGACCTCGCCAAGCGCCCCGGAACCCCCGGTGTGCTCGTGTCAGCCGGGGTAATTCCGCCCTGGCCGCGCTGAGGCGGACACGTCCAGGGCGCACGCGGCGCCGTGCTCCGCGGCGTCCGCCCTCGCCGCCGCCTCGACCTTGCCGAAGACCCTGCCCAGAGTCCTGAGTTCCCATGGCGATAGGTGGTCCAGAAGGAGGCGGCGGACGCTCGCCAGGTGAACCTTGTGGGCGGCCTTGTGCCTCGCGCGTCCGCGCTCGGTCAGCACCGCGAAAACGCCGCGGCCATCCTTCGGGCAGGAGCGTCTCTCGATGAAGCCGAGCTTCTCGAGGCGGGCCACGATGCGGGTGACTCCACCCCCGGTGAGAACGATGTCGTGGGCGATCTGGGCCATCCGGCGCTCGCCTCCGGCCAAGGCGAGGTGAAGGAGGATCTCGAACTCGCTCAGGGCGAGGCCGGTCGAGGCGCGCAGGTCCGCGTCGAGCCGTCGCGTGATGAGAGCGTGGGTGCGTAGGAACCCGCCCCAGGCGGCGCCCGCAGGTTCCGACCGGCGGGAGACAGAGGATCGGTCCATGAGCGGCTAGGGTAACCGCCAGGTACTTGACAAGTCAAGGAGCGTGGCATATTCTTGACGCGTCAACAACAACGGAAAGGCCCGACCCCATGACCGGAAACATAGTCGTCCGAAAGTCCGAAGCCCGAGGCCACGCCGATCACGGCTGGCTGGACACGCGCCACACGTTTTCATTCGCGAGCTACTACGACGCGCATCACCTGGGCTTCCGTTCGCTCCGTGTCCTCAACGAGGACCGGGTGAGCCCGGGGAAGGGCTTTGGCAGCCACCCCCACGCCGACATGGAGATCATTTCCTACGTGGTGTCGGGAGCCCTCGAGCACCAGGACAGCCTGGGCACCAAGGCGGTCATGAAGGCGGGCGACGTCCAGCGCATCAGCGCGGGCCGCGGTGTCCGCCACAGCGAGTACAACGCTTCCTCCACCGAGCCGGTCCATTTCCTGCAGATCTGGATCGAGCCTGATGCCGAGGGCGTCAAGCCGGAGTATGCGGAGAGGTCGTTCGGCGGCATCGAGCCGGGATCGCTTTGGATGATTGCCTCCAAGGGCGGCCGCCACGACTCCATCTCCATCCACCAAGACGCCGATGTCTTCGTGGCCAAGCTCCCGGAAGGCCGCGTCATCGACCACACGTTCGCGGCGTCGCGGTCAGGCTGGGTTCAGGTGATCGAAGGCGAGCTGCTGGTCAATGGTGAGAAGCTTGGAGCGGGCGATGGAGCCTCCATAAGCGGCGCCCAGCAGCTACGGTTGACCGCCGCCAAGGACGCGCACTTCCTCTTCTTCGATCTCAACTGACGCCTCGCTCCTCGACCCGCCCTCCAGAAGGAACCAGCAGACCATGCCTCGAAACAACTCTCCGGAAGTCTCCTTGAAGTCGCTCTTCATCCGTGCGATCGGTGGTGGGGTCGCCGCCGCGCTCGTCAACCTCGCCCTCTATTTCCTGGCTCGGGCCGCGGGTGTCGCGATGGAAGGGGCGTTTTCTCCGGGGCAGCCTCCGGGCCTCCTCCCCCTGCCCCCGGTCGCCCTCGCGAGTATCGTGCCCGCGATCCCCGCGGCAATCCTGGCCTGGCTGCTCGCCCGGTTCACCGGGGACGCGGCCCGGAACTTCAGCGCGATCGCGGTGATCTTCACCCTGTTGAGCTTCGCCGGCCCCGCCGGCGTCGCGGGCGCCTCGATGGAAACGAAGGTGGCCCTGGGCCTCATGCACATCGTTGCCGCTACCGGCATCGCGGGTTCGATCCACCGCGCGCTGCGCGGATGATCGCTCCGGAGGCTCCGAGCGCGGTACGATGGCGGGATCATGGCCAGGGCGAAGACCGACGCTGAGCGGATCCAGCGGGCCCTCGAGGACATCGTCCGCTTCACTCTCGCCCTGCCCGAGGTGGTCGAATCGACTTCCTACGGCCAGCCGGCGCTGAAGCGAGGAGACAAACTGATCTTCGCGTTGCGGAAAGACCTCGAAACCCTCGCGCTCGTCTGCAGCTTCGAGGATCGAGCCGCGCTGATGGCCTCCCACCCGGGGACCTTCTTCATCACCGATCACTACCTCAACTGGCCGGCGGTGGTGGCGCGGCTCCTCAATGCGGATAAGAAGGTCCTCCGCGGAGCGGTCACGGCAGCCTGGGAGCGCGCGGGTTCCCTGGCCCGGAAGAAGCGCGCCGCGGTCGTGCGTCCGAACGTCCGTGGCCGCTAAGCTCTTTCTATATCTCGAGTCGTGCCGCGACTCCATCCCTCTCCCCTGAAAGGACTCTCCTTGACTCAAGCCAAAGCCTTCGCCGCTTTCGACAACTCCTCTCCGCTCGGGCCGTTCACCTTCGAGCGACGCGAGCCTCTGGCCACCGATGTTCAGTTCGACGTCCTGTTCTGCGGCGTCTGTCATTCGGACCTGCACACCGCGAAGAGCGAATGGCCGGGGACCATCTACCCCTGCGTGCCGGGCCATGAGATCGTGGGCCGCGTCACGAAGGTGGGCGCCGCGGTGAAGAAGTTCAAGGCGGGCGACTCCGTGGCCGTCGGCTGCCTGGTCGATTCGTGCCGCACCTGCGGAAGCTGCAAGGAGGGCCTCGAGCAGTACTGCCAGGGCGGCTTCCAGATGACCTACAACAGCCCCGACAAGCACATGCCCGGCAAGCAGACATATGGCGGGTACTCGACGCAGATGGTCGTGGATGAGGCTTTCTGCCTTCGCGTCTCCGACAAACTCGATCCTGCAGCGGTGGCGCCTCTTCTGTGCGCCGGGATCACCACCTACTCCCCTCTGCGCCACTGGGGCGTCAGCAAGGGAAAGAAGGTCGGGATCGTCGGCCTCGGCGGTCTCGGTCACATGGGAGTGAAGTTCTCTCATGCCTTCGGCGCCCACACCGTCCTGTTCACCACCTCGGCCGGAAAAACCGCGGATGCGAAGCGTCTCGGCGCCGATGAGGTGGTGATCTCGAAGGACGCGGATGCGATGGGAAAGCACACGGGCTCTTTCGATGTCATTCTCAACACCGTCTCGGCGTCTCACAATCTCGATGCCTTTACTTCGCTCCTCAAGCGCGACGGAACGCTGGTCCTGGTGGGCGTTCCCGCGACCCCTCATCCCTCGCCCAACGTGGGCGCCTTGATCTTCGGAAGGCGCTCCATAGCCGGATCGCTCATTGGCGGCCTGAAGGAGACCCAGGAGATGCTCGACTTCTGCGCCGCGCACAACATCGTCTCGGATATCGAGCGGATCCCGATGCAGAAGATCAACGAGGCCTACGACCGGATGCTGAAGAGCGACGTGAAGTATCGCTTCGTGATCGACATGGCTTCGCTCAAGGGCTGACTCAATTGCGGTGAGGCGCTTGGACGCCTGAAGGCCGTCCCTGGCGGGGCGGCCTTTTTTTCGCCTGATGCCTATGGATCATGGCGTTCCGCGCCAATTCGGGCGTACTCTGCCCTATCACTCCCCGCCGGGGTCCGAGTAACCAAAGAAACCCGGTTTCGCAAAGGAGACGCATATCGCCATGTTTCGAGTGAAAGACGTCATGACCGACGAGGTGATCACCAGCCGCGCCGACGCGTCCCTGGAGTCCGTGGTTGAGATCATGCGGGAACGCGGCTGCGGCTGCGTCCCCGTGGTGGATGCGGCGAACAAGGTGGTGGGCCTCGTGACCGACCGCGACGCGGTGATGTGCGCGCTTCGCGAGAAGAAGTCGCTGGGGGACCTGCGCGTCTTTGAGGCTTGCACTCGCGGCGCCGTCTGTTGCGATGCCAACGACACGCTCGAGCGCGCCGAGGTGCTGATGCGGGTCAACCACGTGAGGCGTCTGCCCGTCCTGGGCCCCGACCGGGTGCTGGTGGGGGTCATGTCCCTCACCGATCTCGCCCGGCACCTGGAGCTTTCCGAGGGCGAGGGCTGCACGGGTCTGAGCCCGAGGCACATCGCGGTGCTTCTGGCCGAGACATCGGGCGTGCGGCAGCCTCCGGTTACGCTGGAGCACTCGCGGGCGCGGGAGAACGGGCCGCACCCCATCATCGAACCCATCTTCCACGGATAGGAGACGACAAGTGACGACCCTCAAGGATCCCCCCAAGAACATCTTGGTCCCGATCGATTTCAGTGAATCGTCCGAGAAAGCGGCCACCGCCGCGTGCGCTCTCGCCGCGAAGACCGGGGCGACCGTCCACCTCCTCCATGCCTACGTGATTCCCATGGAATCGGTGGGCCTTGCTCTCACCGTGTCCCAGCAGTACGTCGAGCAGTTTGTGGGGGAGTCAAAGGCTCAGCTTCAGGAACTCGCTTCGAAGCTGTGCCCGGGCGCCGCCCTGGGTCCGTTTCTGGTTGAGAGCGGCGACCCGAGGGAAGTGATCACCGAGGAAGCGAAGAAGCTCCACGCGGAGCTGATCGTGGTGGGTACCCATGGCCGTCGCGGGATCACCCGGGCGCTCATCGGCAGCGTTGCCGAGAGCGTTGTGCGGACGGCGCATTGCTCGGTTCTGGTGGTTCGCTGAAGCATCCGCTCCCTATTCCCATCCGAGGCGCGGCGTCTGTTCGGCACGCCACATTAGGTCTGGTCCAGACTGATGGGGGACAATCCTGCCATGAGCCCTTCCCTCACCTGCCGGCGCGGTTTCCTTGGCGCCGCCGCCTCCGTCGCCGCCGGCCTTCTCGTTCCGAAAGGGGCCTTCGCCCAGCCCAGGGCCCCACGGTTTCTTCGGTTCGATCATCTTCATACCGGTGAGAAGCTGGCTATCGAGTACTGGAAGGGCGGGACCTACGAGACGGAGAGCCTGAACGCCATCAACCATCTGATGCGCGATTTCCGCACTGGCGACGTTCATCCCATCGACCCGCCCCTTCTCGACCTCCTTCACGATCTCGCCGAGGTCACCGCCACGCGCCGGCCCTTCGAGATCATCTCCGCCTACCGGTCGCCCGCGACCAACGCCGATCTGCACGCTCACAGCGACGGTGTCGCGACCAACAGCCTCCACTTGAAGGGCATGGCCATCGACATCCGGCTGACCGACGTTCCCCTCAGGCAGCTTCGTCGCGCCGCGCTGGATGCCCGCCGCGGCGGCGTCGGCTACTACCCGGGTTCGAACTTCGTGCACGTCGACACCGGCCGCGTTCGGACCTGGTAGGCGCTCGCGCCCCTCGCGGCCGTTAGTTTCGCGGCGTTGGCCGAAGCGGATGGTCGCGAAAGAACTCCCACATCAGCTCCGACGCGTCGATGCTATGGGTCGTGATTCCAACGAACCATTCCGGCAAGGGTCCGCCGCCCGGCCAGTTGTGGCCCCCTCCGAGGATGGTGTAGAGCACCACCGAGGCATCCGCAGCGCAGTTCGTGTATTCGCGGCGACGGACATCTGAAGCCACCATGGATTCGATCGGTTTTGCTGCGCACCGGTTTCTTCCCGCCCAATTCGCCGTCCAGGTCGGGATGTCCGGAAACGTTTCGGGGGTGACCCACGACCCACCGCCCTGGTACGGAGCCGCCGAATCGGCGGTCCCGTGAAACGAAATCATCGGCACCGCTCGATGATCCGTACACCAGCTCCATGGGAGCAAGTGAGCGGCTCCTACCATCCCCACCGCCGCGATCCGATCGGACAGAGTGCAGGAAAGAACAAAGGACATGCCTCCGCCGTTGGACAACCCGTTTGCATAGATCCTTGTCGGGTCGATGTTGAACGCGGCCTCCAGGGTGTCGATCAGCTCCGAGATGAATCTGACATCTTTCATCAGACCGGGCTCGGGCGACCCGCTGCCCGCCCGCCAGATTCTGGGACCGCCTCTCCGCGAGATTCCAGACGGGTAGACGACAATGACGCCGTGCGTGTCGGCCACTCTGTTCCACTGACTGACTTCCCCCTGAGCCACCGGCGACATCCCCGCCCCGTGCAGGCTGATGACGAGCGACGTCGGCTTCGTGCGGTCGTAGCTCCTTGGGACGTATAGCAGGTACTCTCGCTTCTCGCCCGAGGAGACGATCGTGCCGTTGTTCTGGTTCAAAACGTAGTCAGAGACGGCCCCTGCCATCGCCAACGCCACCGGGAGGCCGATGAGAGCCAGCACCGTGCTGAGGACCTTGTTCCGGCTAGCCAATGGGGGTTCGCTCACCGGTGCCGATTCCACGCGAGAGCCAGCGGCGCCGCAGAGAGCCGCGCAAGGGGGATCTGCAGGATCGCGAACAGCAGGACAAGATAGCGCGCGATGAAGGGTGCCGCGATCAGCCACTCGAGCACGCCGTAGAGAGCGAGCACGGCTAGAAGCCAACCGGCGGCGCCCGCGACGAGCGCGCGGTCGCTGAGTAGACGGCCGTCATACAGGCGCACGGCGATCCAGGCCGCTACGAACATCTTGAG
>JANMVV010000084.1:0-7664 GCA_031392925.1 Vicinamibacteria bacterium
TACACGGAGATCGTGGAAGAGTTCCGCAAGTCGATCCTGAAGGAACTGGACTATCGCCTCGAGGCCCGGAACCAGGCGACCCTGCGGGAGAACCTCGCGAAGTTCAAGCATATCGTGGTCCCTTCCGTCATCGAGGACTACAGCACGTCGACCGTCCTGACCAGCGAGTTCATCAAGGGCCGCAAGATCACGGAGATCAGCCCGCTCGCGCAGATGGATATCGACGGAGCCTTGCTCGCCGACGAGTTGTTTCGAGCCTATCTGCAACAGATCCTGGTTGATGGGTTTGTCCACGCCGACCCCCATCCCGGGAACGTCATCCTCACCGATGACGGGCGCATCGCTCTTCTCGACGTGGGCATGGTCACTCGTCTGAGTCCTTCCCTTCAGGAAAAGCTGCTGCAGCTGGTGATGGCGATCAGCGAGGGCCACGGCGATGAGGCCGCGACCATCGCCATCAAGATCGCCGATGAACGCGATGGTTCCGATGAAGCCGATTTTCGCCGCCGGGTGGGGGAGATGGTGGCCGAGAACCGCGACTCCAAGATGGGCCAGATTCAGGTGGGCAAAGTCGTGCTCGCCATCACCCAGGTGTCGGGCGATTGCGGGTTCCATGTCCCCTCCGAAATGACCATGCTCGGCAAGACCCTGCTGAACCTGGACGAGGTCGGGCGGACGCTGGACCCGGACTTCGATCCAAACGCCACCATCCGCCGCCAGTCGGCGGAGCTGACCCAGCGGCGGATGAGGCAGTCGTTCTCGGCCGGTAACCTGTTCGGCACGCTTATCGAGACCAAGGACTTCGTGGAACGCCTGCCCGGGCGGTTCAACAAGATCCTGGACCACATCGCCAACAACCAGATCGCGGTGAAGGTCGACGCGATCGACGAGGAGTTATTGCTTCAGGGGTTTCAGAAGGTCGCCAACCGCATCACCATGGGCCTCATCCTCGCGGCCATGATCGTGGGTGCGGCCATGCTGATGCGGATCGAGACGCCGTGGACGATCCTCGGCTACCCCGGGCTCGCCATATTGTTCTTCCTCGCCGCAGCCGGAGGCGGGACGTGGCTGGTGTTTCAGATTCTGGTCACCGATGGTCAGACAAGGAAGAAGGCGCGGCCCCGGCGGTCAAAGTGAGGTCTCTTGAAACTCCCCAATAATTCTCAATCCCTTTGGATCGCGATGTCGAAGGGCGAGGGCTTCCCCGCCCTGAAGGCCGACCTCACCGTGGATGTGGCCATCGTCGGGGCGGGAATCACCGGTCTGACCGCGGCCACCCTCCTGAAGAAGGCGGGCCTCTCCGTGGCCGTGATCGAGGCCAAGCGGGTGGCCGAGGGCGTGAGTGGGTACACCACGGCTCACATCACGGAGGCGCTCGATCGCAGCTATGGGCAGTTGATCAAAGACTTCGGCGAAGACAACGCCCGGCTCGCCGCCGAGTCCGGCCGGGTCGCGTTGTCGCGGATAGAAACCTTCGTGCGCGAGGAAGAGATGCTCTGCGACTTCTCGAGGGTCTCCGCATTTCAGTACACCGAAGATCCGGAGACGATGCCCGAACTGGAGGCGGAGCGGCGAGCCGCGGCGAGTATCGGCTCGAAAGTGACCCTGACCCGCAAGGTCCCCCTGCCCTTCAAGGTGGCGGGCGCCCTTCGCTTCGATCGACAGGCGCAGCTTCATCCCCGCCGCTATCTCCTGCCCCTGGCCCTCTCGATTCCGGGCAATGGAAGCCACGTGTTCGAAAACACGCGCGTGGTCGATGTCGAGGATGGAGAGCCGTGCCGCGTGGTCACCGCGGAAGGAACGGTGACCGCGCGCCACGTGATCGTGGCCACGCACTCGCCCTTCAAGAACGTGCTGCTGCAGACGAAGGTCGCGAGCTACCTTTCCTACGTTCTGGCTCTGCGCCTGAAAGCGGGCGAGGAAGCGCCGCTCGGGCTGTTCTGGGACACGGAAGACCCGTATCACTACATCCGCGGCCAGACCACGGATGGAGGGCCGCTGCTCCTCGTGGGAGGTGAAGACCACAAGACCGGGCAGGACGAGGATACGGTGGAGCGTTTCCAGGCTCTCCTGGCCTTCGCCGCAGCGCGCTTCAAAGTGGCGTCGGTCCAGTACCGCTGGTCTGATCAGGTAATCGAACCGATGGACGGATTGCCATTCATCGGCCGGGACCTCGGCTCGGCGCACGTTTACGTGGCCACCGGCTACAGCGGCACCGGGATGACCTTTGGAACGCTCGCCGCGATGATCAACACGGACTTGATTCTCGGGCGGGAGAACCCGTATCAGCACCTGTACGACCCGAACCGCTTCAAGGCGAAGGCGTCGATCGTCGACTTCGTCAAGGAGAACATCGACTACCCTGTCCAGCTCGTGAAGGACCGTCTGAAGCTCGCGGTGGCGACGTCCCTGGCCGAGGTGGCGAACGGGGAGGGGAAGATCGTGGATCTCGCCGGGGAGAAGACCGCGGTCTATCGCGATGAGCGCGGTCTGCTTCACGCGGTCTCGCCGGTGTGCACCCACCTAGGCTGCCTTGTCGGGTTCAACCATGCGGAGAAGACCTGGGACTGTCCCTGTCACGGCTCGCGGTTCGACAAGGACGGCAAGGTTCTGAACGGACCGGCGGTGACGCCTCTGGAATCAAGGAGGGACGAGGCGGTCGTTCGTGATCGGACGCCACCAGTCCGGGCCTCGGTACGGGCGCCATCTTCAAGGTGATCCGTACCTACATTTCTTGCCGGTCTGCCTGTTCTCGTACTTCGACGCGTTCTGATGCAGTTCGATCTGCGCCCGTGTTTGGTTCGTGAACGACCTAAGCATGGCGGGGTGACCTGTGGCGGTGTCATCAGACGCCCCTCGGTGACGATGATCACGGATTGACCAGCCTTGCCGGGCCGCAAAGACACTCTTACTCTGTGCGACGGCGAACAGACCTGCCTTCTCCCTCCATGCCAGTCTCTTCAAACGTCGCTCTTCCGCGATGGTCTTATCCAGGAGTGTTTGATGAAGAAGTCCCTGATACCATCGCTATTCGCAGTTGCTCTGACCCTGGCGCCGGCGCCGCCGATGAAAGCCGCTCCGCCCGCGGAGAAGAGTCTGTATGAACGGCTGGGCGGTGTCTTCGGCATCGCTGCGGTCATTGACCACTTCAGCGACGCGGTCGTGGAAAACGCGATCGTGGGAAAGACCTCGAAGAACCCAACCCTCAAGGCATGGCACACGCAGAACCTGGGCCGGTTGCCGGGGCTCAAGTTTGAGCGAACTCTGTGGGTCTGCGCGGTCGCGGGCGGGCCGTTCAAATACACGCCGACAAAGCCCGGTAAGACCGAGTTTGGCCTCGAGGAGGCGCATCGCGACCTCAAGATCTCGCCGGCAGAATTCGACGAGGTCGCGGCCGAGCTGGGACGCAGCCTTGACTTCGCGAAAGTACCTCGGCGCGAGAAGGGCGAAGTCCTCGCCGCCTTCGCAGCACACAAGGGCGAGGTGACGGCTGGCTTCGTGAAGAAGTGAGCTTGGACGGTTTGCGTCCTGCTGGAGTTGCCATGACAGAACCCAGGTCCGAAACCACTCGTCTCTCCCCATGGTGGAGGCACGCCGCTATCCTGGTGATGATCTTCGGGTTCTCCGTTCTGACCCTGGTCACCGTCCTCACTTACACGAACGCGCCTCCCATTCCCGCGCGAGTCCGCGACGATGCGGGGACCACGTTGTTCGAACGCGAGCGGATCCTGCATGGCCAGGATGTCTTCCTCAAGTATGGATTGATGGAACACGGGTCGCTCTGGGGACACGGCGCGTACCTGGGGCCGGACTACAGCGCAGAGTACCTGCACCGTCTGGCCGAGATCTGCGGCGCGGGGGCGGGAGATCTCAAGGTGAATCGGTACGACGCGGCGTCCGACGCCCTCACCTTCAGCCCGTGCGAGGCCTCGTCGCTCGACATCCAGGGCCGCGAATGGGAGCAGTATTTCCGCGGGGCAACGCCTGCCCCTGGTCTCGGCGCGCTGTTCATCAAAGACCCGCTCGAGGTCAAGGCGCTGACGGCTTACTTCGCCTGGGCCGCCTGGGCCACGGTCGCGAACCGACCGGGCAAGGACTATTCGTACACTAACAACTGGCCGTACGAGCCGCTCGTCGGCAATCGCCCGAGCAGTTCGACCTACCTGTGGAGCGCGCTCAGCCTGATCACATTGCTCGGCGGTATAGGGGCGATCCTCTTTGCTTTCGGCAAATTCGACTACCTGGGGTGGGGGGGCGAGAAGTCGGCCGTCCATTTCCACGACAGCGCCCTCAAAGGATGGAAGCTCACTCCCAGCCAGTGGGCGACCGGCAAGTTCTTCGGCGTGGTCGCGGCGCTCTTCGCGCTGCAGAGCCTCGCTGGGGGTGCCCTCGCTCATTACCGGGTCGAGCCTGGTTCTTTCTACGGGCTCGATATCGCGTCCCTCCTTCCCTACAACCTTCTCCGGACCTGGCATCTGCAGCTCGTGATCTTCTGGGTCGCCACTGCGTGGGTGGCGGGCGGCCTCTTCCTGGCGCCACTGGTCGGTCGCGAGGAGCCCAAGGGTCAGAGGCTCGGGACCGACATTCTGTTCGGCGCCCTCGTCTTCGTGGTGCTGGGCAGTCTTTTGGGGGAATGGCTCGGCATCAACGACAAGCTCGGCAATCTTTGGTTCTGGTTCGGCCACCAGGGCTCGGAGTACCTCGACCTCGGGCGCGTGTGGCAGGTCCTGCTCGCGGGCGCTCTCGTGCTATGGCTGGTCCTGATGTTCCGCGCGTTGCGACCCGCCATGAAGGTACCCGGACGCTCAGAGCTCGCCTCGCTCTTTCTGTATTCGGCTGCGGCCATACCCATTTTCTATCTCCCCGCTCTTTTCTACGGTCCGCACACGAACTTCGCCATCATTGACAACTGGCGTTTCTGGATCATCCATCTCTGGGTGGAAGGCTTTTTCGAGCTGTTCGCGACCGTGCTGGTGGCGACGATGTTCCATCAGATGGGATTGGTGAACGTGACCACGGCCACCCGCGTAATCTATCTCGATGCGATCCTGTATCTCGGCGGTGGCATCATTGGCACCGGGCATCACTGGTACTTCACCGGTCAGGGCACGTTGAACATGGGCCTCGCATCGGCCTTCTCGGCCATGGAGGTGGTGCCCCTCACGCTGCTCACCCTCGACGCCTGGGATTTCGTGAAGATCAAGGACCGTCCATGCGACGATTGCGGGTCGGGGTTCGCGGGCGGTCAGATGTGGGCCATCTACTTCCTCATGGCCGTGGGCTTCTGGAACTTCGTGGGCGCGGGCATCTTCGGCTTCCTCATCAACCTGCCCATCATTTCGTACTTCGAAGTCGGAACCATGCTGACCAGCAATCATGGACACACCGCGATGTTCGGCGTGTTCGGAATGCTCGCGCTCGCAGTTCTCGTGTTCTGTCTCCGGGCCATGCAGACCGATGCGGTCTGGGCGGGCACCGTGAAGTATGTCCGCGCTGGGTTCTGGGGTCTCAACGTCGGACTGGCCTTGATGGTGCTGACCGACCTGTTCCCGGGCGGGGTTCTTCAGCTCTCGGATTCGTTGCGCAACGGCTACTGGCACGCGCGCCGCCTCACCTATCTGATGAGCGGCACGTTCCACACTCTCGAATGGGTGCGGATCTTCGCGGACTCGGTATTCCTGCTGGTTGGAGTGGTGCCGATCCTGATTGCCGCCCTGCGCTCACTCGCTCGCCGGGACGCGCCACGAGCGGAGGCTGCGATCGAGTCCTAGGAGTCCGTAGGGTCCGACGAGGTGATTGCGGCGCTCGACTATGCGAAGACGGTCGTCACAGCTTTGGGCTCGAGGCCCGGCATTTTCTTTACCGTCCTGGGCCCATGAGCCGGCCGACGTCGAGCAGCAGTCCCACGACCAAGAGGACGACCGCGGTCACCGCCGCGGAGAGGCCGAGCTTTGTGCCAAGGATCGGGACGCGCAACACGACGAGCACAAACTCGGTGAGCCCGGCAATGAGCAGCGCCCTCCACGCCCAGACATCGCCCCGCCGGTACGGTCCGAGCACGACGGCCAGGAAGAGGACGCCATAGGCCGCCCCAAAGGCCGCGGAGGTGCCGCGGGTCCCGCGCAGCGCCGTGGCGACATCGACATCACCGCGGGCGACCTTGGACACCCTCGAGGGCCCGATGCCATAGTCGTCGCCCATCGAATACGCGTGGACGGCCGAAACCAGGCTGATCACAGTGATCGCAACGCCCAGGACGGTGAGGAGAATCCAGCTTGCCTTCTTCATGGAGCCCCAGGATCCTAACGTCCCTGACTGTATGCGAGAAACACCCCGCCGTCATCGCGAGGAGGGGTTCGGAAGATCCGACTTGGTAACCCTCGATCTGCAAGAGAGAGGGTGAGATTCAGGACGGAAGTGGTAACCCCGGAGGGATTCGAACCCTCGATCTTCGCCTTGAAAGGGTGAACCTTGCGGGTTTCGTGGGGTCGCGTGGATTCGTCAAAGCCGGGCGAGATATCCACGCAACCCAGTATCTAGGCCTCCGCATTGCTCTCGTTGTGTTTCGTCGTGTTTCTCGATACTCTTTGCCCGTGCTGAGCCCACGCTGAGCCCACGCTGGGCTCAGCAGAATGAAAGGGCATCGAAACCATGACCCGAGAGACGCCGAAACCGCTTCACCCGAAGAACATCGCGAGCCGTGAACCTGGGAATCACCCGGACTGCGGAGAGGACGGATGCGCGGGCCTCATGCTCCGCGTCAGACCGAACCGTGTGAAGGCTTGGGTGGTCCGCTACGGGCACGGCGGGGACTTTGTGACCCTCGGGCCTGCTGACGGTCGGCCGCGCTCCCTTGACCTCGCCAAGGCCCGCACGCTCGCGCGAAAGAAGCTAGGCGAGATTCAAGCGATCGGCGCGGATGAGTTTCGAAGGCGAGTCGAGACGGCGCGCCGTGCGAAGAGCGCCGACAAGAAAGCGCCGACGTTCGGCAAGATGGCAACGGGCCTGCTCGCGGAAGCGGACCTCCGGGCGTCAACCCGGCGCGCATGGGAGAGTGTTCTCAAGGTTTCGATCGAACCGGGTTTAGGAAACCGGAAGCCGGCCGGGCTTTCAAAGGATGACATCCGGCGCGCCCTCGCGGCGGTTCGGGCGCGCAGCGTGTGGGCCGCGGACTCCGCGCACAAGGTGTTGACGTGGCTCTTTACGCTCGCGGTTCAGAAGGACATCCTTCCCGCGTCGCCGATGGTGGGGCTTCGTCGCGCTGACTTCCGGGTGAAGGACGGCGGGCGCCGAAAGGTGGTGGCGACTCCCGCGGATCTCCGCGCGGTGTGGAACGCGGCCGGTAACGCGGGCGCCTACGGTTCGGCCGTTCGCCTGGGAATGCTGACCCTCGCGCGACGCGGCGAGATATTCGAGGCGCAGACCTCGGAGTTTGATCTCGCGGGCAAGGTGTGGCGAATCCCCGCGCAGCGTCGAAAGAACGGCGAGGCCCTGGCAATTCCGCTCACGGATACCGGAGTGGAGATCGTGAAGGCCCTCACGGCGACGGCCGAGGCCCGCGGCGCTGCGTATCTGCTACCGGGTGACCCTCGCCCCCCGGATAACGAGATCGGCCCGCACACGCCAACGTCGAAGGCCTGGGCTCGGCTCATGATCGAAGCCGG
>JANMVV010000092.1:0-7008 GCA_031392925.1 Vicinamibacteria bacterium
TTCGTCTCGACTTCATCGAGAGCTTTGGCGGATTCCCGGAGTCGAAGGGAGGCTGGGGCTATGCGAGCGAGGTCGCCTACCACGCCCGGAAGCAGGGAAAGAAGATCTACGTGAGCGACCGCTGTTCCGTCCGGCATTCCCAGGCCAGTGGCTTTCTCGTGACCGAGCGGGGCGAAACGATCTCCAAGGGGGACGAGGCGGTCCGGGTCTACTCGCAGAGGTACGGGACGGCCGCGAAGATCTACCAGGGGCTGGAAGCGCCGGATTTCGACGAGGCTCAGGGCCTTCGTCCGAGTTCAAAGACATGAATTTTGAACTTTGCCCGCGGCCTTGGCGTACCCTGAGGCAACGGGAGAACCTTCCATGAACTTCAAGAGCGACGTGATCTTGAGCCTGAGACGGCTGCGCAAGGACCTAAGCTTTACCGGGATCGCGGTCGGGATACTCGCTCTCGGCATCGGCGTGAACACCGCGATCTTTTCCCTGGTGAACGTCATCCTCCTCCGACCGATCAACGGTATCGGTGCTGACCGGATCGTGGGTCTGTTCCAAAAGGACGAGACCAAGCCCGACACCTACCGCGCGTTCTCCTATCCCGACTACAAGGACATCCGCGAAGGGAACGAGATCTTCGTGAGCGTCATGGCCCACAATTTCTCCATGGTGGGCCTCACCGAGGGCGACACGACGCGCCGGGTCTTCTGCGACGTGGTGTCATCGAACTACTTCCAGACCCTCGGCGTGCGCCTCTTGCGCGGCCGCGCGTTCTCACCGGAGGAGGAAACCCCGGGCCACGAGACACCGGTAGCCGTGCTCGGCTATGGCCTGTGGAAGAAGATGGGGGAGAGCGAGAGCGTCCTTGGCAGCCAGATCAAGGTCAACGCGAAGAGCTTCACCGTGGTGGGCATCGCCCCCGATGGTTTCAGCGGCACCATGGCCCTCGCCGCCCCCGAATTGTGGCTGCCGCTCGGGGTTTACGACTCGACCCTCAACGATTTCCAGAAGGGCGATGGCCGCGGCGCCACCAAGCTCGCCGACCGCACTCACCGAAATCTCATCCTGGTGGGCCAGCTCAAACCGGGCCTGACCCTTGGAGCGGCCTCGGCGGAGGCGAAGCTGATCGGCAGCCGCCTCGCCTCGGCCTACCCGGCGGAGAACAAGGATCAGGCCCTCGCCCTGGCCCCGCTATCGCGCTTGTCGGTCAGCACGAACCCCGTCTCCGACGCGCCCATCGTGGCCGCGAACAGCATCCTGCTCGCGCTCGCGAGTGTCGTGCTCATCGTCGCCTGCTTCAACCTCGCCAACATGCTCCTGGCCCGCGGTGAAGCCCGTCAGAAGGAAATCGCCCTGAGGCTCGCCCTTGGCTCGGGCCGGTGGCGCGTGGTTCGACAGCTCCTCACCGAGGGCCTCGTGCTCGCGCTCGCCGGCGGCACTCTGGGGCTCGGCCTCGCCTACGCGCTGACGCGGTTGCTGGTGTCCTCCTTCATCGCGGTAGCGCCTCTCGCCATCGTCTTCCCCATGACGCCGGACGTGCGCGTGCTCGCGGCCACCTTCCTCTTCTGTCTGTTCGCCACCGTGGTCTCAGGCCTCGGCCCGGCGCTGAAGCTCTCGCGTCTCGAGGTGTTCCCGCAGCTCAAGGAGCAGGCGGGCGAAGGCGGCGCCATCTCTCGCGCGCGCGGCCGTTTCTGGCTTCTCGCTCCGCGCAACCTTCTGGTGGTGATGCAGATCGGCCTGAGTCTCGCCCTGCTGGCCACTGGCGGCCTCTTTGTGCGCGGGTCGCTCGCCGCCGCCAATTCGGACCCCGGTTTCCGTCTCGAGTCCGGCGTGCTCTTCGAGCTCGACCCCGCGCTCGCGGGCTACGACACCGCGCGCGCACAACAGCTCTACAGCGCCGTGCTCGACTCGGTGCGCTCCCTTCCCGGGGTCGAAGCAAGCAGTCTCGCGTCCACCGTTCCGTTTGGCTCGTTCTCGAGCAGCAGCCGGGTGCGCAAGGCGGGAACACCCGAGAGAGATGGGTCGGGAAAGGCCCTTGGCATCAGCGCCGAGCACGTGAAGGTCGCGAGCGACTACTTCAAATCGCTCGGGCTCACCCTGCGGCGGGGCCGCGAGTTCGATAGGGCCGAGGAGCGGGGCATCACCGGACTGAAGCCGGTCATCATCAGCGAACCTCTGGCCCGGCAGCTGTTCGGTGATGAAGACCCGATCGGACGCACCGTGCAGTACGGCGGCGCGGGTGATGGGGGGAAGGGAGTCCGGATTACCGAAGACGCCGAGGGCAAGCCGCGGGCACTCGATGCGCTTCAGGTGATCGGCATCGCCCCCGGGTTGCGACAGGGACTCTTCGACCAAGCACCCGTTCCCTTCTTCTATGAACCGCTGGGCGCCAACTTTCAGTCCGGGTTGAACCTTCATGTGCGAATCAAGAGCAGCGTTCCCGCGTACGCATCGGCCATGGTGCAGAAGGTGCGAAGCGAACTGCGCTCGATCGATCCGAATCTCCCCGTGGTTTCCGCGGCGACGCTCCAGTCCTTCCGCGACGAAAGCATCGCGCTCTGGGCGGTGCGCAGCGGCGCGCGTCTCTTCTCGCTGTTCGGCGGGGCCGCGTTGATCCTCGCCATCATCGGGATCTACGGCCTCAAGTCCTACGTGGTGGCGCGGCGCACGCGGGAGATCGGAATCCGCATGGCCCTCGGGTCGACCTCGCGCGGGGTGGTCGAGCTTTTCCTGCGGGAGGGCGCGGCGCTCGCGGGGGCGGGACTCGCTCTCGGAGTGCTGCTCGCGCTCGGCGCGGGCCGTCTGGTCAGTTCCATGCTCTATCAGGTGAGCCCGTTCGACCCCGCGGTGCTCGCCATTTCGTTCCTGATCCTCGCCGCCGCGGCTCTCGTCGCCACCTACGTGCCGGCGCGACGCGCCACCCGGATCTCTCCGGTCTCCGCGCTGCGTCACGAGTAGCGAGCGAGGCGGGCGGCGCGGGCGGTGAGATAGGGTCTCCGGTAGGGGTTGCTTCGTGCCCCGAGGGCAGGCTTCGCGCTCGGTTCGCTTTTCGGTGGCCTCGCAATGACGGCTGCTTCTCGCTGTGATGGTGCCGCGGGCGCCCGGTACAATTCGCCGCATGCTTGAAATGCGTCGTCTGTCCGCCCGGTTCCTTCTTGTCGTGTTTCCGCTGTCGCCGAGCCTTGTGTTGGCTCAGAGCGCTGCGAAGACACCCGCCGGCTACACGAAGGCGACCGCGGATGCGAACGCCGCCTACGAGAAAGTCCTGCTCGATACGCCGACACCCGAGAACGCCCGCCGCTGGCTCTTACAGTTGACCGAAGAGCCGCACGTCGCGGGAACGCCGGCGGAGAAGAAGGTGGCCGACTGGGTGAACGCCAAGTTCAAGGAGTTCGGCCTCGAGACCGAGATGGTGAAGTACGACGTCTTCCTCAACCATCCGAAAAGCGTCTCCCTCAAGATGGTGGAGCCGAGGGTCGAGGAGCTGTCGCTGATGGAAGACAACATTCCCCAGGACAAGGACTCCACCTCGCGCGGCCAGTTCCCCGCCTTTCACGGCTACGGCGCATCCGGCAGAGCCAATGGGCAGATCATCTATGTGAACTACGGCTCGCCCGCCGATCATGAGCGGCTCAAGGCCATGGGCCTCTCGGTCGACGGCAAGATCGCGCTCGTCAAGTATGGCGGCGCATTCCGTGGCCTCAAGGTCAAGGAAGCCCAGGACCACGGCGCCATCGGCGTTCTTATCTACTCCGATCCCGCCGACGACGGTTACATGCGCGGCGACATCTACCCCGACGGACCGATGCGTCCCCCGTCATCGCTCCAGCGCGGCTCCGTGCAGTTCCTCTCCCTTCAGCCCGGCGATCCGTCGACTCCGGGCGGCATTCCGTCGACCGCCGGCGCCAAGCGGATCACCCGTGACCAGATGACCAACGTCCCGAAGATCCCCTCGCTTCCGATCTCCTATCGCGAGGCCGAAAAGCTTCTGCGGAATCTCGGCGGTCCCCGCGTCCCCAACGAATGGCAGGGCGGGCTTCCCTTCTCCTACCACGTGGGCCCGGGCGGGGCCGCGGTGGAGATGGACGTGCAGATGGATGAAGGCCTGAAGCCGATCTACGACGTCATCGCGAAGATCCCGGGCACCTCGGACCAGGTCGTCCTCGTCGGCAATCATCGCGACGCATGGACTCCGGGCGCGGTCGACCCGAACTCGGGGACCGCGGCGATGCTGGAGGCCGCGCGTGGTCTGGGTGCTGCGGTCAAGGCCGGGTGGAAGCCGAGGCGCACCATCCTCCTCTGCTCGTGGGACGCCGAGGAGTACGGCCTGGTCGGTTCGACCGAGTGGGTCGAGGACAACGCGGCCATGCTCTCGACCAAGGCGGTCGCGTACTTCAACATGGACGTCGCGGTGACCGGCCCGAACTTCGGCTCCGGCGGCACGCCGTCCCTGCGCGACGCGGTGCGTGAAGCCGCGAATATGGTGCCGGAGCCGCGCAAGGGCGGTATGGTCGGCCCGGTCTGGGAACAACGCAGCAAGGCCGCGTGGGCGGCGGCCGAGCCGGTCAATCTCGGCTCGAAGGACGCGACGTTCGAGCTTCAGCTGGGCCGCCTCGGGTCGGGTTCGGACTACACCGCTTTCATCGACCACCTCGGCGTGCCCTCGACCGACGGAGGCTTCGGCGGCGACTACGGCGTGTATCACTCCGTTTACGACAACTTCTACTGGATGTCCCACTTTGGCGATCCGGAGTTCATTTATCACCAGGCCGCGGCGCGATACCTGGGACTCATCGCCTTCCGCACCGCGACCGCCGACGTGGCGCCCCTTCGCTTCTCGAACTACGGAGCGGCGATGAGGGAGGACCTCGACGAGATCCGCACCGACGTCACTCGCCGCGCGCGCACCGCGGGCCCCGGCGCCTTCGAGCCTGACTTTTCCGCCCTGCTCAAGGCGGTGAGCGACCTCGACGCGGCCGGACGCGCGGCCGACGCGGCCACGGACGCGCTCCTCGCGAGGGGCGACGCCGCGTCGTTCGCGAAGATGAGCGACGCGCTCAACCAGGTGGAACGCGCCTTCCTGAACAAAGACGGCCTGCCCGGACGTCCGTGGTTCAAGCATCAGCTCATCGGGCCCGGGCTCACCACCGGCTACGCGCCCTGGCCGCTGCCCGCGCTGCGCGAAGCCGTGGAAAAGAAGGACCAGGCGATGTTCGACACCGAGGCGAAGCGGATCGTGGCCGCGCTGGATGCGGGCGTCGCGAAGCTCAAGGCCGCGGCCGTGGTCCGCTGAGTCCGAAGCCCGGAAATGCTTAAGGGAATAGTCAGACGCCTCTTGCAGAGTTCGAAGATGGAATCTCGAACTCTGCGTTACGGCACGTGTCTCACTCTCGCTTCGGTCTTCGGGTGCGGTTCGGCGACCCAGGCAAGCGCCCCGACGTCACCTACGTCCGCGGCGACACCCGCGCCGACGTCTGGTTCCTCCGCCGGTCTTCCGGCCATGTTCACGCAGTTCTACGGGACGCAGGCCACGGTGGAGGGTTCGTTCGTGGTTCTGCGGGCCACCTCCGTCCCCGATCACGCAAGCCCCTACTTCGGTCAGGGCAACTCGGGCTACGAACCGCCGCAGGCGGGAATGCAGGTGAATCCCAATCGGATCATCGCGCAGAACATGGTCGTGCGGGTCCCGATCACGCCCCAGGTCGTGACGTCTTCGAGCGACACGCCGCTCGGCGTCATGGGCGTCGCGGTCAACGGTGTCGCTCTCTTCAATCAGTACGCCGCGGGCCGGGCGCCGCTGACCTCGGAGATCTTCAGCTTCGACCGGTACAACGGACACCCCCAGCAGAGCGGGATGTACCACTACCACATCGAGCCCGTGTACCTCACCGCGCAGGGCTCGAGCCGCCTGGTGGGCGTGCTCCTCGATGGCTTCCCCGTTTACGGAACGCGGGACCAGGGCGGCGTCATTCCGGCCGGGCTCGACAACTGCAACGGCCACGTCGGTGCCACGCTCGAGTTCCCCCAGGGCCTCTACCACTATCACATCGTCGCGGCGCCGCCCTACATCGCCGGATGTTTCCGCGGCCAGCCGGGGACCGCGAGCTAGTCATGCGCCGCCTCGCCCTTATTCTCGTCGCAGCGCTCTCAGGCGCCGGGCAGGCCGGAGGCCTCGTGCCCGGGGCTCCGGACCGCATTGTGCAGGTCCTCGATGATTCGGGCTCTCTCCTGAGCCAGACGTCGTATCGCGACGGCCGGAAGATCGGCCGCCACCGCTCCTTCTGGCCGGACGGCCGCAGGCGCGTCGAAGCTCTCTACAACGGCGACGTGATCGAAGGGGAGTACCGGGCCTGGCACGCGAACGGACAACTCGCCGAGCTGAAGCACGACGCGCAGGGTCACGAGGCCGGACTGCAGCAGGCCTGGACGGACCAGGGCGAGCTGTTCCTGAATTTCGAAATGCGAAACGGCCGGCACTACGGGCTTGTGAACTCGAAGCCCTGTGTGCCGGTCCAGGGGGCGATGTAGATGAAGGGGCGTGTCCTGATCGCTCTCACCCTCGCCCTTTCCGGCATCGGCTTCACGCGGGTGTTCAGCGTTGCGGCGCCTCCGCCCCCGGGCTCCCTCCCCTACTACGACTCGCGGGATTTCACGCCGCGCTGGACGAGCGTCTCTCATCGCGTGGGACCTTTTGATCTGGTCGATCAGGCGAACCACCCGATGACAGAGCAGGACCTCAATGGCCGGATCCACGTGGCGAGCTTTCTCTTCGCCGAGTGCCCCAACCTGTGCCCCACCCTGGTCCAGAAACTCAAGGCGGTCCAGGAAGCGATCCGCGGACATGACGACATCGTCATGGTTTCGTACAGCGTCACACCGCTCACCGACACGCCAGAAGTGCTGGCGGCCTTCGGGCGCCTGCGCGGCATCGAACCCGGACATTGGCGGCTTCTCACCGGTGGGTTGCCGGAAATCCATCGTGTGATCAGCGATTCGTACTTCGCGGACGACATC
>JANMVV010000105.1:0-3785 GCA_031392925.1 Vicinamibacteria bacterium
GAGGCCGAAGATCGCGGCCTGCTTCTGATTGGGCCGGATCTTCACCCCGCCCACCGCCTTGTCGACGAGAGCGATGTTGTTCGTCTGCACCGAGGCCGCGATATTCGACTCGTTCAGTTTTTGAAGCAGGACGTCATAGAGGCCTGACGCCGAACTCGCCTGCTTCTTGATGGTGTCGAGCTCGGCCACCCGGCGATTCTGGTTCGCGGCGATGCTTTTCTCGCCTTCGCTGGCCGACCGCAGTTGCACTTCGCGCTTCTGAAGCTGCGACCGCTCCTTTTCCATCAAGGCGATGACCTCGGTGGCGCGCTCATCCTTCTTCTGCCGAAGCCCTTTGATCAGACCGTTGATGCGAATCACCTCGGGATGGGTGTCGCGATACTTCTCCTTGAGCCGCTGCTTCTCGAGTTCCATCGCCGTGACCTGCGCGTGCAACCCTACCCAGGTGGAATCCTGGGCGATCTGCGGCACGCTCTCGAGGTTCTCGTTTCGCGCCTTCAGATCGACCGCCTGCTTGTACGCGGCGTCGAGAGCGATGCGCTTCGACTGAACGTCGACCAGTTCGCCCTGGAATTTGTCGATGGACGTGTTCGCCGAGGAGCCCGTGCCCACGGGCACGAAATCCTGTTGCTGATACTGCCGATAGAGCTTGTCGTTCTGCTCCTTCATCTGGCTGGCCGTGGTGGTGAGCCTCTCCTGCAGCCAGTCGAAGGCTTTCCTCGCCGACTCCACCCGCTGCTCGAGGGAATGCCGGATGTAGACGTCGGCCACGCGGTTCGCCCACAGCGCCGCCTCCTGCGGGTCCTCATGCGACACCTGTATGTAGGTGAGCCGGCTTTCCGGCACCGGGCTGACCGATACGTGGCTCAGGAAGAGCGCCGAGGGATCGGGCGAATCCTTGAACGGCACCTTGTCCTTGAGCTTCAGCTCCGCCACCACCTGATCGGCGATGGCCTTGGACGTGATGATCTTGAACTGCGTGTTGTAGAAGTCCGAGTTCTGCCAGTAGCCGCCGCCGCCCATCAGGGCCTCGTTGACCCCCATGAAGAACGGCACCGGCGGTTCGATCTGCACCAGCGACTGCGCCTGATACTCTGGGATCTGCAGGTAGGCGACAAGAGAGGCAAGCGCCATCCCCAGCACCGCGGCCACCGCGATCAGCCATCGCCCGCGCCACAGGACGGTCGCGTAGTAGCGGACGTCGAGATCGCTCTCCGTGCCGGGGCCGGGCCCTTCGCCGCCCATCGGAAGGACTGTGGTGGACATTGGCTAGAACTTACGCCGCGACACTACCACCTTGTCATTGGCCGCCAGGATCACATCCTGAACCTTGCCCTTTCGGATGTCCCCGATGTCGATCACCCGGCACACATCCTTGGCCGCCCCATCGCAGGGCTCGAAACCGGTCATGTCGAGGCCCTCCGCCTTCTTGCGGATGATCCGCACCTTCGCCGACGCGAATTTCGCGAGGCCGCCGGACTCGGCGATGACCCCGAGCAGGGTGAGATCGTTTTCGATAATCACCCGCCCAGGCCGCACCACCTCGCCGTCCACGGTGACGAAATACTTGGGCGCCGCGGTCACCACGTCGCCGTTCTTGAGCGGCAGCTCTGCGTTGGTGCGGTCCTTCTCGGTCATGCCCGCGGTGTTGCCGAGGCGGAAGCGAATCGCCTTTTCGCCGCTCGGGAACGTGCCGTCGGTGCGTTGGACCAGAATCTCTCCCGAGGCCCCGGGCCGGAAGCCGCCGGACTCGATGAGAACATCGATGAGACGCGTGCCCGCACGCAAAGCGCGCCGCCCAGGGTTCATCACTTCGCCCAGAACCAGGGCGAACTGGCTGGCGTACTCGCGCACCCGGACTTCCACCTGCGGATTCACCAGGAAGTCCTTCGAGAGAGCCTCGATGATGATCCGTTGGATCTCCGCCACCGTCTTACCCGCGACTTCGATGTCGCCGAGCAGCGGCATGGTGAACCGTCCGTCCGGCTGCACCGTGGTGCTCCGGGAGACCTCGGCCTGATCGAGCACCGTGACTTCCAGGATGTCTCCCGGGCCGACCACGTAGGAGCCGGCCGCGGCGCTCTGGGGTGTGGCCACGGGTGCTTGAACCACCGCCGCGGCACCGCTGAGCGTCGCGCCCAACAGCAACAGCGAGAAGACGCTCACCATGTTGGCGCCCCCTGGCGGCGGGCCTTCCCGAAGTACCCGAGGCCAAGCTGGAACGTGAACACGCGGGTGTTGATGTCGAACCGGTCGAGGTTCGAATCCCGGCGTTCCGTGGTGTAGTCGAAACGCAGGAACGCCCAATTGGTCAAGGTCCGCGTGACGCCGATGGTAAGACCGCGAAGCTTGTCTTTGCGGAGCGTGAGCTGGCCCGTGCTTTCGCTCAACTGCGGACTCGTCTGGTAGCCGTTAGTCTGGAAATACGCGCCGGCCCGAAGGAAGAGAGTGAACGGCAGCCGGGTGTTGAGATCGGCACGCAGCGTATCGGCCACGTAGAAGCCGTTGTCCTCATAGTTGGAGAGATACACCTTCCGATCCGCGCTGAACCCCAGGCTGGTGTCGTCGGTGATCTGGCGCGCGAGCTGCGCCCCATACGCGAAGTCCTTGTAGTCCCGGCCGCCGATGCCCGCATTCGGGTTCTTCTGCGTGCGGTAGCCGAGCAGAATCCGGCCGGTGGTGAGCGCCAGGATCTCCCCCTCGAGCGAGGCGCCGTACGTGTACCCGCGGCCTTCCACCTGCTTTCGTTCCGGCTGGGTCGGCGTGTCCTGCACGCCAAAGACTAGGCCCAGGGTCCGGCTTTCGCCCAAACCGTGCCGCAACGAGGCGTTCAGCGTGCGCGTGTTGTAATCGAAGAACGCGCGTTCGCCAGCTACCGGCTCTCCCGGATCATTCCCGTAGCGCACTTTCGTTTTGCCCACGTTCACGTCCACCTTCGTGTCGGCCAGGAAGTCAAACTTCACGCCTGCGGTGAAACTGTTTCGCTTGAAGCGTTCGAGCGACGTATCGACCACGCGGTTGAGCCCGATTCCGTACTCCCGACCCGGGTCGATCTCATCGGTCTCCAGCACGCCCTGCGAGTAGTGATAAGTGCCGTAGACCGCGAAGGAGGCAGCGAGGGCCTGGTCGATGCTGGCGTCGAAGAAATGCGAGGTGAGATGGGGAAGGCTCAGGCTGAGCTGCCTGCGGAAACGGGGCGTGTAGTTGACGAACCACTGGCCCTCGCGATCGCCGCCAAGCCTCGGGGTGATACCCACGCCTATATTGGGCTGGATCACCCAGTACTGATCGGCGGTGACGGCGTTCACCTGGACTTCCGTGGTCTTCGCGTCGACGTAGCTCACGGAGACCCAGGGCCGCACCTGAAGCCCGAGCCATCGTGTATCCGAGTACCAATTTCCCGGCGAGCCGCCCTGACTGCTTCCCTCAAGCGGGCCCACCGATGAAGGGTCGCTGGTGGACGGAAACAGGCGTCGATACAGGTCCGCGGTGTCCGTAGCGGTTGGCTCGACGACCGGAACGGGGCTAGGCGTGGGGGAGGGGGAGGGAATGGCCAGAGGGTCTGGAGTGGGAGTGGCGACCGGAGGAGGGAGCGCCACCGCCTCGGCCCGCTTGCGCAGGACGAGCCGCAACGACGCGGACTCACGCACGATCTCGTAGGGCCGGATCTCGGACAGGCTCAGGCGGACGCTGAAACCGGGCGCCGGACCGAATTCCAGCGCACGGATGGGGCCCGAAGCCGCGGGCAGACTGAGGCCGGGGAGTGGAGTCGCCTCGATGCGCAC